>JAGLYV010000120.1 GCA_023131975.1 Candidatus Krumholzibacteriia bacterium | reverse complement strand
GGGCTCGATCTGGACGAACTGATCGAGATATCCACTGACATATCATACCGCGAGACGCCTGTAGACCTCCAGACGGCTGTCAGTCACGGGTTAGAACACAGGGCGGAACTGAGACAGAGACAGATCGCGATAGAGAACGCCAGAAACGCTCTGGTACAGGCAGGAACCAGAAACGAATTCTACGGAAATATCAACCTTTCATACGGAACGACCGGTACGGACGAAGCCTTCAACAACATCTACGATTCTCCCACCAAGAACCAGCAGGTAGCCATATCGTTCGAGATCCCTCTATGGGACTGGGGAGAGAAAAAGGCCGAGATGAGAGCGGCGGAAGCCTCTCTTGAGAGCGACAGGCTATACCTCGAGGAGCAGAAGGATGACATTATCATCTCTATCCGTCAGGTATACAGAAACATCGAAAACCAGGTAATACAGATCGATATCGCCAAACAGAACGTGCGCAGGTCAGAACTGACCTATGAGATCGGTCTGGAAAAATACAAAAACGGAGATCTCTCAAGCTACGATCTTAACGGACTCCAGAATCAGCTTTCGAGGGCTCGACTGAGCGAGATCTCGGCGCTCATCAAATACAAACAGTATATACTGGACATGAAGATCCAGTCGTTGTGGGATTTTGAGAAAAACAGGTCGGTCATCGAGTGACAGGCCCCGGACTTTCTGATAAGGAGCGTGAAGTGAAGAGACTACTATTACTGATTACGGTCGCTGCGTTGATTTCGTCATGTGGTGGAGACGATGCCGATATAGATACGGAGATAAGCGTCCCCGTCTCTGTACAGGAGATCGTACCGGGGTCGATAGAGCAGTTTATCACGGCGACAGGCACCGTCAATTCGATTGCCGAGATGACCATCACTTCGGAGAAAAGCGGTGATTATTTCCTCCAGCAGAACCGTGCGACCGGCAAGCCTTTCGCCATCGGCGACCGGGTGACCGCCGGCCAGATCATCGCCCGCCTCATCAACGAGGAAGAAGAAAACAATATAAGGATCGACTCAAAAAAACTCCACCTCGAGACTTCCAGGCTCGACTATGAAAAACAGAAATCACTTTACGACAAGGGCGGAGTCACACTGACCGAGATGAAGAATTCCGAGAAGATGTTCATGGACGCGGAATATGATTATAAGAACGCGCTCATCCAACTGGCAAAACTCCTGATAAAGGCTCCATTCGACGGAGTGATCACCGATCTCCCATACTATACTCCTGACACACGGCTGGAGATGGGAAAGGTAATAGTCCAGATAATGGATTACAGCAGCCTCTACCTCGACGTCAGCCTTCCCGGAAAGAACCTCGGCAGTATCGATCCGGGTTTTTCGGTCAGGATCATGAATTATACCGTGCCGGACGACACGCTCGCGGGCAACATAACACAGGTAGCGACCACTCTCGATCCCGACACAAGATCGTTCAAGGCCTCCATAAGGATCGACAACGGCCAGTTCATACTCAGGCCGGGGATGTTCGTCAAGGCTGAGATCGTTACGGCAAGACATGACAGCACCATCGTGATTCCCAAGAACATAATCCTCGTCAAGCAGAGAGGCAAAACCGTCTTTATCGTCGAAAAAGGAGCCGCTCAGGAAAGGGTCGTCTCGACCGGTCTGGAAAACCCCGATTACATCGAGATACTCGAAGGCCTGAAAAAGAACGAGAGGCTCGTGATCAAGGGGTTTGAGACCCTTCGTAACCGATCCAGAGTCAAGGTGGTCAGATGAGAAAGATATCCCGTTTTTCTGTTGAACACCCCGTAACGGTCGTAATGTTCGTCCTGGCGGTCTTTCTGCTCGGTTACATCTCCTTCCAGCGACTTGGGATCGACCTTTTTCCGGATCTGAACAATCCGCGTCTGTACATAGAGATCGACGCGGAGGAAGCACCACCGGAAGAAATTGAAAAGCAGTACATAGAACAGATCGAGTCGATGGCAAGCAGGCGAAGGGGCGTTATCGGTGTATCCTCGATAATACGTGTCGGGTCAGCACAGACCACCGTCGAATACAAATGGGACACGGACATGGACGAGGCTTTCCTGGACCTGCAGAAAAGTGTGACCGATTTCAGCCAGAATTCCGACATCCAGTCGATCGCCATTACTCAACACGACCCGAACTCCGAACCGATCATGACGCTCGTCCTTTACCATCCGGACAACCCCGACCTGGACGAATTGAGAAAGATAGCCGAAAATTATATCAGAAACGAGCTGTCGCGGCTCGAAGGTATAGCCGGCGTCGAGATCTCCGGCGAGGAAGAAAAAGAGGTGGTCATAGAGACGGACGGCTACCTGCTCGACGCGTACGACCTTACCGCTGACCAGGTATCGCAGAGTATCCGGAACTACAATCAGACCGCTTCCGGGGGCGAGATCAACGAAATGGGCCTGAGATATCTGATTCGCGGTATAAGCGTCTACGAGACACTCGAGGATATCGAGAACATCATCCTGACCTGGAAGGAACCTTCGTCGGACGGACAACTGGACGATGGACGATCCACCCTTTCATCGACCGGGCCGACGCTGGACGGCCGGACCCCGATATTCCTCAAAGATGTCGCGAAAATCGAATATACGACAAAGGAACCCGAGAGCATCGTCACATTCAACGGTCGACGGTGTCTGGGCCTGTCTATCTACAAGGAGATGAAATTCAATACCGTCCAGGCTTCAAATACTTTACAGGAGGCTCTCGGTACCCTCGAAAAAGCTCTCCCCGGCTACGAACTGAAAGTGATCCAGGACCAGGGAAAATTCATCTCTACATCGATCGATGAGGTCAAACAGACAGCGCTTATCGGGATACTCCTCGCTGTCATCATCCTCTACGTATTTCTGAGACGGCTCGGCACGACCGCCATAGTAAGCATGGCAATACCCGTATCCGTGGTCGCCACCTTCAATCTGATGTATTTTAACGGATTGACACTCAACATAATGACATTGGGCGGCCTGGCTCTCGGCGCCGGGATGCTCGTCGATAACGCGATCGTCGTAATGGAGAACATCATCCGTAATCTCGAGACAGGGATGAGTCTCAGGGAAGCATCCATTGAGGGCGCGTCCCAGGTCAGCGGCGCTATCACCGCGTCTACCCTGACTACTATCGTCGTCTTCCTCCCCATAGTCTATCTGCACGGCGCGTCGGGTGAGCTGTTCAAGGACCAGGCATGGACTGTCGCCTTTTCACTGCTCTCCTCCCTCGTAGTGGCCATCTTCGTGATCCCGATGCTTGCAAGCCGTTTCCTGAAGGAAAATACTCCCTTGAGGGAAAAACGCTCCGTCAGTTTCGAATGGTACGGCCGCGTCCTCGAAAAGACGATCGATCACAGGTGGAGTATCATCGGCGGAGCGGCGTTACTCGTGCTGATCGCGGCCTTTCTTCTGCCCGTTGTCGGCAGCGAGTTTCTTCCGAAAACAGATGTAAACGAGTTCTCGATCAGGTTGAGCCTGCCAGAGGGTACCGAACTGGAAAGAACTGCCGGCACGGTAGCGGAAATCGAAAAAATGATCCGTGAGATACTCGGCGAGAACGTCGAAACGGTATTCTGCCTGATCGGGCCTGTCACGGGGATGAACGAGAATGAAAGCTCCGTCTTCCAGGACGAGAACACCGCTACCGTCAAGATAATCCTGAAAGATGACACCAGCCTGGACCCTGGTGTGATCGTCGCGAAACTCGGAGGAGCCATATCCGCAATTCCCGATCTTGAATCGGAGTTTTTACAGGACCAGACGGCCCTGCTGGCTACCCTGGGAACCGAATCGGCCCCGGTAGTCGTCGAGATCAGAGGCGATGACAACGATGTCCTCGAGAGGCTCGCCATTGAGACGAAAGAAAGATTACTTGCGATCAAAGATCTCTATAATGTGGAGACAAGCCTCGAACACGGTCGCCCCGAGGTAGAGATCCTGGTCGACCGCCTGAAAGCGGGAATGTACAGCATAGGAGTCAACTCGATCAGCTCGCAACTATCCGACCTCCTGACAGGAAGGGATGCGGGAGAATGGGAATATGAAGGCGAAAAGAAAAGTATAACTCTCAAGACACCCGACATTTCACTCAGCGGCCTTCAGGACCTTCAGCTGAACGCCTCAGGGACCAGGGTAAGACTCAGCGAACTATCCGATATCTCTTACGGCTTCGCGCCCAGAGAGATCAACAGACATAACCAGGTCCGCACCGCGATAGTCACTGCTCACCAGCACGAGGGCCGGCCCTTCGACCACGTCATCGGCGACATTCGCGAAAGCCTTGCCGGGATCGAACTTCCCTCCGACTACAGAATAGACATCACGGGTGAAGAAGAAAAAAGACAGGCGGAGTTCAAAGACCTCCGTTTCGCCCTTATCCTGTCCATCATCCTTGTATATATGGTAATGGCATCCCAGTTCGAATCACTCGTCCACCCGTTTTCCATCCTTTTGACCATCCCTCTCGCCGGAGTCGGCGCGATATTGATCTTCTTCATCCTTGGAGAGACTCTCAATATCATGGCCTATATCGGAATGATCATGCTGGTCGGAATAGCGGTAAACGATTCGATCATCCTGGTCGACGCGATAAACCGATTGAGAAGAAGTGGCCTGGCCGCCCGGCAGGCGATAATCGAAGCTGGCAGGATGAGAATCCGTCCGATTGTGATGACAAGCGCGACTACCATACTGGCCCTGCTTCCTCTCACACTCGGCTTCGGTGAAGGTGCTTCTCTCAGATCCCCGATGGCACTGGCAGTCATCGGCGGGTTGGTGACTTCGACAATTCTCACGCTGTTTGTGATTCCCAGCGTTTACTCGGTACTGGACAGGGTCGAATGATGGCTGGCAACCTGATTACGCGCCGCAGGACATTTATCAGCATGCTTTTCATAGCCCTGACGATGCTGGGCTATGTCTCGTACAGGTTGCTGCCGGTCGAGTTGTTTCCAAACGCGGAGCTCCCCTTCCTCATCGTCCAGATATTCACATTCCAGGAAACCGACCCCGCGCATATGGAGACCGAGGCTATCATTCCGCTTGAAGGCGCGATAGGTACACTCGAAGACATAGACCGGATCGAATCGTTCTCGTCCGGGCGGCGGGGAATGATCACCGTCTATTACAACAAGAACACGTCTATCAAATATGCCTATCTCAAGCTCCACGAAAAGATAACCACGGTCAAGGCTTCACTCCCGGAAAACTACCAGGTCACCGTGGTAAAAATCGATACGGAGCAGATTTCGAACATGTTCATGAGCCTGCAGGTCCGTGGCGGAGGCGGTCTCGACCGTGTCCGGTATGTGGTGGATAACAATCTCCGCAGGGAGTTCGAGTCGATCGACGGGATCTCAAATGTCGATATTTCCGGTGGTCGCGAAAAATCGCTGGAAATCATCCTCGACGATCAGGTCGTCGAAGCCTACGGCATCACTCCTTCGAGAATAGCTTCCCTGATACGACAGAACAGCGGTAATAACACATTCGCGGGCCAGGTCGGCACAAGCGACAGAAAATATTTCGTAAGCGTCACTTCGGAATATATGGACATCATGGATCTGGAAGAGATCATCGTCGACAGGAACGGTCCCGTTCTTCTTAAAGACGTTGCCGAGATCTATTTCGGAGTGAAAGAACAGGAATCGATAAGCAGGGTCAACGGCAAAGACGCGGTCACTGTGACCCTGGTCAGGGACGCACAGGTCAACCTCATAGAGCTTTCCCACACCACGCGCGATGTCATTGACCATCTTAACAGAGATTTCGCCGCGAAAGATATCGAGATCGTCATACAGAGTGATACTGCGGAGTTGATGGAGAAGAATATCGACCTGATAATCAGGCTGGCCCTGATCGGAGGCCTTCTCGCCATAATCATACTCTGGGTCTTTCTCAGAAACCTCCGCCTCGTCCTGATCATCGCCCTCGCCATCCCGATCTCTGTCTTTACATCATTCAATTTCTTCTACGCGGCGGGAATATCGATCAACAGCCTCACTCTCATCGGGATGGCCCTTGCCATCGGCATGCTCCTCGACAACGGGGTCGTCGTTCTTGAGAACATCTACCGGCTTCTCTCGGAGGGCAAAGACAACAAGACTGCTGTCATACAGGGAGTGAGCGAAGTCTGGCGATCGATAGTCGCCGCGACTCTCACTACGATCACAGTCTTTCTTCCTTTTATCTTTTCTTCTGATTTCTTCATACAACTGATAGGAAAACATATCGGAGTATCTATCATCTCCACTCTCCTTGTCTCCCTGGTCGTTGCTCTTCTGCTGGTCCCGATGGTGACCTATTATTTCATCTCGAAAAAAGGACAGCCTGGAAGCGCACGGTTCCATGAAGTCAAAAGGAGAAACAGGCTTCTTGGCATCTACACCGTGCTTCTCAAATCCTGTCTCAGATTCCCTCTTCGCACGATAATTACCGCGACTCTCGTCTTCTTTGCCAGCGTGATCATATGTTTCAGTCTCTCGATCAACGTGAGCAGGGAAGCCGAATCGACCAGTATTGATCTCTATGTCACGATGCCAGCTGGCGCGACTCTCGAGAACACCAACCTCGCGGTAGCGGATCTCGAACAGAGGATCGCCCCCATAGAGGAAAAACTTGATGTGATCAGCTGGATAGAGGAAGAGGAAGCTTCTATCAGCATAAGTCTGCAGGACGATTATCAGAAGATCGCCGGCAGGGACCTGCAGGCGATAAAGGACGACATCAACAAGAGGATATCAGGATTCAGGGCGGCTGAGACCAGCTTCGATCCCCCCCAGTCGAGCATGCGTTTCCGGGGCGGTGGCGGCAATATGGGAAGATCGATGGAGAGGATGTTCGGTATCGGGTCCCCGCAGGAGAAAGTCGTCATCAAGGGCAACGATATAGAGACGATGCAGGATTTCGGCGAAAGCATCAAATATTTTCTCGAAAACAACAGTTCTGTCACTTCGGCTGGCATGAATATCAGCGAGAACAGTCCGGAGATACACCTTCTCTTCGACACGAAGGTGATGAGTTATTACGATATCACGCTCGCCAGCATCGCCTCCGAACTTGGTTCTTTCGATAACGAATATTCCAGCAGGGTCTCCTTCAAACAGGGTATCGATGAATACGACATCATTATAAAGACAAAAGACCAGCGGGACAGGGAGATCGAGGATCTCAGGACCATGCAGGTCCAGGGTGGTACCGGGGCTACCGTCGAACTTCAGAACGTCAGCCGGATAATCTACTCGCACGGCATGCCGACGATCTCGAGAGTCAACCAGGAGAAGCAGGTCGAAGTGATCTATCAATTCACTTCCGACGTCAACAGCTCGAAGGAACTTCTCGAAGCGGCACGGGCCGAAGTGGACGGACTGGTGGAGGGACTTGTCATACCTCCCGGCATGGCCGTAGAGGTCGTGCATGAGGAAAACGACTACAGCGAGTTCAAGTTTCTGATCCTCGCTGCCTTCATCCTGATCTACATGATTCTCGCGTCGGTATTCGAATCGTTCACCACACCCGTAGTGATGATGTTCACGATCCCCCTTGCCGCGATCGGATCGTTCTGGCTTCTGATCTTCACGGGTACATCCCTTGTCAATGCCTACACCCTCACCGGATTTCTCATCCTGCTGGGAGTCGTAGTGAACAACGGGATCATACTCATCGACTACTCGCTGATATTGAGACGACGCGGGTTCAGAAGGTCGCGGGCGCTGATGATGGCGGGACTGGCCAGGACACGTCCGATCCTGATAACGGCCATAACCACAATAGCCGCCATGATCCCACTGGCAATGGGGAAGGCGGAAGAGGTGACTTTGATCGGCGCGCCATTCGCGATCACGGTCATCGGCGGTCTGTCACTCAGCACACTCTTCACTCTGATATTCATACCTGTGGTCTATTCCGGACTCGAGACAGGGATCAGCTGGATCCGCGGACTTCACCCCGGGGTCAAGATCTCCCAGGCCGCCACATTCATCGGCGGGGTATCCTTCATTCACCTGAAGGTCGACGGAACGATCTGGAAGCTGGTGTTCCTCTCTGTCCTCACCCTTTCCGTACCCGGCCTCTCCTGGTTCATCCTGAACAGCCTTCGCCGTGCCAGCGGCAGGATAATCCCCGAGAACCAGCCAATAACGATAAAAATACGAAATCTCGTCAAGATATACGACCAGCCCTCACGCTTCGTCAGAGAATGGAAAAAAAGCAGGATGTTAAGTGAACGAGCCATGGCCTCAAACGAAGCCCTGGATCTCGGAGCCCTGCTATGGCAGCTCCCCCTGCTCAGTTTCATGACATATTTCGTCTATTTCTACCTGAAAAGCGGGTTCTGGGTCTTCCTGTTGAGTCATGCCGTCTATTTCTTCGTCCTGACTGTCGCGGACGGGCTCAGCATGCGGAACACACCTGAGCAAGAGGTACGGTCGAGCAGACTCGTTTCAAAGTTTGTGATTCTGTTCCACCCCATTTTTGTATGGGCTTTTCCTCTTGTCAATCTGATAGTATTCTGGCTGAGGTGGCATAACACCGCCGCCGTTATTTTCGCTGGATTCTTCTGGTATATTCTCCTGTCTATCCACAAGACGTCCGAACACCTTCACCGCGAGAACGTAAACATCGCCCGGATAAGCGGCCGCCTTGCGGCGATCAGAAAAGGCTTCTTCTACATGGTCGGAGCGATCCCGTACATCGGCAGGAAAAAGAAACCGTTCAGGGCTCTCGCCGGAGTCTCCCTCGAAATCGGTAGTGGTATGTTCGGACTGCTCGGCCCCAACGGCGCCGGCAAAACGACTCTTATGAGAATAATCTGCGGCATTCTGGAGCAGAGTTACGGTCGTATCGAGATAAACGGAATCGACGTCAACGAAAAACGCGAAGAGTTACAAGGTCTTATCGGATACCTCCCCCAGGAATTCGGAATGTACGAAAACATGACAGCCTGGGAATTCCTCGACTACCAGGCGATGCTCAAGGGACTCCGCGACAGGACCAGAAGAGAAAACATGGTCGACAAGGTACTGGAGTCGGTCCACATGGAGGAGAATCGCGATCAGACAATCGGTTCCTTCTCCGGCGGCATGAAACAGAGGATCGGCATCGCTCAGATCCTCCTGCATCTTCCCCGGATCCTCGTCGTCGACGAACCTACGGCCGGTCTGGATCCACGGGAAAGGATAAGGTTCCGCAACCTGCTCGTCGAACTGAGCAGGGATCGTGTCGTTATCTTTTCGACACATATCATCGAAGACATATACAGTTCGTGCAACAAGGTGGCGATCCTGAACAGAGGCAGCCTCCTCTATCTGGATGAGCCATCGAAGATGAAGGATCTCGCCAGGGGAAAAGTCTGGCAGATGCACGTGGATCCGAATGACCTCGAAGAAACCCGGGGAAGAATGATGGTCATCCATCATATGCGTGACGGAGAAAAGATCAGGATCCGGGCCATAGCTGCTTCGAAACCGGCCGAAAACGCGATAGAGGTGCCCCCCACCCTTGAAGACGCCTACCTGTGGCTGTTGAAGGAGAAGGATAGAAAGTGAATATCAGAGACGACTTGAACCTGCTCGTCAGGTTCTCCAGGTATAATCTCAAGATTGTCTTCGCCAACAAGTTTTTCTATTTTCTACTGGCCGCATTCATATTCTTCCTCGGAGTCACGGCTATCATCCTGTTCAGTAACGATTCCGATCCCGATACGGCCGATGTATACGACTTGCTCCTCTTCCCCGGCATCCTGCTCATCTTCTATCCTACCGCTTTCGGCATACAGAACGATGTGGATACGAGGATGATCGAGATACTTTTCGGGATTCCGAACTACAGGTACAAGGTGTGGATCTCCAGAATGGCATTGATCTGGTTCATTGTCTTCGTCTTTCTCCTAATCCTCACCCTTCTGAGCATGGTGGCGATCGTTCCGGTGCCTCCCGTCCAGATGGTTTTTCAGATGATGTTCCCCATATTCTTCCTTGGATGTCTTTCATTCATGTTTTCAACCCTGATCAGGAACGGCAACGGGACCGCCGTCGTCATGGTCATGATAGGAATGGTGTTCTGGATCGCCGCGGAGCCTCTTTCTCAGAGCAAGTGGAACATCTTCCTCAACCCGTTCAATGACCACTCCAACCAGGCGGTATGGGCCTCCACTATTCTGAAGAACCGCATCTATCTCTCGGTCGGCTCGGTCCTTTCCATGCTGTATGGGATGTTAAATCTACAGAAAAGGGAAAAATTCATATAGGGCAGTCCGGTCCTGGAAATCTCCGTCCGGAGGGGGCACCAGCTTCCGGCGCCCGGTCTACCACCCGTATCTGATCAGATACAGGATCTCTATCAGAATCGATATCATTACTTTCTAACCTCCTCATCGCCCGTCTTCAAAAAATACTCTGGTCTTGTCGCTGAGAAGTACCCAGACAGTATAGATCCCAAGGACCGTCCCAAAGGGCACAATCAGCATATACAGAAATCCGACGATCAACGTAAGTATTCTCCCCCAGTTGCGCCTCTTCAGGAGGGCAATCCCACCTATGAGACCGGGAAGGTTGGTAATCGTCAAAAGAAAAGCGATAGACGATCCGATGGTCGTGGTTATCGTCATCACTTCGATATCGCCAGAGAGCATCCCTCCTCCTGCCACGAAGGTAAATATGATCACGGCAGAAAGGAGCCCCATAGCGCTCCACGCGATGTGGAGTACAGCCAGGACGGTCAGGTGCTGCTCCATCTCCTTTTCCTTCATTATCTGATGTTCTTCAGCTACGTTCACTTGTCACTCTCCCGGGTCTAGAACCAGCCAAGTTCGTCCAGTTCGTCGATATTCTTTCTCATCTTCCTGTGAGTCCTCTCGAAATCATCAGCGATATCTTCGAGTTGTTCAGCCAGTTCTTCGAGCTTTTCAGCTTTCTTTTCAATCTTTTCGGCTTCTTTTTCCATTTCCCTCTCAAGATCATCGCTGTCATAGTCCTCAAAAATCAGTTTAATGACATTGGCCACGGCTTTCAACCCGAGTTTTGCGCCCTGGACCCCAAGCCTGGCTCCCCCGATCCCAAGGTCCTCAGCCATTTCCAGTATTTCCTCGAAACTCGTGTAGTATGTTTTTACGAGTTTCTGCTCGCCCCGGTCCAGTTCGATCCTGTCTCCGTCGATGAAGAGTTTATAATCGTCCGTTATCTCGATGATACCGTCTTCGTCGTCGCATTCGATGACAATAACGCCATCATCGAAATCGATGAAAATGTCATCGCCGCGGAACAGGTCGCAGTCGAACCCTTTTGAAAAGCTCTTTCCGGCATTCGCGCTTCCGGAAAGAGCGAGTGAGAGGACAAGGACCAGCAGGACTTTCGAAACGTTCGATCTTATCATGATGCCTCCAGGGGTCTGAATTGATAACCCATATACTGATTATAACTACGCAATGTGCCTGATGCTTGTTTCAGACTTCCTGAAGAAAAATCAAATCGATTCTGGACCTGTATGGACAATATAAATAGCGTTCTGTACCTGAAGGTACACATCGGTGCGCCTGCTCCCTGTCGCTTCCCATCCTTCCTGAAAATAACTAATTGTCACATCGCAAGTTACATCGTTTTTGTTCCTGAGGTCAAATCCGGCATCCCTCCTGCAGATAATCCAGGTTGACTGAGGGGAAAAGGCAGGCCAGGGATAAGGGATCTAACATCCTTTCAGATCTTTAAATCAGGGGCAACTGGATCGATGGAAGTTTCAGGAAGGGGAGAAAAATGAAACGGATTCTTGTACCCGCTCTCATACTGCTTGTGATGGCTCTCGGAGCCGGATGTAACATCTTCGATTCGACGAATCCTTCGGGCGGATCTACGACGGTCGATGAGGGATCGATCGATCTCGATTCCCCTACGGGAGGATTTACCGAAAACGATGAGGAACCAGCGTTTGGTGAAAAAGAGGCCTACGCATCGATGAATGTCGATCCTCTATATGTGGATCAGGTGGAAGATGATCCTGAAGTACAGAGATGCATCAACAACCGCCACGCGCGAGTGTTCAGGCTCCGCTCTATCTGGGGTAAGTTGATCAATGCCATGGCCGATTCATCGATAGCGGACTGCTGCGTGATAGACTGGTCCGGAGGAATGGAGTTCAGGGGTGGCTACATCATCATAGAGAGGCTTATCGCCTTCGATGGTGAGGATTATGTCGAACGGATCGACAGATCAAAGATCGAATGGGTCTCGCATACCTGTCCGCATATCGATGGTATCCAGGTGAAGCTTATCGTTCCTCCTGTCACCATCACGGACGAAAACGTATCGATCTACCCGGAAATACCCGTTCTGAAATTCAAGGCTGGAGAGTTCGAAAGGGAGTTCACCCTGGCAGAACTCGCGGAGATGGAGCTTCATGTTCCGATCGACCGTTGTGGAAACGGCATCATGATATCGAGTCATCTCAGGCCGTTCAGATGCCCCGAGGGTTACATGTTCGGAGGCTGGCAAGCGGTAGAACCAGACACCCTGATCGACGAGGAAACCGGCGAGATGTGCGGAGTGCTCCTCGGCAGATACAGGGGTGTATGGATGAGTGAGCATGGCATGGCTGCTGGATTCCTGAGAGGGGTCGCCGGCACGAACAGCATCGGCGAAAAAGTCTTCTTCGGTAAATACATCGATTTCAATGGCCGCTTCAGGGGGATCCTGAGGGGCACATGGAATCACTCGCTCGACGCGGAAGTCACGAGCTATCCCCCGCACGGATGGTATGAGGGAATCTGGATGGGAAGAGCCGGTGGGGTCAAAGGACCTCTGAAAGGCAAATGGATCGCCGATGAGGCCGGACACGGATACTTCAACGGCGTGTGGAAAATGAACTGCTACGACATCGTCGAGGACTAATACACACCTTACCTGTATCAAGTCCAGGGGCCGTCCATAATGGGCGGCCTTTTTTTGTCATTTTACATATCGATCAGGTCACAGGCCAGATCGGCCACCTTCTCTCTGTCGAATACACGTTCGGTCGTCTCAAGCATCTTTCCGTGTATCGATCGATTGCCCGCCACGATATTACCTGCTGAAAGAAAGGAACTGCCCCCGAAAAGATCCGTTACAAGGCCACCCGCTTCCCGTACGAGGAGAGCTCCAGCAGCCATATCCCACGGCTTCAGATGAAGCTCCCAGAAACCATCCAGCCTCCCCGCGGCCACGTGGCTCAAGTCAAGGACCGCGGCGCCTGCCCTTCTCACCCCCCTGCACGAAGAAAAAAGCTCTTTGAACGATTCGATATAGCTCTCCAGGTGCTGCTGAGCCTTGAAAGGAAACCCCGTGCCGAGGAGCGATTCCTGCAGAGAGCCTGCTCCCGATACATGGATTTTCCGCTTGTTGCAGAAGGCCCCACATCCCCTGCTGGCTTCGAATAACTCTTCCCTCAATGGATCAAACACGAGGCCAAGGACGACCTCACTCTCCCTGACAAGAGCTACACTCAGTCCGATGGAGGGATAACCGTGAATGAAATTGGTCGTCCCGTCAAGCGGGTCGATTATCCAGTATTCATCATCGTCCATCCGTTCCGCGTTCTCCTCGCCAAGGATCCCGATCTCGGGAAAAGCCCTCAGCAAAGTCTCTGATATCATCTTCTCGCTGAGCCGATCGGATTGTGTGACAAAATCATTCCTGTCCTTTTCCTCGACCTGTCCCGAGATCTCTCTTCCGAAAGTCTCCCTTATCAGGGATCCGGCCGACAGAATTGCCTCTCTTGCCACTTCTATCCTCTGTCTCATTTCTTATCATCTCCTTTCCCGCACAATCTGTCCGGCAGATCTATTCCAAGACCTTTGCGAAGTACATCGAGGAATGCACGCACGGTCGAGGAGATATATCTTCCTGCCGGGACGATCAACCCGAGCCTTCTTTCCATTCTCAACCCTTTTACGTCCAGGCCCGCGACGGTTCCTTTTCTTATGTACTCATTGACTGTCCATTCCGGCAGTATCGAAAGGCCGAAACCCGAGGCGACAAGATTCCTGATCGCTTCCTGGCTGTCTATGGCCATGGTTATCTCGAGACATATTCCGATCTCCTCGAGAGCATCTTCTATGATCTTCCTCGTCACCGACTCCTTATGAAACGATATGAACGGATGACCGGCCAGGTCAGCAGGATCAACGACACTCTGTCTGGTAAGGATATGACCCGGAGGGGCGATCGGCACAAGAGCTTCCCTGTAGATCGGAAAGACCTCGACCCCCGCGTGCCCGGTCAACGGCAACGATCCGACTACGATATCAAGGGTCCCGTTCTCAAGGTCGCGAAGAAGAGGAATAGTCGAGGATACTTCCAGATTGACATCGATCCCTGGATACAGCTCGTGAAACCGCGCGAAGATTCCCGGAAGTACATAGATACTGGCAGCATCGATCATTCCCAGCGACAACCGACCCTTACGGAGTCCCTGAAGGTCATTCATCTCTTTCAGGAGCTGGCTCTCAAGATCCATATATCCGCGTGCGTATTTCAGAACGGTCCTGCCAGCTTCGGTAAACCGCACCTGCCGTCCCTCGATTTCGAACAGCCTCATACCGAGTTCTTCCTGAAGCTTCTTAAGCTGAATCGACACGGCGGGCTGCGTGACGAAATTGGCAGCTGCCGCGGCAGTAAAACTGCCGTGCTCCTCCAGGCTCACCAGGTATTTCAGGTTTCTAAGCTCCACCAGGCCTTCTTTCTGTATCTCCCCCCTGTAAGCTCCACCCACCCATACTATTAATATTGTTTATGATTTCTATTAATATTATAAATTTGTCTTATTGTGTCAAGATGTTAAAATCAGGCAGCCGATGGGGGCCTGACTAATCGGCATAATGGTGAGAGGCCATTTCATAAATAACGATCGCAAGTATCTGATCATTTCAAGGAGGCACAATGGAAGTAAAGAACAAGCCTGTAAAACCCACCGGGAAACTGGGTGTACTGACGCCTGGAATGGGCGCTGTCGCGACGACATTCATAGCCGGCGTCGAATCTATCCGCCAGGGTCATTCGAAGCCGACCGGATCTCTTACACAGATGGGTACTATCCGTCTCGGCAAGAGGACCGACAACAACGTTCCCATGATAAAAGATTTCATCCCCCTGGCCGACCTGAAAGACATAGTCTTCGGCGGATGGGATATCTTCGAGGACAACGTCTACGAAGCATCGATCAAGGCCGGAGTGCTGCACAAGGAATCGCTGGATGCCATCAAGCCGTTCCTCGAG
>JAGLYV010000012.1 GCA_023131975.1 Candidatus Krumholzibacteriia bacterium | reverse complement strand
AACGAACGACATAAAAAGGAGAGACGATGAACAGGAATTCACTCGTTCTACTGTTTGTGTTTCTGGTTCTTTTTTCTGGAAGCGCGATGGGAGAGGATTGGAAGCTGTCCATGGACGCGAATGTGACCTTTACTGAAAACACCTACAGTGATAACTGGGTGGGAGGGGAAGCAGGCGCGCTCATATGGGTATTCAACTCGAACTTTCTGGCTGAAAAACAGCTGACTTCGAGTCTTCATTCCAGAAATACACTCAAACTGTTGTTCGGACAGACTCACAACCAGAATGTCGAGACGAAGGTGTGGCGGAGCCCCGAAAAGTCGACCGATCTAATCGATTTCGAGAGTGTTCTCAAGATCACAAAGGGATGGATAGTCGATCCTTTTTTGAGTGGACGAATAGAGACACAGTTTTGGGATGCCAGTGATCCGGAGAATGAAAGGTATATCAACCCGATGAAGATCACAGAGGCGCTCGGTGTGTCGAAAGATCTGATCAAGGAAGAAAAACGCGAGTGGAGCGTCAGGCTTGGCGTAGCGACGAGGCAGTATGTCGATCGCGATCAGTTCGTCGATAAGATGGTCGATGATACGAAGGAGACGATGACCAGCTATGACGGAGGTATGCAATTCGATTCCGAATTCAAGACGACCTTTTCGGAAGACAAGATAACTCTGACGAGCAAGTTGACTGTCTATCAGGCGCTGGTTTATTCGGAGAAGGACGCTGTCGCGGGCACGGTGGCTGAGGACTACTGGAAGGCTCCAGACGTGAACTGGGAGAATATATTCACTGCCAACATAACGAAATACCTGATGGTCAATCTGTATATACAGCTGTTGTACGACAAGGAAGTCGATCTTGGTGGACGGTTCAAGCAGACCATGGCGCTTGGAGTGACATACAAGTTCATCTAGCCCGGAACCATGGAGTCCGAACGTCTGAGTCCCGGGAGAACAGGACCCGGAGAGGGAGGCTGAAGAATGCCGATAACCTTTCTTCTGATCGGAGTGATCTCCGGCTGGCTTGCCGGCACTATCATCAGGGGCCGCGGTTTCGGCTGTTTCGGGAACCTGATAGTCGGAATAATAGGCGCGATGCTCGGCGGGTATCTATTCAGGATACTGGATATCCATGTCTGGGGGAACCTGGGCAGAATAGCCATGTCGGTCGTCGGAGCCGTGATCTTCCTTGGGCTGGTAAGCCTGTTCAAGAATGACAGGTAGCCGCGACCGAACAGCGAAAATGGAGATATCGGAATGGACCTGACTGTCAAAAAAGCCGTACAGTCCGATGTGCCGGGCATATTGAAGATCTGGAAGGAACTTATGGTACATCATGAGAACCTCGATCCGGACTCGTTCGGTATGTGCGACTGCGCACCGGGCATCTATGCCGATTTCCTGTCGCGAATTCTTGATGACAAGGAATATTATGTTCCCGTCGCCATTCTTGAAGGTAAGATCACTGGATATTCAGTTGCCCATATTACGAACCACCCACCACTCTTTGAACTGATGCCCAGGGGAGAGATCGTGGATATAGCCGTGCTGGAAGAGCACAGGCGTAAGGGCATAGGTGCGATTATTCTGTCAGGCATTATCGAATGGTTTCATCGGGAGAATATTTTCAGGATAGAGATGAATGTGGCCGAAGAGAACGATATCGGCCGCGCCTTCTGGGAATCCTCGGGGTTCAAACTGTTTTTGAGAAAGATGTATCTGCCCGAAAGGAGAGTAGAGTGAAAAAGTCCGTTATTGTTGTTTCACTGGCCGTAATGATCTTTGCAGCTGGTTCCGTTCAGGCGCTTCCATTCACAAGTTTCGGTATCAAGGGAGGCCTCGAATTCACGAATCAGAGTTTCGATGGTCCTTATGATCCGGATCCCAATGGAAGGGTGGGGCTTCACATCGGAATCTTCGGGGAATGGCTCGATCTGCCGATGTTCAGCCTGCTGACCGAAGTGGCATATGTTCAGAGAGGCATGAAGAACGACGTTCTTGATATCGGCGACGATAGTATGATCGAAAAGGATAACAGGATCGATTATCTCAGCATCTCGGTCCTTCCGAAATACAAGATCTCGCTTATCGCCGCATCTATCTATATCGCGGCCGGCCCGAGGATAGACTACAAATTGAGAGTGGCCGATGATACGATCTGGGCGGAGGATGAAGCGGAAGACTACCTGAAAGACGTCAATATCGGAGGCGATATCGCCCTGGGAATCGATTTTAACCGGTTTTCAGGAGAATTTCGTTACAGCAGAGATTTTACCTCCTGTTTCGACAACGAGGGGCTTGAAGGAGCCGAGCCGGTCGACGTGATAAACTCGTCGTTCGGATTTCTGTTTGGAATCAGTTTCTAACAGAGGGAAAAACTGGCGCAGTAGACGGAAACAATCCCCGCGGGCGGGACGTATTAATAGCTGAAAGACAACATCAGCGATTACAGGTCATATGTCCCGCAATGAGGGAGGATTCCGATGATTCGTATCGATAAACGGGAACTCGCAAAAAACATTATTTTCTATTCAGTGTTCATCATGGTGTTTCTATGCATCAGATCGTCGGTGTTCGCGAGCTATATCGTACCTACTCCATCGATGAATCCGACGATCCTGGAAGGCGACCTTTTTATTACGAACAAACTTGCCTATAGATTGAAGGTTCCCCTTACAAAAAAGACTATCGTTCAGTGGGGTACACCGGATCGAGGCGATATTGTGGTCTTCAAGTTCCCACTCGATGAGAGCGAATTGTATACGAAGAGGGTGATGGCCATCCCCGGTGATGTCGTCGAGGTAGTCGGTGGCCATCTCCGGATAAATGGAAAGACCGTTCCGCAGAGGTTTGTCGCCAGGGAGGAGGGGGATATGATCTATGAGGAAGAATATTCCGGGCACACATACAATATCCAGCATATCCCCGGAGTGCAGAGCATAAAAACGATGAAGAGGATGGTCGTGCCTGAGGGCTATCTTTTCGTCTGCGGCGATAACAGGGATAACAGTTATGACAGCAGGTACTGGGGCCTTCTTCCTCTCGAGAATGTCGAGGGCGAAATCACGGCCTGCTGGTTCTCTATAGACATGAAAAGCTGGAAACCACGTTTCGACCGGATCCGGATGATGTGAACTCTTATTGACCTCCGGGTTTCATGAAGTTACCCTGATCAGGAAGATGAGGATCAGGAAGATGAGGATCAGAAAGATCGCGATCAGGAAAGGGCGCGTTTGATGAGTGGCATCACCGAAAACGGATTCGCTTTTATCTATATTATGTTCGGCCTGCTCGCCTGTTTCTGGGGATATCGTATGTTCAAGGCGGTGCTGGGCCTGATCGGATTCATACTCGGTGCTTATCTGGTGGGAGGGCTCACGGCTTCTTTCATGGGCGGGATGGGGCTCGTCCCCCTGATCGCTGGGGTGGCGGGAGGTCTGATCTGTGGGTCATTGTTCGTGGGGCTCTACTTTATGGGGATTTTTGTCCTCGGCGCGGCCGCGGGCTGGCTCTTTGGAGTGTTGATCACCAGCATGGCCAGCAATTCTCTTCATATCCTCCTGTTTATCATCCTTGCTCTGGTGGGGGGGATACTTGCCGTCACTTTTCAGAAGACGATCATCGTGGTAGCGACTGCTATTCTCGGTTCGTGGTACCTCGTGGCCGGTTCCTTTTTCTTTATGGGCAGTGGATATACCCCGATGATCACATTTCGCGATCCAGCCGGTCTTTCCATGTCGGGAGATGGTCCCGGAATCGTGATCATAGCCTGCTGGCTGGCACTGGCGGTGTCAGGTATGATATTCCAGTTCAAATATTCTAAAAACAGTGATGACAGATGAGTTTCCGGGAAAGGTGGAGATGAGTAGCGAAAAGTATGACAGGGGAATGAAGAAATTCAGGGAGATAGACGGAAAGGGCGGTCTGAGGGCCGTCGAATACCTCGAGGATATGGTGCCGGAAATAGGCCGCTATCTGATTGAATATCCCTTTGGCGATATCTATTCGAGGCCCGGGCTGGATATCAGGACAAGGGAGCTTGCCGCGATAGCCGCCATGGCCGCGATGGGAGGGTGCGACCCCCAGTTGAGGGTGCATATCCATGCCGCGCTCAATAATGGCGCTACCCGCCAGGAAGTCATAGAGGTAGTCCTCCAGATGAGTGTCTACGCGGGATTTCCAAAGGCGATAAACGCCCTGTACACGGTGAAGGATATATTAGACAAGAGAGATTCAAAGGAAAAGGAAGAGTAACTGCTGGCGCGGTCGCTCACCGGACCCATTTCAGAACAGGACAGATATGCTGATCGATCTAAAGGGAAAGACGGTGCTTGTCACCGGAGCAAGCAGCGGGATAGGGAGACAGATAGCGATAGAACTGGGGGCGGCCGGAGCGGCAGTTGCCGTTCATTACAATTTACATGAAGACGAAGCTATCGAACTGGCCGCCGAGACAGGAAACGGCTCAAAGGCGTTCAAAGCCGATCTGGGAATCGCTCAGGCAGCTGGAGATCTGTTTGATACTGTCGTGGAGGAATACGGACAGGTGGATGTCCTGGTGAATAATGCCGGGATCTTCGAACCATGCCCGGTAGAAAGTCCGAAAGAAGAATGGCTGGAATCGTGGAACAGGACACTGGCAGTCAACCTGACGTCGACCGGGATCCTCTGCAGGGCAGCGATCAATCATTTTGTCGAAAAGGGTGGCGGCAGGATAGTCAATATCGCGTCGAGAGCGGCGTTCAGGGGGGAGACACGGGATTATCTGGCCTATGCCGCTTCCAAGGGCGGTATGGTGTCTCTCAGCCGGTCGATCGCCCGTTCGTTCGGTAAAAAGGGCGTAAAATCGTTCGTTATAGCACCGGGGTTCGTCAGGACTCCCATGGCCGAAGCGGTCATTGACGAGGAAGTCGTCGTCAGGACCGAACTGGCGCTTGGAGAGATGACCACTCCCGGAGATATCGCTCCCCTGGTCGTGCTGATGGCATCGGGAAAACTCGATCACGCTACAGGTTCGACCGTCGATATCAATGCTGGAAGCTACATGAGATAGCGGGGTCGTTGTCGGCAACAGACAATCGGTGAAGGAGAATGTAAGATGGAAAGTTATAATGCCGTGACCGGCGAACAATATGGTGGATTGAAACCGACCGTAGATTCCGTGTTCTCCCACGGCTGGAATCGGACATGGAAGAATTTCTTCGAGCTTTTTCTGGCGCTCATCGTCCTGTTTGCCACCGCAACACCGATAATGATATCGAGCGCGGTATTCGGTCATTACTACTATTATGAGGGGCCGGCACTCGGATTCTTCTTCTTCCTTTACGGTTACCTTATCCTTGTTCCCATGAGATACGGGATGGCGAATATCTATCTTCAGGCTGCCAGAGGGGCAAGGTGTTCCGCTTCCGGGTTCGGAGCAGCGTTCAGCAATTATCTCCACGTTATCCTGTCCGCGCTGATCACCCAGGTGCTCGTGACTGTCGGATTACTTTTCCTGATCGTTCCAGGTATCATTGTGGCATGTAGACTGGCGTTCGTTCCCTACCTGGTCGTCGACCGCAAGCTCGATGCTATCGAGGCGGTACAGACGAGCTGGAACATGACGCGCGGATATGCCCTGAATATATTTCTGATATATTTCCTTTTCATCCCTATACAGATAGCCGGTTTTCTGGCGTTTGTAGTGGGGGCGATACCGGCGGCGATGTGGTGCGGGATCTCGCTGGCGTCGATGTATCACGCTGTCGAGGAAAAGATGAGTAATGACCAGAAAAGCGGGCCTGAGTCCGTGGCAGTGGACAGTCCGGGGAACGAAGGTTCCGTGGAATGAGAAAAAACGCTGTACTGCTATTTTTCGTCGTCATTTTTTTATTGATGGAATTGTCCGGTTCCGCTGCCGCCGAAGACGAACTCCCGCTCTGGCCCGAGATAGAACCATATGAGGAAGGGTATCTTCAGGTATCTGATCTTCACCGGATCCATTACCGTCTCTGCGGCCATCCGGAAGGTATCCCGGTCTTTGTCATTCACGGTGGTCCGGGCGCCGGATGTTATCCATTTTACAGAAGATTCTTTGATCCTGAAAAATATCTGATCGTCCTTCACGATCAGAGGGGTTGCGGCCGGTCGGAACCCCACCTGGAAACGAAAGAGAATACGACCTGGACCCTGGTAGATGACATCGAGGAACTCAGAAAATATCTGGATGTCGAAAAGATAATACTCTTTGGCGGTTCCTGGGGTACGACTCTGGGCCTTGCCTACGCTGAGGAATATCCCGAACGGACTCTCGCCCTTGTATTGAGAGGTATCTTTCTCGCGACAGATTTTGAGATGCAGCATTACTATTACGGGGGAGTCCGTTCCTTCTTTCCCGGCGCGTATGAAAAGTTGAAGAGGGTAGTAGCCGGTGAAGGCAGGGAACTCAGTCCCGGCTCGCTTCTCGACCTGATAACAGGTGAAGATGTGGAGAAGCGGAAAAAGTTTTCCATCGCCTGGATAGAATACGAGGGTTCGATAAGCAACCTGGTGCCCCGAACGAATGACCTTGAGACACTCTGGGACGAGAACGAGTTGTGGCGCGGCTTCATGGAGTCGATGGCGCTTCTCGAGAACTATTATATGGCCAATGACTGTTTTCTCGAAGATGGCCAGCTCATCGAGAATGCTGGCCGACTGGAAGGTATACCTACCTATATCGTCAATGGCAGATATGATACGGTCTGTCCGCCGGTAAGCGCATATCTTCTGCACAAGGCCATTCCGGGTTCGAAGCTGATGATCATCGAAAAGGCCGGGCATTCTATGAGCGAACCACCGACAGAAAAGGTGCTACTTGAGATAATGGTGGAACTCGAAGAAGTTTTCACGGCCCAGTGAGGAGGTCATTCTGAAAGATATAGTTCTCAGACCCATAGGTGTCATCCACAGTCCATTCTCGGAACCGGCAGGAACGCCGATACAGCCGGGTGCTGCCATCGGTGTAAAGGGTACAGTGGAGGTCTTTCCCGAGTATGTGGAGGGATTGAAGGACGTCGATGGTTTCTCGCACGTCACACTTGTGTTTTATTTTCACCTTTCCGGCAAGCCAAAACTCACGGCAAGACCCTTTCTGGACGACACGGAGCGTGGAATATTCGCCATAAGAGGCCCAGCCAGGCCGAACCATATCGGCATATCGACCGTGCGTCTCGACCGTATAGAGGGGAATGTACTTCATGTGGAGAACCTCGATATCCTGGACGGGACCCCTCTGCTCGATATCAAGCCCTATGTGCTGGCGTTCGACGACATCGGACCTTACAGGGCCGGATGGCTTGGAGAAAAAACTGCACGAATGAATGAGGTGAAGGACGATGGGAGATTTGAAGGCGGTTGAGTGAGGGGGAGTGGAGGGGAAAAATCAAATCCGGTATGGTGGAGCCATCCCCTTCCGTGGTATCTTGTCACGGGGCCTGTACTATGTCCTGACCTGGATCCTTGTGGGTTCGATATTGTCAGCTTTCATAAAGCCCGGCAGGAGCGGATTGTAGTTGCTGGAACAGGAACATGTTTCATCGCGTGAAAGACTCGCAGGAATAATTTTGAGTATACCAGTTTTCAGATCGGATACAGAAGATGGAAGATAGAAAACCGAATGAATTCCCGGTGTCTGTCGATGGATGGATCAGTAGTGGATGGCATACATTCAGGAAATACACCCGGCAACTGATGAGGGGAGTGGCGATAATGGTCGCCTTCTCATTGCTGGTCATCCTGGTCGGATATCTTCCAGGTGGAAATGTAATCGGGATATTTCTCCAGCTCACGGTGGGGATGGTGTTGACTCTCGGTTGGTTCAATTTCTGTCTCAGGCTTGTCAGGGAAGAGGATGTTTCTCCCATCGAAATATTCAGGCCATTCAATTCTTTCCTTAAGGCGTGGTTTCCCGCAGCGGTCATAGCATCTATTGTCTTTGTCGGTTCGGTTCTTTTCATCCTCCCCGGCCTCTACGCTACGATCAGGCTTGGAATGGGAATGTTTCTGATCGTCGACAAGGATACAGACCTGGCAGATACCTTAAAGGGCAGCTGGAGGATCACGGCCGGACACGAGGGCAAGCTGATCGTCTATTATCTATTGATGATGGGGTTGTTCGGGCTGATCATCCTTCCCTCACTCACAGGTATGCAGGTAATCGGTGTAGTCGGCTCGATTATATTCAATTTTTTCATCACTCCGCTGCTTGGTGTGACTTACGCGTCGGCTTACGACAGTCTGCTTTTTCTCAGCGAACCACAGCCTGAAGATCTTCCGGATGAGTCGTCGGGCGAAGATGGTGAATGATATCGGCTTATGATTTTATCCACACGGGCCGCCATTCCTGAATATTGTCCTTGAACGATGCCCCTTCTCTTATTAGAATCGTTCGCATGGCACTATTTGAACTTCAATCCTGCAGTAATATCCAGATTCCTTTCGATATCGTCCCGACCGGGGCCGATTGCGGTAAGGATATTGAAAGTGTCCTGCGGTTTCTCTTTCCCCGAAAATATCCGCATATGTGCGCGATGGATCATACAAGACTATCTGTCCGGTTCAGAACGGGTGATCCGTTCGGTCCCGGGCCCGGAGTGCTGTGTGATTCCCTTTTTCCCGAACTGAAAGATGACGTGTTGACCGTGAGAGACCGTTTTGGCCTCAAGAGTATTGAGATCTCCGGTCTCGGTGAGGAAAAGGTATTCGAGGAGGAGAAAGTAGTATTCTCGCCGCAGGCTGGAAAAGGGGATGCGGTTCAGCTGACTGCCCTCGAGTTCAGGAGGCTGGCCGTCCTTTGCAGGGAGAGAAAACTTGAGGATTCTGTCTTGCTTTCAGTATTTCTCACTCCTGACAATATATTCAGCTTCTTTCTACCGATCGGGAAAAAGATATCTGAAGTCTTCGATGCCCGGGAAGAGATAAAGTCATTTATTTCGGAGCATCCCGGAACCAGGGCGTATCATCCTGTCACCGGGAAAATGTACGATATCGAGACCGACATCGCCTGCCCTGATAACTCCCTGGTGACTTTCACCGGTACAGGGTATGTGCTTTCACCCGCGAACACCGGGATATTCGGGTTCCCCTGGTTCGGGAAGAAAGCATCAATGCGGCGGCTGAGAGAACAGGATCGAAAAGAATATCCCTGTTCGAACTGCCTTAAATGCGTTGATGTCTGTCCTTCGGGAATAGATCCAAGTCTGCTCTACCATCACCTCCGTGCCGACAATGTTGACGAAGCCCTGGGGCTCGGGCTGGAATGCTGTACTAGGTGCGGACTCTGTTCGTTCGTCTGTCCATCGGATATCGACCTCTATGGAGGACTGACCAAAGCTCTCGATTACGTAGAAGCCGAACGCGCCGGGGAGGTGGTGAGATGAGATATGGCGGATACAGAAGAAATCCCGCTCGCAACGACATCGTTATCGCGCTGGTATGCCTGCCACTTTATTTTGCTGCTGTCGGACGGTACGGCCTTAGAGTCCTGGCTGCTCTTGCGATCTCCATCGCTGTCGGCTTGCTTACAGAGGTGATCGCCTCGAAGATCAGGAAAAAAGAACTTCCAGGTACAGGTTTTGTCTGCTGGATACTTATACCGCTTGTACTGCCCCCCGTATTTCCACTCTGGATGCTTGGGGCCTCTGTCTTTTTCGGTACGGTGATCGGAGTCGCGTTTTTCGGGGGATATGGTAATCATCTCGCCTCGCCTGTCGCTCTTGGCTGGACTTTCGCGGCACTCAGCTATTCCAAGGCTTTCGGCTTTGGATGGTCGCTGCCTTTTCCCGATGTGATAACCGGCTATTCCAGGTACGCGGCATCTGTACTGACCATAGATCACCCCATTATTTTTCTTGAGGCACAGCGTTCAGTGACGCTCACTGACCTCCTGTACGGCAATGTCCCGCAGACGCCCGGAATGGCTGTGCCGGCACTGGTGATCGGCTGCGGCCTCCTGCTGTATCTTCTCAAAGCCGTAGATGTAAGGTCATCGTTGATATTTCTCGGGACGGTCATAGGGTTGTCCATCGCGGGCGAGTGGATCATGCCTGGAGTCTTCGGGGATCCATACATGGTCCTGACAGGCAACCTTCTGCTTGCCGGATTCTTCGTCTTTCCCGACAGAAGGACCGCGCCCCGGACAAAAGGTGGCAGGTATGTCACAGCGCTGCTGGCCGGGATAATAGCATTCCTCATAAGAAGTTTTTCAACATTCCCCTGCGGAGTGTTTTTTGCCGTGATCTTCGCTAATGTATTTTCGCCGATTATAGACGAGGGATTCATCAGGGTAAAGTACGGCAGACCGGATGATGGCAAGAATACGAAAAACGGGATGGTAGTGAAGGGGTGCTGTCGATGAAGAGTGTCAGGATCATACTCTTTCTCGTTATCACTTCGAGCCTGTGCACGCTTCTTCTCGCGGGGGCCCAGCTCGGATACGAGAAGGCCTCAGCCGTGTTCAATGTCAGGTTGTACGGTACGATCCTTGAATTGTTCAGTATAGAAGCCGCTGAAGATGACATAGAGAAGGTCTTTCTCGAGAATTTCGAAACACGGACAATCGGAAGTACGGTCTATTATATATCCAAAACTGTTGAAAAAGGATCTGTCGTATTCAAGACGATCGGGGCGGGGCTCTGGAGCCAGATTGAGCTTCTTCTCGCTTTTTCTCCGGACTTCGAAAAGATGTACGGGCTGAGAGTGATATCCCAGGCCGAGACTCCCGGACTGGGCGCCAGGATAACGGAGATGGAATTCCTGGAGCGCTTCAGGGGGGTGGAGGTCAGACCGGAGTTGAAGGTAGTCAAGTTTGCCTCGCGACCGAACGAGGTCGACGCGATAACCGGCGCGAGTGTGACCTCGAGATCTGTTGAAAAGATAATCAACAGGGGAGTGATCGAGATGGACCAGGCATTCGGCAGGGATGAAGGAGAGGAGTAGGACCGATGGCCGAGACCAGGGGATTGAAAGTCCCGAAAAAAGGGTACAGGCTTTTCAGGTCGAAGGACTGGAACGTTTTCATAGAGGGGCTGTGGCATAACAACCCGATATTCGGGATGGTCCTCGGACTCTGCTCGGCTCTTGCCGTGACCAACCTCATGCTCAATGCCCTCGTGATGAGCCTCTCGGTGACAGTGGTCCTCCTCGTCAATTCGATCATAATATCGTCGATCAAGCACCTGATCCCCGACAGGGTGAGGATGATAGCTTACATGTTCATCATCTCCAGTCTTGTCATAGCGGTAGATCTCGTGCTGAAGGTCTTTCTTCCAGATATCAGCCGGGCCCTCGGACCGTACGTGGCGCTGATAATAACGAACTGCATCATCATGGGACGAGCAGAGTCTTTCGCGATCAATAATTCTGTGAAACTGGCGATCAGCGATGCTCTCGGCGTCGGTATGGGATACGGTCTCTCGCTGATGATGCTGGCTTTCTTCAGGGAACTTGCCGGGTTCGGGACACTTTTTGGGTTCAGGGTCATCCCTGAGACTGTCACTCCTGCCGCGCTTCTTTCGATACCACCCGGGGCGTTCTTCGCGCTGGGTACATACATCCTGGTAATCACGACGATCAGGAAGAGGGGGGCGAAATGAATCTTTTACTTCTGTTGTTCGCTTCGATAGTGACAAGTAATATCGCCCTTACATATTTCCTCGGAATGTGTCCTTTTGTGACGATATCGAAGAATGTGAAGGTAGCCTTCGGGATGGGCATGGCGGTGACATTCGTCATGACCATGACCGCGACAGCCAACTACCTGATCAACCACTATGTGCTGATACCGTTCGGGCTGCAATATCTGCAGTTTCTCGTCTTCATTGTAACAATTGCCGCTCTGGTGCAGGTGATCGAGATATTTCTCGACAGGTATTCGCCCACTCTGTACGCGGCCTTCGGGATATTTCTTCCGCTTATCACGGTGAACTGCGCGATCCTCGGAGTATCACTTTTCGTGATGTTGAGGGTCTACAATTTCTGGCAGACCGTCGTCTTCGGTTTCGGTTCCGGAGTCGGATGGATGCTTGCGATCATAGCCATAGGCGGCCTGAGGAAGAAACTGATCTTCTGTGATCCGCCCGAGAATTTTACGGCCCCCGGGATAACGGCCATCCTCGCGGGGATAATGGCACTTGCTTTCATAGGGTTCACGGGGATGGCGAGCCTCTGACAACCGGTGGGCCGCCTCGGATGAGCGGCAGAGAATGAATAATGATAATTAAATCACTGATATTTATTAATGCCTTTTCGATTGTGATCGGGATACTGCTGATCATCCTCGAGAGGATCATTGCTTCGTACGGTGAAGTGACGATCACGATGAACGGGGACAAGGAGTTCAAGGCATCGGGTGGAAAGAGCCTTCTCAGGATACTTTTCGAGAACAAATATTTCATCCCTTCTGCCTGCGGTGGGAAGGGGACATGCGGTTATTGCAAGCTGGTCGTGAAAGAAGGGGGAGGCGATGTCCTGCCTACCGAGGCATTGATCCTCTCGCCCGCGGAGACGAGGCAGGGATTCAGGCTCAGTTGTCAGGTGAAGGTCCGCGGAGACATGAAGATCGAAATTCCTCCGGAGTATCTTGAAATACAGGAATACGAGGGGGATCTTGTCTCAACAGAGCTGGTCACATCGGACATAAGAAAGATCAGGTTTCATATAACAGGCGATGAGACGATAAAGTTCAAGCCAGGTCAGTATGTCCAGATAAAGCTCGACAATGAGGGAGCTACCGATTACAGGGCCTACTCTTTAGCTTCCACCCCCGATGATGACAGTCATATCGAACTTAATGTCAAACTGATCCCAGAAGGGTTGGGGTCGGAATACATGCATTCTCTGAAAGAGGGTGACACGGCTTTCTTCTCCGGGCCGTACGGAGATTTTTTCCTGGATGCCGATTCAGGCAGGAGAATAATCTGCGTAGCAGGAGGTGTGGGACTGGCTCCGATCAAATCGATAGTGGAATACTGGCAGTCGCATGGAATGGACAGGGAGATAGAGGTCTATTACGGTTGCAGGACCAGAAAAGACCTCTACGACCACGAAGTCTTCGAGAAGCTGGATGCTGAAAACGAGAACTTTCATTACTATCCTGCCCTCTCGGGAGAGGATCCCGAGTGGAAAGGGGCCAGGGGGTTCATTCATTCATTGATGAAAGAACATCTGGGAGAGGGCGGAGATTCGGAAGCATACTTGTGCGGGCCACCAATCATGATAGAATCGGTGATGGCGGTCCTGAAGGAAAAGGGAGTCCCTGAAGAGAGGATCCTGTATGACAAGTTCTGATCCTGGCAGAGGGAAAAGGAGAATCATGAAAAAAAGGATGATACCGGCCATCCTGGCACTGATAGTCGCTGTATCAATAGTGAACGGGTGTTTCGACGGCGAGAGGGTACCTGACGCGACGACTTCCACGGCGTACGTGACAGCAAGTACGAAGGACTGTCTCGAATGTCACACGAAAAAACAACCGGCGATCGTCGCTCAATGGCGGAGCGGAAAGATGGCCGACGCGGGTGTGGGCTGTTTCGAGTGTCACGGCGCGAAAGAGGGAGAGCCCGACGCGATCGAACATTTCAATGGACACTATGTGTCGTCGATTGTCTCACCTAACGACTGCGGAAATTGTCACGGGGTCCAGAAGACTCAGTTCCTTGCTTCTCATCACGCCAAGGCAGGAGCGGTGCTCGGATCTCTCGACAACTAC
>JAGLYV010000119.1 GCA_023131975.1 Candidatus Krumholzibacteriia bacterium | reverse complement strand
CGGTCAGTCACAAAAAGATATTGCATAGCGATCCTACATCGGTTAGTATCTCTCCAGACGAAGCCTTTTAATCTGGTCCGGGAGACCAGGAAGGGATCGAAAAGGACATTCATACGTTCAAACCTTTCCTGCCTCTCCGTCCGGCAGGTATTTTTTTAGTATCATCTTACCCCGGGAGGTCTTCTTGAAAAAACTTAAGAAGGCGATCGTCATGGATACGCAGCAGATGAGGCGTACTATCATGAGGATCGCGCATGAGATCGTCGAGCGGAACAGGGGGGTCGAGGGGTTGATCCTCGTTGGCATCAGGAAGAGAGGTGTGCCGCTTGCCGAGAGGATAGCCAGGGCTATCGAGAAATTTGAGGGCACCAGGATCCCTGTCGGCGCGCTGGATATTACGCTTTACAGGGATGACGTCCAGATGATCGCCAGCGCCCCGGTGGTGGGGAAAACGGAGATCAATGAGGATATAACGGACAAGATGATCATTCTTGTCGATGATGTCCTTTTCACCGGCCGAACGGTCAGGGCCGCACTTGACGAACTCGTGGATTTCGGCCGCCCCAGATCTATTCAGCTTGCCGTACTTGTCGACAGGGGACACAGGGAATATCCGATCAGGGCCGATTTTGTGGGGAAGAATGTGCCGACCTCGAATAACGAGACGGTCGAAGTGCTGCTCGCCGAGATAGATGGTGAGGAGCAGGTCGTGTTGAGCGACGTCGTTCCGGCAGACAGTCCAGTGGCAGCGAAAGCAGCTGGAAGCAAAAAGAAGATGGCTGCGGCGAAGCCCGGGACGGGTAACAAAAAAGGCGCGGGGAAAAAGGCAAAGGCGAAGACCGGTGCCAGGGCAAAGGTGAAGACAAAGGCCAGGTCGAAAACAAAGACGAAATTGAAGACAAAGGTGAAATCAAAAACAAAGCCGAAGACAAAAGCAAAGACAAAGGCTAAATCGAAGATAAAAACAAAAACAGTGACGAAGAAGACTGCAGGTAAATCCAGAAAGAAATAACGCCCTTGTACAGCATTGGGCGAACGCTGCCGGAAGGAGGTAACGTTAGGTGCAATTCAACAGAAAAGATCTCCTCGGACTTGAGGAACTTACATCGGAACAGATAAAACTCATTCTTGATACTGCGGATAATTTCAAGGAAGTCCTGGGGAGAAAGATAAAAAAGGTACCTGCCCTCAGGGGGGTCACCATCGCGAATGTTTTCTATGAGCCGAGTACGCGAACGAAGATGAGTTTCGAGCTGGCCGAAAAACGACTGAGCGCGGACATCATCAATTTCTCTAAGGCCACATCATCCGTGAAGAAGGGGGAGACCCTCAGGGATACCCTCGAGAATATCAAGGCGATGAAGGTGGATATCGTGGTGATGAGGCACGGATCTTCGGGGGCGCACAAATTCGCATCCGAATTTCTCGACGTCTCGATTGTCAACGCCGGAGACGGGCAACACGCTCATCCGACCCAGGCTCTGCTCGACATGATGACCCTGAGGGAACGATGGGGGACTCTCAATGGAAAAAAAGTGACGATCATTGGTGACATCATGCACAGCCGGGTGGCCAGGTCGAATATCTGGGGCCTGACGAAGATGGGAGCAAAAGTCACTGTCTGCGGCCCGCCGACGATGATGCCGATGGAGATAGAAAAACTCGGTGAGGGCGGCGTGAAACTGGAATACGACCTGGAAAAGGCCGTCAGCGAAGCAGACGCCATAAATATACTGCGGATCCAGTTGGAGAGGCAGAGCATCAGGCTGTTCCCAAGCAGCCGCGAATATTTCGAGGTTTTCGGAGTCACCAGCGATGTGCTCTCCCTGGCACCGGACGACTGCATCGTGATGCATCCGGGACCGATGAACAGGGGAGTCGAGATCGCGCAGGAAGTGGCCGATAGCGAGCAGGCTGTCATCCTTCCGCAGGTGACTAACGGTGTCGCGGTGAGGATGGCTGTTCTGTTCCTTATCGCGGGGGGCAAGGTCGATGACACGGAATTGAACGAGAACTGAACGGAGACGAGGATTGAAAATGACGAGTTGGAAAGATAAAAGAGAATTCTGGATTTCCGGGGCGAAGGTCGCAGATCCGGAGGCGGGGAAGATACGGGCTGGATCGGTTTTGATCCAGAAAGGTATGATAGCCGGGATCGTCTGGCAGAAATCGCCCGAAACGGAACTGCCCGTGTTTGACGCGGGAGGCCTCGTGCTGGCTCCCGGGTTTATCGATATCCACACACACCTGAGAGAACCGGGTTTTGAAGATAAGGAGACGATCGAATCAGGTACGGCTGCCGCGGTCGCGGGGGGATACACTTCTATCCTCTGTATGGCCAACACCGATCCTGTCGTCGATGACCCGAGTGTCGTGGAATATATAACGAGAAGGGCCGAAGAGTCAGGACATTGCAGGGTGTATGTGACGGGAGCCGTCACGAAGGGACTGGAAGGCAGAGAGATAACGGAGTTCTTTCATCTGAAGCGGTCGGGAGCGGTGGCTCTCAGCGATGACGGGAAATACATCTCGGACAGCAAGGTCCTGAGGGCGGCTCTCGAGTACGCGCGAGTGCTGGGTATGCCTGTCATATCTCATTGTGAAGACCCATACCTTACGGCCGATTCGCAGATGAACGAGGGATTCGTATCGACCAGGCTGGGGTTGAAGGGGGCTCACTCGGCGAGTGAAGAGATAGCGATCGCGAGGGACATCAAGCTCGCGGAGCTTACGGGCGCGCACCTGCATATAGCGCATATATCGACTGCCGGCGGTGTGGACCTTGTAAAGAAAGCAAAAAAGAAGGGGATAGCCGTTACGGCAGAGGTCACTCCGCATCACCTGACTCTCGACGAGACGATGCTGGAGACTTATGACCGCAATTTGAAGGTCAACCCTCCGCTCCGGAGCGCCGCGGACATCTCGGCTTTGAAAGCGGCTCTCAGGGATGGGACTATCGACTGTGTGGCCACCGATCACGCGCCGCACAACGAGATCGACAAGCAGGTGGAGTTCAATTTCGCGCCTCCGGGAATGCTGGGCCTTCAGACAGCCTTTCCCCAGCTCAATACCGAGCTTGTAAAGAACGGTGACATAGAGCTCATCGATCTGATCAGGCTTATGACTTCCAGCCCGGCCTCTATCATGGGCTTTCCCGGCGGGAGGATGAAGCAGGGAGAGCTGGCGGACTTTGTCCTGATCGATCCTGACGAGGAATGGGTATTCGAAAAACAGATGATCAGGTCCCGGTCGTACAACTCGCCGCTTATCGGGAAGAAGTTCAAGGGAAGGGTCAAAGGAGTTTTCCTTGAGGGAAAGTACCTTGAAGATGTATCCTGATATCGTAAGTCGACCGGTGAACGATCTGACCACCCAAGAATGGGGATTGTGTTGAGCACAGGGAAGATTCCGTCTGTTTTCCTGCGGGCCGTGATAGCCGCTCTGGTTGTCGCGATCCTGCCCTCCTGTGTCTACTTCAATAAGATGTACAACGCGCGCAGATTGTATGGTGAAGCGGAAGAGATGGAGGCAGAATCGAGCAGCGCCGATAACAGGGGCGCGAAAGAGAAATATTCCCAGGTAGTCATCAAATGTTCGAAGGTGCTCCGGGACCATCCTGGAAGCAGCTGGGTGGACGATGCGGTCTTTCTGATGGGAAAGGCTCTGGTCAAACAGAAGGAATACTCGAAGGGGTCGAGGAAATTTCTGGAACTCACCACAAATTTTCCCGAAAGTGAATATGTACCTCACGCGCTCTACTGGCTGGCGCTGACCAGTTACGAGAGACATGAGTACAATCAGGCTCTTCTCTATCTGGAACGATACATCGAGGGATACCCGGACCACGAGATCAGTTACATGGTCCTGTTTCTGGCTGGCGACACCAAACTCGAACTTGGTAAGGACCAGGAAGCTCTGGCATTCTATTCCAGGGTGGCTGAATCGACTGACAAGAGAGAGATCGTCGAGGAATCGATGCTGAAGAGCGCCAGGCTTTATTACCTGTTTGAAGACTGGGAGAACGCGGCACAGAGTTATTCAGGGTTGCTGAGAAAGGGTCTTAAGTGGCAGTTGCGGTACGATATCACCCTTGCCCTTGCGGACTGTTATGTAAAGATCGGGAAGTGTAATGAAGCTCTCAGGTTATACGAAGATATCCTTCCGGACGTGCCGAGAGTAAAGGATGAGGGCCCGGTCTGGCTGGGCCTCGCTTCGTCATATATCTGTATGGATTCTCTCGATACGGCCATGAGTAAATACGAGACGATCGTAAAGAAATTTCCTCATTCGAACTATTCAGCGGAAGGCTACTACAGGCTGGGCAAGATCTATCACGAGCGACTCGATTCCCTTCAGTTGGCGCAGAATGCTTTCGAAATGGTCGGAAAAGAGTCGTCCAGTTCCGAATTCGCTGCTGTTTCGACGCTGAAGGCTTCGAGCATACGAAAACTCCTTGAACTGCGGAACACGGAGGGCGGCGAAAGCACCTCCGATCAGCAGGCCGGGAAGCAGTTTGAAGAGGCGGAGATCCAGTTGACCAGGCTCGGAGAGATCCTCCCCGCAATCTCGAACTACCGGTCGGTGATCGACAGTTTTCCTCAATCACAATATGCTCCGATGGCGGCTTACGCGGTCGGGTGGATATACAGGAAGGAAGTCGGGGACTCACTGAAGGCTGCCAAAGCGTTCAGTGAAGTGATCGAGAGATATCCACGGTCGCCCCAGGCAAAGGGTGCCCTCTCGCAGCTTTACGCGACAGGATTCGATGAGCTCGCGGTTTCATTCGAGTCGTATATAGATTCGGCTATGGCCGATACCGCGGCGATAGCCGCGGACATGCGGCGCAGGAAAGAAACGGCAATGGTGGACAGCATCAGTCTGGCAGCCGCGGGGAAAGAGGCCGGGCAGATCCCGGACGGAAAAAGGCCGGGGATGCGGCCCGTCCAGCCACCTGTTCCTGTCGACAGGGGAAGTGTGGAAAAGGAAAAGAAGTATACACTGGATGGTAATTTCAGGCCTGCCATCCTGGAAATGGTGCGAAGAGAGAAATTCGAGAGGATGAGAAGGTGGATGTGGGGAAGTGGGGGCGTGCCTTCAGACAGTACCCGTGTCGTTCCGGGCAGAGGATAGATACGATCAGAGTTTGGGAAGATTATTTCTCCCCGGATCAATGATAGACAGGGGAGTGGAAGGAGATAGATTGGCTGGCATAGAGAAAGGGTTGTTCAGCGCGGAGGTCGCCGGCAACGAAAAATTGTCTCCTGCCTGCCGGTTGATCAGGTTCGCCAGGCCCGAAGGATTCCCCGACGCGAAACCGGGGCATTTCGTCTCGGTCAGGGTGAATTCTTTCTCTGTCCCGCTTCTGCGGAGGCCGTACAGCATCATGGATCTTACGGAGACCGAACTACTGCTTCTCGTCAAGGTCGTCGGTCCGGGTTCGAGACTGCTGGCTGAAGCGGCTGTCGGAGACCGGATGGATATAGCCGGAGTTCTAGGGGGAACGGTCTTTCCATCGCCTGCCGGTGAGGATGCCGTTTTTGTAGGAGGCGGCACAGGCCTGGCCCCGATGATATTTGCGGCGAGGACATGGAAAAGGGAAGGAAATACTGGTAATAGTTATCTGATCCATGGAGCGGCGACATCAGAAGAGCTTCTCGGCACTTTCTGCGAGAGTGATTTTACAAAGGTATTCAGGTCTACGATGGACGGGTCCGAAGGGTACGACGGGGACGCCGTATCATACCTCCAGAGCCTGCTCAATGATGACACGATATCCGGCTCAAAGCTTTATTCCTGCGGTCCTGCCGGGATGGTGAAAGCGCTGGAGCTAAAGGTGTCGACCCGTTTCGACAGTCATTATACATCGCTTGAGGCGGTGATGGCCTGTGGAGTCGGGGCCTGCAGGGGTTGTACCGTGCCGTTGAGGGAAGAGGACGGCAGGAAGCTGAGGGCTGTCTGCAGCGATGGGACCGTATTCGACGCTTCACAGATCGCCTGGGAGGACTGGGAATGAGCGCGTCTGGATCGATAAAGGTGACTATCGGGGATGTTTCGTTCGACAATCCTGTATTCCTCGCTTCGGGACCTGCCGGGTATGGTGAGGAATACGCAGATTTCGTCGATCTTCAGCGGTTGGGTGGTATCGTCACAAAGACGGTGACATACGAACCGAAAGCGGGCAATCCAGGGACAAGGCTTCAGGAAACACGTGGAGGACTGCTGAATTCAGTGGGCCTTGAGAATGTCGGGGCCGGAGTTTTCTTTGGGGAAAAGCTGCCCGGCCTTCTGGATAACGGGATAAGGCCGATTGTGAGCCTCGCCGCGGAGGACTGGGACGGCTATCGCAGATTGCTCGACGCGGCGGCCGGTGCCGGAGAAATAGATATCGTTGAGTTGAACCTGTCCTGTCCCAATGTCGATCGTGGGGGGATGGCTGTAGGCACCGACCCGCGTATGATCTCCCGGTATGTCGGTCACGCGAAAGATATTCTTTCGGGTACAGCGGTAATCGCCAAATTGACGCCGAACGTCCAGGATATCGGCAGACTGGCTCTGGCGGCGGAGGAGGCGGGAGCGGACGCGATCACGGCGATCAACACCATTGTCGGAATGGATATAGATATCCACGCGAAGAGACCCGTATTCAAACGGATCAGGGCGGGATTGTCCGGGCCCGCGATCTTTCCCGTAGCTCTTGAGGCGGTATGGCGGATCGTCAATACGGTCGATATCCCGGTCATAGGTGTGGGAGGGATCGATTCTGTGGACGATGCTCTGAAATTCTTCATGGCGGGAGCCGCGGCCGTTCAGGTCGGGACCGCCATATTCTACGATTCCCGGCTGCCTGAAAAGATAATAACCGAACTCGAAAAGAATGGTATTCCGGCATCGATCAACAGAGGTGGAGCCTGAACGGTAAAGCGATGCCCGGCCCGTGAGACGATGTGCACCCGTGAGGCGATACCTCGTTTCCGCGGTGGTGCCTGATCGGAAACCGCGGTACTCGAAAGGATGACAGATGGTAAAAATACCTGGCGTGATCGTGGCGCTTGACGTCGAGGAGAGAAAAAAGGCGATCAAGCTGGTCGACCGTCTCAAGGGGCAGATCGATTTTTTCAAGGTCGGGAGCAGGCTGTTCACGGCCGAGGGCCCGGGAATGGTACAAGAGATCACCGCAAGTGGAGCCAGAGTATTTCTCGATCTGAAATTCCATGATATCCCGGCCACCGTTGCCGGTTCGGTAAGGGCCGCCTGCGGACTGGGGATAAGCATGATGACGATCCATACCTGCGGTGGTTCGGACATGATGAAAGCGGCCGCCGATGAAGCTGGTGAATATGCCGAACGTTCCGGAGGGGCGAGACCCCTTATCGTGGGAGTGACCGTTCTTACGAGTATGTCGAAGGAGGATCTTGCCGACGTCTCCTGCTATGACGGAGGTGTGGAGGACCTGGTACTCCGCAGAGCCGACAGGGCCGTTTCTTCGGGGCTTGACGGCGTGGTTGCATCCGTTCGGGAGACAGCCGCGATAAGGAAAGAATTCGGTGAGGATATAGTCATAGTCACTCCCGGTATAAGACCGGCTGGAGCCTCTGTGGGCGACCAGAAGAGGGTGGCTACTCCCAGGGTCGCTATGGAATCGGGATCGACATATCTCGTGGTCGGAAGACCGATCTACCAGGCGGAATCACCCGCGGAGGCCGCCGCCGCCATCATAGGGGAAATGAAGGGAAGCGGACCCACGGAATGATCCTGGCAGCGGCAATATTCATAGCAGTATATATCGGGCTCATTGTGTCCAAGAGGCACCGGTGGGCCATCGCCTGGGGGGGCGTGCTCCTGGCGCTGGTTATCAGCGCTCTGTCGCGGCATCAAGTCCTGATGCTGCCGGAGATCCTGGGAAAGTCGGATATCCTGAAAGTGTCGGATGTCATCCTGCACGGGATCAACTGGAATGTCGTCGGGATCTTTACCGGTTCTCTCTTTATCGCGGAACTATTTATATATTCGAACATGCCGGAGACGATATCTGATGTTCTTGTAAACAGGTCGTCCAGTCTGGGCAGAGCCTTTCTGATGGTGGTGATCTTTGCCTCGGTATTCTCGATCTTCATGGATAATGTGATCACCGTACTCATAATAGCGCCTATCGCACTTCAGCTGACGAGAAAGGCGGGGGTCTCTCCGGTACCTGTTGTGATCGGCCTGGCCGTATCCTCGAACCTGCAGGGGATGGCGATACTGATCGGCGATACGCCGAGTATGCTCCTGGCCGCTCAGGAGAAGCTGAATTTCCTCGATTTCTTTTTCTACCAGGGTAAGCCATCGATCTTCTGGATAGTCCAGCTGGGGGCTATCGCCGGATTCGGAGTGCTGTATCTCTTTTTCAGAAAGAACGTGCAGAGGCCGGGGATCATACCTGTGACTCCAGTGAAGAGCTGGGTGCCGTTCTGGCTGATAGTGATCGTCATCATACTTCTGTCGTTCATGAACAGGTTCGATTCGAAGTTCGAATGGTTCGGCGGGACGGTCTGTATGCTTGTAGGGTTGGGCGGATTCCTCTGGTACAAGGTAAGATCGCGCGGCGAGAAGGAGAAGATGAAGTGGGGACTCGACTGGGGCACAGTAGCTTTTCTAATGGCTGTTTTCGCCCTCGTCCATATGTTGACCAAAAATGGTGTAGTCGAGGCGGTCATCGGCAGGCTCGATGCGTTGCAGGGGATGAGTCCATTTCTCATCTATTCGGCGATCGTATGGGGTTCGGTCCTTATATCGGCCTTCATAGACAATATCCCGTATATCGCGGCGATGCTTCCTCTCGTATCGGGGCTCAGCGCGAGCCTGGGGCTCGATCCGGCGCTTCTTGCCTTTGGAGTACTCATCGGTTCCTGCATGGGAGGCAACATCACACCGATAGGCGCCGTGGCCAATCTTGTTGCGATGGGGATCCTCGAGAGGGAAGGGAGACCGATCTCCTTCGGCAGCTTTGTCAGGATCGGCCTGCCATTCACCCTGGCGGCCACGACAGTCTCCTGGATCGTGCTCTGGTTTATCTATAATTGATCTGTTCTATCTGCCAAAAATAACTTTCTCAAAATCTTCCCAGTAGATCTCTTCTTCGTCTCCGGCCACCGTCTCGATGAAGATGCCCTTGTTATCCCCGTCGACATCGTTTGAGCCGCGCAGGCGGAACGTGCGCCCGTCCTTCAGTATTACTATCGCCGATCGTGAACCCTTTTTATGGATCTCCGCTATATTACCGAATTCTATATTGAATTCGATATCCCTGTAATTCCCGTCGAGAAGCTCCCAGGTATATTCTTCGTCGTCATCCCATCTGATCTGTCCCGAGTACTGGTCGCCGTCTTCCGTGTATACTGTTCCCCGCAGGCGGTCTCCGCCGTCAAAATCGTCATACCTGACGACCGGGGCCGATGAATGGAGCTGCAGGCTTTCGAAATCCTTCCATCTTATCACTACCTCGCCGAGGTCCAGATCGGTCACGACGATGCCACGGTTCGAGCTGTCGACATCGTTCGTGCCACGCAGTGTGATCTCTTTCCCGTTGACGAGGATGAGATCCGCGCTGCTCGAGTTTCTTCTGTGGATCTCACGGATATTCTCGAATTTGATCTCCCGGTTCCTGCCTTTTTCCTTGCCGTCGATCACGTCCTTGCTGAAAGTCTCGTCTATGTCCCAGCATATCCAGCCAGAGAATTCGTCCCCCCGGCGAGTCACGACCGTGCCGAAAAGCCTCTTGCCGAAAGAGGAGACGTCGCTTGATCCGCCCTGCTTGAATTCGATTGATTCGATATCATCCCATTCGAACTCGATCTCTCCCTCAACAGGGTCCTCGATGACCAGTTCGCGAATATTGGTGCCGATATCGGTGGAGCCTGATTCAAGTTCCAGTTCCCTGCCGGATTTGAGCGTGATCAGCACCGCATCATCGTCGATCACTTCGATCGACAGCATGTGTCCGAATCGTACGCCGCACTGGGCCGAGCCTGTATAGTAGTCAAGGGTGGAGGAGTAACCGATGGGTATGCCGAATATCGTTATCTTCTTTTTCCTGTCACTGTATCTTCTTCTGTGACTTTTATTTGATCTGTGCAGGTCCTTGTTGCCGTTGAGGTAGTCTACCCAGGCGCCCTCATTCTTGTCCCAGCGGATATATCCCTCGAACTCATCTCCATCTACTGTGGTGATCCTGCCGTATATCCTCTCACTGTTATCCGCCAGCACGGATGCGGCGAACAGAGACACAAGGATCGCAGCCAGAGCAAACATCCTGACCAATCTCATCTTCTTACCTCCATAAGGGGTTACTTTACCTGTCTATTACTACGTATCGTACGATATTTTGGTTTCAATGAAAATCACAAGAGATCCATGATATTATCTTTTTTCCGCCAGGCTGGCCTGATCATCTGGTAAACGTGTTTATTGATTCCAGATGGATCGATCCAGCCAGGCTCGTTATCGCCGGTTTTTTGACCGCTTGACCGTACCGGATATTCTGATATAATCAATAGACTGTAGATAAAAGGCCCCCGGCACATGAACAGACACAATTTGCCCGGGGGATTTATTCATGGAGTATCGAAACTATTAATCGGGATAGAACTTTAAGAGACTATTGCTGAGTGGGAATAGCGGACAATCAGAAAGGGAGCCTGATGCGAGTATTGATTACCGGGATAACCGGCTTTGCCGGGAGCCATCTCGCCGACCTCTGTCTGTCGAAAAAGGATGTGGAACTCTACGGAATAATACGCTGGAGAAGCCGCACAGAGAATATCGAGCATATCCGGGACAGGCTCAATCTCCTGGAATGCGACCTTCGGGATGCTTCGTCGACGCGCGACGTGATCGAGGAGGTCAGGCCCGAATATATCTTCCATCTGGCAGCTCAGTCATTTGTGCCGACGTCGTGGAATGCTCCGTCCGAATCGCTGACGACCAATATCATAGGCCAGCTGAATATCTTCGAAGCGGTCAAAAAACTCGATGTCGACTGTCGTATCCAGATCGCCTGTTCGAGTGAGGAATATGGCATGGTCCATCCGGACGAGGTCCCGATCAAGGAAAGCAGCCCACTGAGGCCCCTGAGTCCGTACGGTGTCAGCAAGGTCGGACAGGATATGCTGGGGTACCAGTATTTTATGAGTTATGGCATGAAGATCGTGAGAACGAGGGGATTCAATCATACAGGCCCGAGGAGAGGCCCGGTCTTCGTATGCAGTGATTTTGCCAAACAGATCGTAGATATAGAGCAGGGACGCAAGGATCCCGTGATGGAGGTGGGAAACCTCGACGCCAGGCGCGACTTTACGGATGTGAGGGATATGGTCAGGGCGTACTGGCTCTCCCTTGAAAAGGGAAAACCTGGAAAGGTCTACAACATCTGCACCGGAAAAAGCTACAGTATCAAAGAGATACTTGACCAGCTCATAGAGCTCAGTGGTGTAAAGGTAGAGGTCAGGACCGACAGGGGAAGGCTCCGCCCGAGCGACGTTCCCTTGCTCGAGGGAGATAATAGCGAATTTACAGCCGATACAGGGTGGAAGCCCGAGATCCCTATAGAAAAGACACTTGCCGACCTTCTCGAATTCTGGCGTACCTGTGCCAGCCATGGATGATCCGGGAGCAGGCATGATGAAGGTCATAGTCACAGGTTCGAACGGTTTTGTGGGAGGTTATCTCGCCAGCGAGCTGGTACGTGGCGGCCATGAAGTGCTGGAGGTAGATCTTGCCGCTACAGCCCGGCCCGACCGGACCGGTTCCGCGCCGGGCTGTTCCTATCGGCAGTGTGACCTGACGGACGAACAGTCGGTTTTGTCACTTATAGGCGAAGAAATGCCTGGAGGGATCATTCACCTCGCGGCCCAGAGCTCCGCGGCGCGATCGTTCGACGATCCGGTCGGGACTTATCGCGCCAACATCCTGGGCGCCCTCAATCTTTTTGAAGCTGACAAAAACGCGAAGACAAAAGCCAGGATACTGATAACCGGTTCGTGTGACGAGTACGGGGTGAGGCGTCCAGAGGAGATGCCCCTCGGAGAAGATTCTCCGATCGAGCCTGTCAGTCCGTACGCATCGAGCAAGGCGGCACAGAACCTGCTGGCTATGCAGTATTTCAGGGCCTTCGGCACCCGGGTGGTCCTGACAAGGAGTTTCAGCCATACTGGAGCCGGGCAGCCGGACAGATTCGTACTTCCGGCGTTTGCCAGGCAGTGCGCGGCCATCGCGGCAGGCAGTGCGGAGCCGGTGGTAAAGACGGGGAATACCGGTGTTGTCAGGGATTTCCTCGATGTCAGAGATGTCGTCCGCGCCTACAGGCTGCTGCTGGAAAAGGGTGTCGAGGGAAGGGTATACAATGTGTGCAGCGGTAATGGACTGGCTCTCGGAGAGGCTCTCGATTCGCTGATAGCGATGACGGGAACGGATGTGAGAAAAGAGGTCGATCCGGCCCTCGCCCGCCCAGTGGATGTGCCTGTATTGACAGGCGACAACTGTAGGCTGGCGAAGGATACCGGATGGGAAGTCCAGATAGGAAGAGAGAGGATGCTCGGAGACCTGTTTGACTGGTGGTTGTCGAGATCGGCCGCTGAGTAGTTGCGATGGCTGTTGAAAAGCTGCGATCGGCCGCTGAATAGCGGATGCGGTCTGACGAACAGGCCGACTGGTGAAAAGGCCCGATGAACAGACCGTTGGCATCCTTGAAGGAAAACTGTTATTAATCAATAATATCGGCCAGATGGCCGATTTCCGGGGGTGGCGTGGCCGGATCCGGAATGTGAAGTGATCAGAAAAAGGGGTATGGAATGCCAAAGATCTGTATGGTTGGTACCGGATATGTCGGGCTTGTAAGCGGAGCGTGCCTCGCCGATTTTGGCAACATGGTCACTTGCGTGGATATAGACAAGTCCAGGATCGATAATATCGAAAAAGGCATCATGCCGATCTATGAACCTGGCCTTAAGGAACTGGTAAAGAGGAATCACGACGCGGGCAGGCTGAAATTCACGACAGACCTGGCTTCGGCCGTGCGCGAATCTCTGGTCGTTTTCTCTGCTGTCGGTACACCTATGGGGGAAGACGGGTCGGCGAATCTCAGCGCCGTCCGTAAAGTGGCGAAGGATGTGGCGCTGAATCTGGACGAGTACAAGATATTCGTGCAGAAAAGCACCGTGCCCGTAGGCACTTCGGAAGAAGTGGGAAAGATAATCAGCGCAAATCTTGAAAAGGATATACCCTTCGACCTGGTCTCAAACCCCGAGTTTCTCAGAGAGGGTTCGGCGATAGAGGATTTCATGAGGCCGAACAGGGTCGTCCTCGGTGTGGAGAGCGACAGGGCTAAAGATATCATGAGAGAGATCTACAGGCCGCTCTACCTTCTCGAGACACCCATAATATTCACATCGATAAAGACCGCTGAGCTGGTAAAGTACACAAGCAATGCCTTTCTTGCGGTAAAGATATCGTTCATAAACGAGGTGGCGGACCTGTGCGAAGAGGTCGGAGCCAACGTAAGTGAAGTGGCCAGGGCGATGGGTCTCGATAAGAGGATCGGCCCGAAGTTTCTCCATGCGGGAGTCGGCTACGGGGGATCCTGCCTGCCGAAAGATGTGTCTGCTATTCTCCACACAGCTGAAGATCTAGGCACAAAACTCAGGGTCATACAGGCGGCGAGCGATGTGAACGAAAACAGGATCGAAGGCTTGATCGAAAAGTTGAAGTTGGAGATCGACAACCTGGACGGAAAGACGATAGCGATCCTGGGGCTTTCGTTCAAACCGAATACGGATGATCTCAGGCATGCTCCCTCATTGAAGCTTATGGACAGTCTGCGGGAGATGGGTGTGACCATCCACGCGTACGATCCTATAGCGATGGATAACGCGAAGAAAGAATATTCAGGGAAGGTCAGTTATTTTGATGACGCCTATTCGGCAATGGATGGTGCCGATGGACTCATCCTGATGACGGAATGGAACGAGTTCAGGCAGCTTGATCTTGAGAAGATCAGGAATCTGCTCAATGAGCCCGTAGTCATAGATTGCCGCAATATATACAAACCCGGGTTGATGAATAAAATGGGATTCAGATACCAGTCGTTCGGCAGGCCCTCTGACGCTATGAAATAGACGGCCGGGCCGGAAACTGTTGACGGAGTACAAATGAAGAAGATCCTGGTAACGGGCGGAGCTGGTTTCATCGGCTCTAATTTCGCCAGAATGCTGATGAAAAGAAAAGGGCGGCGCAAGATCGTCATTCTCGACAAACTGACTTATGCCGGCAATCTGGATAATCTTGCCGACCTTTCCGGGATGGACGGGTTCGAGTTTGTGAAGGGGGATATCTGCAACGGTAGACTGCTCGATCAGCTTCTGCCCGGGACCGATATCATATACAACTTTGCCGCGGAGACCCATGTGGACAGATCGATCCTCGAAGCTGGAAGCTTCGTCAAGACCGATGTCGTCGGCACCTACACCCTTCTTCAGATGGCGCTCAAGCACAAGGTCCGGAGGTTCGTTCAGATATCGACCGACGAGGTCTATGGCAGTATCGAAAAGGGAAAGTTCAGGGAGAGTGATCCCATGAAGCCGAACAGCCCCTATTCTGCCAGCAAGGCCGGAGCCGATATGCTTGTCAGGTCATTCCACCGCACATACGGACTGCCCGTGATCATCACCAGGTCTTCCAACAACTTCGGCCCATTCCAGCATCCCGAGAAGTTCATACCTCTCTTTACGACGAACGCGCTGGAGGGAAAGCCGATGCCTCTGTATGGAGACGGGAAGAATGTGCGAGACTGGATCTACGTGGAAGATAATTGCAGGGCGATAGACCTTGTCGGGCGGAAGGGTAAGGTCGGCGAAGTATACAATATCGGGGCGGGAGACGAGAAAGAGAATATCTTCATCGCGAAAAAGATCGTCAGCCTCTCGGGAGCCGACCGGGGCCTGCTCACCCTTGTCTCGGACCGGCCGGGGCATGACAGGCGTTATGCCGTCAATACAAGGAAGATCAGGTCACTGGGCTGGAAGAAGAAGGTGCCGTTCAACGAAGGTATGCGCATGACGGTCGACTGGTACAGGGATAATGAAGAATGGTGGAGAAAGACCAAGGAAGGCAGCTTCAAAAAGTATTACAGGAAAATGTACAAAGACAGGATAGAAGGCGGGAAGGTCAGGAAATGAGAGCAGTCCTTGTAGTCGGCGCGCGCCCGAATTTCATGAAAGTCGCCCCCCTTATGCGTGAATTTGCGAAGCGGGGGAATGTCGAGACATTGCTGGTACACACCGGGCAGCATTATGACGAAAATATGTCAAAAGTGTTCTTTCACGACCTGGAACTGCCCGAACCTGATATATATCTGGGAGTCGGTTCCGGGAGTCACGCCGAACAGACGGCGAAGGTGATGGTCGCTTTCGAGATCATCGTAGAGAAGCAGAGACCCGATATCATCATCGTCGTGGGAGACGTCAATTCCACACTGGCCTGTTCGATAGTGGGAGCCAAGCTTCACGTTCCCGTGGCGCACGTCGAATCGGGATTGAGGAGTTTCGACCTCGATATGCCGGAAGAGATAAACCGCATGGTGACCGACATCCTCTCGTCCTACTGTTTTACCACATCGCCGGAAGCCGAAACGAATCTCCTGAAAGAGGGAGTGGGGAAGGAAAGGATCTTCTTTACCGGCAACATAATGATAGATTCGCTCCGTTACCTCTCCGAAAAAGCCGACAGGTCGGTTGTTCTGAAAGAGCTTTCGCTCGAGGAGGACGATTATATCCTGGTCACTCTTCACAGGCCCTCGAACGTAGATGATCCGGAGGAACTTCGTGCCCTCTTCGATATGCTTGTCAGACTTTCGGCGAGACACCAGGTTATTTTTCCAGTACATCCGAGGACGAGGAAGATGATAGATTCTGCCGACCCTCCTTTCGACTCGGCGGAGAGTTTCAGGATGATAGACCCCGTAGGATATCTCGATTTTCTCAGACTTATGAAAACGGCAAAGATGGTCATCACCGACTCGGGTGGGATACAGGAAGAGACAACTGTCCTCGGCATCCCATGCATCACGGTCCGTGAGAACACGGAACGTCCCATCACCATCGAGGTGGGTACGAATGTCCTTGCCGGCACTACCCCGGAAAAAGTAGAATCCGAAGCCATGAGGATACTCGATGATGGCATAGGAGATCACGGGATACCTCCACTCTGGGATGGCAAGACTGCGGAACGAATCGCTGATGTACTCGAAAAAGAATTCATCTGATCCTACAGACAGCCGGAAGTCCGGAAAGGCGTCTTCATTGACGGCTGGATATTTATGGACATTCGGTTCTACGGCGTTGCCGCTTGTCGGCGCCTTTGTCGCGTCTCTCCTGATAGCCAGGTGGATGGGACCCAGAGCGGCCGGCCTGATAAACTGGGCGATGGCACTCGCGACCATCCTTCTCATCCCCGCAAAATTCGGTATAGATGGAGCCGCTTCGAGAATGGTCTCCGGATATTCCGTGTCCGAGCCGGACCTTGTGGGCCCTGCTGTCAGGACGAGCCTGTTGATGAGACTTTTATTCACCGTGCCGGTCTGTCTGATCACTGTGGTCTCCGCCCGGTGGTTCGCGGTGTTTTTCGGAGAGGAAGCGCTCGAACCGTTGTTCAGGATCAGTGCCCTGCTCATACTCGCGGTCAGCATCAATGAACTGGCGAGCCTCCTGGCGGTAGGACTGAAAAGATTCCGGCTGCTGTTTCTCATGAGGACGGTGATGTTTGTCCTGAGGACAGGCCTCGTGGCTGGAGTGATATATGTGGCCGCCGGGCCCGGTGGAATACTGGGAGCATATACGGCTGCCGCGCTTCTTCCCGCGATCCTGATATTCTCCATTCTCCTGGCCGCTTACAGAAGTGGTTCTGTTTTTCGACTCGAAAGACCAGTCTGGAAAAAGATGCTGCGGTTGAGCGCTCCGCTGGCTGTCAGTGGAGCTTCGGTCACGATCTATTCCCTGCTCGACAAATTGATGCTTGGCTATTTTCACGGAGCCGCCCCCGTAGGGATATATTCGATAGCCAGAAACCTGCTCGAGACCAGTCTTTTTCCTACTTTTGCCCTGGTCATGATATTGAGGCCCGCACTGGCCGGTGGATGGGCCGCCGGCGACCACGACAGGTGCAGGAGCCTGATCGACAAGTCGATACTCAACGCGGTCTTCTACTCAGTGTGTGTTATCACCCTGTTCAGCTGTCTGGCGATGCCGCTCGTCACCGGGTTGTTCTCCAGCGAATTTGCCGACTCGGCGAAGATACTGTTGATGTTTCTACCGCTGATCCTGATGAGGAGTATCGGTTCGGTGATACTGCCCGGGTTGATCGCCGCGGACAGGGCCGACACCTATGCCAGGTTAACTCTTACTGGTGCCGTACTCAACTTCCTGCTGAACCTCGCGCTGATTCCGAGGTATGGGGCCAACGGGGCGGTCATATCCACGCTCCTCTCATACCTGCCGGTGGAGATACTCGGACTGAGAGCGCTGTGGAAGGTCCTGCCCGGTTTCTGGAAGCAGGGCAACTGGTCCAGGGTAGTCCGTTGTCTTATGACAGGCGCCGCCGTGGTCCTGGCCTACAGATCTATGATCGAGAGTCCTGACGATTTGTTTCCGGCGATCGTGCATGCCGCTGTCCTCGTACTGGTGTTCACCGGGGGGCTCGTTCTGACACGGGCGATCACACTTACAGAGATCAGGGAGACTCTGGCTCCCGTCTTCAGGGCCGGCAGATAGCTTCACTCTTACTTCTTGACTTGCCTTTCACAATGAACGATTCTTATTTCAGGTGGTAGAAGGGAGTAGATCTTGACAACAGTCGGAATTATCGTCCCCCTCGTTATTTCATTCATCCTGGGTTTTTTCTTTACGCCCCTCGCGATAGGCATGGCGGTGCGGTGGAAGATACTGGAAAAGCCGAATGGCAGGACGAACAGGGAGATTGCTCATATCGGTGGGGTGGCGATCATTGGCGCCATACTCTTTGCCCTGATACCTGTATTTCTGTTTTTTCTGCCAGAGAGCAGACTTGACAGGGTATTTATTCCGGTGCTGATCGCCAGCGGGTTCCTCATCTTTCTTCTGGGGATCATCGATGACCTTAGAAGCCTGCACTACATGTATAAACTGTTTTTCCAGATCACGGTCTCGCTCTTCGTGTCGGCCGGTGGCCTGGGACTCCTCGAACATTTCGGTATTGTCAGTATGTCTCTGCCGATGGGGCTGGTAGCCTTCGGCCTATCGACCGTATGGATGCTTGTTGTGACCACTTCATTCAACCTGATAGACGGGATAGATGGCCTGGCATCAGGGATCGCGTTTATCTCCGCGCTGGCTTTTTTCGTGGTGGGGAATATTTTTGGTCAGCCTGTCATAATGGCGCTTTCGGTGGTGCTCGCAGGTTCGACGCTGGCGTTTCTCAGGTATAATTTTCCGCCGGCCAGGATATTCATGGGAGATTCCGGGTCTCTTTTTCTGGGGCTTATGTTCGGATTGATCTCACTTCTTACGCTGCTTCCTGGAAAGGATATCTTCTATCGAATCTCGGGATGCGTCATAATACTGAGTGTTCCCCTGATGGATACCGTGCTGGCGTTTTTCAGACGGGTACTCACAGGGCGTCCGCCTTTCGAAGCGGATCACATGCACCTTCATCACATCTTTCTCTACCATTTTAATTCGATGAGGAAGGTGGATTTCCTCCTCTGGTCGATGTCGGCTGTATTCGCGACTCTCGGAGTCATGACGATGATGGTATCGTTGTCGGCACTCATCATCAGCATTCTACTGGAAGCCGTATTTTTCTCTGTCGCCCTGACGAAGATGGTGAAGTTCAACATTCCGATGGAGAAAGTCGACGAAGTCCTGAGTAAATACGGAGTGTCTTCACACGGGATGCTTTCGAGAGAAGATTGACATCCTGCTTTCCCGTTGCCTTTTATACAACGCTATGATAGTTTTCCCCTTTGACTGCGTACTTCGATAACTACAATACGAGGGAGCATCCGGGTGAGCAACGACAAGAAGATCACAGCAGGGTTCAAAACCGACAAGGCATCCGTTAGCAGGGCCGACAGAGTCATCGAGATGCTTGTCGAGTCTGGTTGCGGCAATATAATAGATTTCAGGGAAAACGGGTCCGCTATCGGCGGAAAGGCATCGCTCGAGATCAAAGGCCTTTTCAGGATGTTGCGCGAAGGGGCTCTGGATATTGTGATAGCCAGTGCCAGCGAGGTGCCATATCCGCTGGATGATGGATTTGAGATAGGAGCAGTTCCGTCAAGGGGCAATCCTTACAACGTTCTGGTTTCGGCCGAGGAGTTGATCCTGGAGGAACAGCCCAGCGATGTGCCGATCGTGGTCCCCGATCCGGTAAGCAGGAGACAGCTTATGTACTACAGGCCCGATCTTCTTTTCGTGGATATGGACTGTGGTGTAGAGTCGCTCAACGGGATGATGGAGGAGGGAAAGATAGGAGGCTTCGTCGTAGACGCGATGGAGGTAGAGACGTTGTCCTGCCAGGACCGTGTAGTCGAGGTGTTCACATCTTCCCTATGCATGCCCGTCGCTGGACAGGGAGCCATGGCTCTTGTAACGAGACGTGGTGACAAACGCGTGAAATCGATAGTCGAGAAGATAAATCATCAGCCGTCATGGGCGGAAGTATCCCTTGAGAGGATTTTTCTTGGAGAGATCCCGGGAAGGGGAAGAAAATCGGTGGGAGCCCTCAGCCGGGTCGAGGATGACGAGTTCCAGATCAGCGCTGTCCTCGTGGCTGAAGACGGATCGGAAAGAATAGAAGGAATGATGACAGGGTGGAAGGGTGAAGAGAAGGTCGCCGCGGGCAAACTTGTGAGTCAGTTGCTCGACGCGGGCGGAGAACAATTGATCAGAAAGCATTGATCAGGATATCTAACCGGGAAGAGACCGATGCTTGACAGAAAACTGGTAAGAAAGGACCCGGAGAGGGTCCGCAAGGGAATCGCGGGTAAGCACGTCGATTTTGACGTGGACGCTTTTCTGGCAAAAGACGAAGAGATGCGCGACCTTATTCAGGAGACCGAAAAGCTCAAGGCTGAAAGAAATGACGCATCACATGAGATATCGAGACTGAAAAAAGAAAAGAAGGACGCGGCCCCGATCATAGCAGGTATGAAGGCTACGTCTATCAGGATCCGTGAAGTGGACGAGGCTCTTAAATCGATATCGGAAGAGATAGATAACCTGGCCCTGGCCATGCCCAATCTTCCCCATGAATCGGTTCCGTATGGAAAAGGGGCCGAAGACAACCCCGTGGTGAAAAGCTGGGGAGAGATCCCCGAGATGCCTGAAAAACCGCTGTCCCACTGGGAAATAGGGGAAAAGCTGGGGATACTCGACCTTGCTGCCGGAGCAAAGGTCTCGGGGCGCGGGTTCGTTGTCATGCGGGGGGACGGAGCACTGCTTACGAGGGCTCTGATCAATCTCTTCCTGGATATTCACAGGAAGCAGGGGTACGAGGAACTCTGGGTACCCTTCATGGTCAACCGTGCTTCGATGGTCGGTACGGGCCAGCTTCCCAAGATGGCGGATGACATGTACCACTGTGAGAGGGACGATTTTTTTCTCATCCCCACCGCTGAAGTACCGGTAACGAATATGTACAGGGATACTATTCTTGAAGGGGACATGCTTCCGATGAAGTTTACCGCCTATACTCCGTGCTTCCGGAGAGAGGCGGGAAGTTATGGACAGGATACAAGAGGGATGACAAGGGTACATCAGTTCGACAAGGTAGAGATGGTGAGGTACGCCCTGCCCGAGAATTCCTACAGCGATCTCGAAGTGCTTCTCGGCGACGCCTGCGAGGTCCTCGAAGTACTCGACATACCCTATCGGGTGATAGAGCTCTGTACGGGGGACCTCAGTTTTGCCGCTGCCAAATGTTACGATATAGAGACGTGGGCTCCCGGAGTGGAGAAATGGCTCGAGGTGTCTTCCTGCAGCAATTTTGAGGATTTCCAGGCCAGGAGGGCGGGAATAAAGCTCAGGAGAGAAAAGAGAGCAAAACCTGAATTCGTACATACACTGAACGGTTCCGGACTCGCCCTGCCGAGGGTCATCGCGACGATACTCGAGATGAACCAGACTCCGACCGGCAAGGTCCGGATACCTTCCGCACTGATACCGTTTATGGGCGGTATCGAATATCTTGAGGCATGATGATAAGATGAGAATTCCCAGGAATCTTCCGTTTCTTCTCAAGGTCTATTTCATAGCCGGCACGGTGATATTCGTGGCCGGGGCCATTCTGCACAACAACAGCCTGCTCAAAAGGATGAAGGAGCAGTCCGAAAGTACGACCCAGCTGTTTTCCCGTTTTGTCGGGATCACGCTGGAAGAGGCGGAGGATCAGGTTCGCCAGGATTTCTTCAGGGAGATACAGACCGCGATCGACCTTCCCTATATCCTCACCGACACCGAGGGCCGTCCCCTGATATGGAACGGGATCGGGATAGAGATGGGAGGCGACGAGGACTATACCCGGGGGATCGATTTCGACCCGGAACATCCTGACGACCCCGTTCTGGAAAGCGTATACAGGATGTCAAAGGAGTTCGACAGGATCAACCGGCCGGTCGTCGTCGAGGGGACCGGATATTCCCTGATCATCCATTACGGTCATTCCCGTCTGACCAGAGAGCTTGCGTATGCTCCGTACATCCAGTTCGCCGTACTGGTCATCTTTCTTCTGTTCGGTTTTCTCGGGTTCAGGACGATGAAGCAGGGCGAGCAACGTTCTATCTGGGTGGGGATGGCAAAGGAGACGGCCCATCAACTGGGCACCCCGCTTTCCTCGATAATGGGCTGGCTCGCCATAATCAGGGAACAGGCTGACAAGGCAGGAGCGCCGGAAAGCCTGTCGAGCGCGGTGATCGAGGCTCAGGCCGATGTGGACAGGCTCAGCAGGATATCGTCGAGGTTCGGAAAGATCGGCTCGGCGCCTGATCTTGAGTACCAGGAGATGGTGGCCATCATCAGGGAGACAGTCGACTATTTTGAAAGAAGACGTCCCTCATTGAAGATCGAATCGACCATCGACCTGGACGCAGAGGAGTTGCCTCTTGTCAGATGCAGCACCGACCTTCTTGGCTGGGTCTTCGAGAACCTTATAAAAAATTCTCTCGACGCTATTGCTGGCAGGGAAGGAAAGATACATATCAAGGCTGTAATGAACACGAGCGAAAATCATATCGAGATCAGGTTTTCTGATAATGGTAAAGGTATGACTGCCGGACTGAGGAGAAGGGCGTTCGATCCAGGGATCACGACGAAGAAGCGAGGATGGGGGCTGGGTCTGGCTCTCGTAAAAAGGATCGTGGAAGAGATCCACGGCGGTTCGATCAGGATCATCCACACTCAGCCTGACAGGGGCACTGAATTCCTGATGACCTTTCCCGTTGACTGACGGCAGGGAAGTGAGACGAAATTGAAGGAAAAGAAAATACTGTGGGTCGACGATGAGATAGATATGCTTCGGTCCCATCTGATTTTTCTCAAGGATAAGGGATACTCGGTAACGGGGGTCTCCAGTGGAGACGAGGCGATCAAGGCCCTGAACCGGGAAATCTTCGACCTCGTGCTGCTCGACGAGACGATGCCCGGCAAAAGCGGACTCGAGACCCTTCAGGAGATCAAGGAGATAGTGGCGGGTATACCGGTGATAATGATCACCAAGAACGAAGAGGAAGGCCTGATGGAACAGGCGATCGGTATGAAGATAGACGACTATCTTCTCAAGCCGATCAATCCCCTGCAGATATTCTCCGCGGTCAAACGATTGCTTGAGGCTCACAAGATACAGGAGGGCGCGGTCAGCAAGGACTACCTTCATGTATTCAGCCGTATAGACGAGAAGGTCTCCTCCCGTCCGGACTGGAAAGAATGGACCCAGATACATTTCGATCTTTCCCAGTGGGACATAGAATTCGACAAATTCAACGCGACTGGTATGGACCAGATCCATATGGATCTGAGGAAGAAATGCAATTTCGAGTTCGGAAGCTATTTCGAAGAGAACTACCGCGACTGGATCCATTCGGACGACAAGCCGTACATGAGCCCGGATGTCTTCAGGCAGTTTGTCTTTCCACATCTCAGGGAAAAAAAGAAAGTCTATTTTATCGTCATCGACTGCATGAGGCTGGATCAGTGGCTGACAATAGAGGATCTGCTCACGCCGTATTTTACTATTCAGAGGGACAGCTATTTCGCTATCGTGCCGACTGCCACTCCATACGCGAGGAACTCGATATTCTCGGGATTGTACCCTCTCGATATACAGAAAAAATATCCCGATTACTGGCTCGAGAGGTCACGGGACGAGTTCAGCAAGAACAGGTACGAGCAGGAATTGATGCAGGAACAGCTCCGTCTGTCCGGATTCGGAAATCTTTCGAACAAGTATATCAAGATCTACGAGACCGAAGAGGCCAACGAGATCAAGAAACAGGTGAACAGTTACAGAAATATAGATTTTGTCGCAATGGTATTCAATTTTCTTGATATCCTGGCTCACGGCAGGAGCCAGAGCGAGATCCTTCAGGAGATCGCGCCGGACGAAAGGGCCTTCCGGTCGTTGATGCGGTCATGGTTCACCCACTCCGCCCTGTACGAGATCCTCAAACAGATATCCAAGCATGAGGCCGTCGCGGTAATAACCACGGACCATGGTTCCGTACTCGGTCAGAAGGCGAGCCTGGTACACGGTAACAGGGAGACATCGAGCAATCTCAGGTACAAGTTCGGAGAGAATATCAATGGTGATCCGAAGCAGACCCTGATGATCCGCAACCCCCTGGACTACAGGCTGCCCGCGGAGTCTCCATCGAAGAATTATATCATCGCTAAAGAGAACTACTATTTTGTATACCCGACCCGCTTTCATGAATACGAAAGACAGTACCAGGGAACGTTTCAGCATGGGGGGATATCTCTCGAGGAGAACATAGTCCCCTGTATCACCTTGCTTCCCAGATAGGGGCGGCGTCCTGGAACGCGGATAGTGTGATCGAACCGGAGCAGAAGGTATGGCAAGATTGGAAAGATCGACAGGTGACTTGTCTGCCGCCGTCTTCGAGACCGCGGATGAAAAAGGTACCCGCGCGCTTGGAGAGTCGTTCGGCCGATCGGTCCCCCGCGGGACAGTGGTCTCTCTGGAGGGGGGGCTCGGTGCCGGTAAGACCTGCTTTGTGAAGGGTGTGGCCAGGGGGTTGGGCATTGACGCGGAAGTACTCAGCCCGACCTTTATACTGGTCGAGGAATACAGGGGGGAGATCCCGTTTTTCCATTTTGACCTCTACAGGCTCGAGAAACTCGAAGAAGTCGAGAAGATAGGGTTTTACGACGCCATCGATGGCAGAAATATCGTGATGGTCGAATGGGGAGACAGGCTGCCCGGCGGTGAAGATATATTCGATGTCCGGGTGCGGATAGAGATAACATCCGGATCGCAACGGAAGATAGAGATCGAGGGGCCCTCGGGTCTCCTGGACAGAATGTGGGGTACCCCGGTTGAATGATGAAAAACTGATACTGGCCCTGGATACTTCCAGGTTGAAAGGTAGTGTGGCGATTGTCAGAGGTGCCCATACGATCTGCGAACTGCTTTTCGACGCCAGCGATACACATTCGGCCACCCTTATGCCCGCAGTCGACATATGTGTAAAGACCGCTGGCCCGGGGCTCGACGAGATCGACCTTTTCGCTGTAGTCACGGGGCCGGGAAGCTTTACGGGCCTTCGTATAGGGCTTGCCACGATCAAGGCGCTGGCCTCGATCAGGAAACGTCCAGTGGCCCTGGTGGGTAGTCTCGAATCGATCGCCGGATCATTTCCCTGCTGCAGAGAGATCGTAGTGCCCGTTCTCGACGCGAGAAGAAGCGAGATATATATTGGCGCGTACGATACATCGGGCGGATACCCTGAAGAAGTGATCCCCCCACAGGCAATACGCCCCGGAGATATGGCCGGGACGCTCGCCGGAGGCGGGGTGACCGGCAGTGTGATATTGTGCGGAAACGGTACGGAGACTTACAGAGAGATACTGGAGACTGTCCTGCCCGCGGGCAGTTGTATTGCCGACCCTGTCACGGGAGACCCGTCGGCAGCTGTCACGGCCATGATCGCCAGGCGCAGGGAACCAGTCGTGTATGAGGATCTGGCCGCGATCGAACCGATGTATATCAGGCCTCCTGACGCGAAACTGCCGGCCGGCAGCAAGCTCAGGGAAGGGGGAGGGCAGGGATGACCGGCGGGGCCATCAGGAAGATGACAGAGGGAGATATCCCCGAGATACTCGAACTTGAGACGAGATGTTTTCCCGTGCCATGGACGGAGAACATGTTTCTCTGCCAGATCGGGCTGGAGGATGCCTCGGCCTGCCTCGTACACGAGGTGAATGGAAAAATAACCGGGTACATCATCGCGTGGTTCGGTTTCGAGGAAGCGCATATCCTGAGCATAGGAGTCGATTCCGACAGTCGCGGTGGAGGAATCGCGGACGCTCTGCTGGAAGAGGTTCTTGAGATAAGCATGGGGCAGGGATGCGTAAAGGTCCTGCTGGAAGTGAGAGATGGCAACCTCAGGGCCCGGAAGTTTTACGAAAAACAGGGGTTCAGCCAGGTAGGAGTCAGAAAGGGCTACTACAGTGAGAGTGGTGAGGACGCCCTGATCCTGGAGAAAGAAATTGTCTGACAGGATCCGGCCGGAAGAACTACGGGTCCGTTTTTGCGAAGAGGGATTCGACCCTCGCTTTGCCGTTGTACTCGGGTCAGGGCTCTCCGCCGCCACGGACAGGCTCCCGCGTGACCGACAGATCCCTTTCGACCGGGTGGAAGGCCTTCACTCTCCTTCAGTCAAGGGTCATCCTGGTCATATCCATCTCTACGGAAGATCCACTATACTATTCGCGGGGAGGAACCATCTCTACGAATCGGGCGATATGACCGAATCCGGGGCTGTCGTGCGTGTCGCTGCCCGGCTCGGATGCCGGAGTATATTACTCACCCAGGCGGCGGGCAGCCTGAAACGTTCTATCCCCGTATCATCGTGGCTTCTTCCCACCGATATTATCTCTCTTCCTTACAGGGGCGCATGGTCCGTGGACGAAATGGATAGTACTCCCGGATATGTCGGGGCTGGATTGTCGGTGGGTCGTGGGGGCAGACGTACCAGCCTGATATCAGCCAGATTGAGAGATCGTGTGGCGCTGGCCGCCGTGGGGGCTGGGGTCGAACTGAGAGACGGGGTCCTTTTCTGGGCGACCGGCCCGAATTATGAGACGGCTGCCGAAGCGGTGATGGCCGAGAGGCTGGGAGCATCAGCTGCCACGATGTCCCCCCTTCCGGAACTCATAGCAGCGGTAGAAGCGAGGATGGACGCGGCCTGCCTGACATGGATCACCAACCATACGGTGAATGTCTCTGCCGCAGAGACCGGGCACGATTCGGTCGTCAGGGCAGGAAAGAAAAGCGTGGAATCTCTTCTTGCCATCCTGAAGGGAATGGATCCCTGAACCAGCCGGAATCACTGAAAAAAGGCTTTATGCATTCCAGCCCAGATGTTAGATTCTAAGTGACAATAGTCAGATGATATGTAATATGGAGAGGATGGCTGGCCGGGAGGACTGACCGGGCCGGGACCGTCAGTTGCGGGTTGACTCCGGGAGTGAGCGATATGAGTTGGCTAAACAGGGCCAAACGGGGAATCAAGACCTGGCGAAAAAAGGACATTCCAGACGGCCTCTGGGAGAAGTGTCCCTCATGCGGAGAGATACTTTACCGTAAAGAACTGGACAGGCAGCTTTCTGTCTGCAAAAAGTGCGATTTTCATTTCAGGATAAATGCTCCGGCCTACCTGGACATCCTTGCCGATGCCTCTACCTTCTCCGAGATGGATACCGCGCTCGTCTCCGGCGATCCCCTCGAATTCAAGGACAGCAAGAAATACAAGGACCGGGTCAAGGCCGCCATCAAGAAGACCGGCAGAAATTCCGCAATAATGACTGGAACAGCTGAAATAGGCGGGCGCCCCGTACTCCTCGCCATCATGGATTTTTCCTTCATGGGTGGAAGTATGGGATCGGTGGTCGGCGAGAAGATCGTCAGGGCGGCGAAGAAGGCGGTCGAGGAGAGACGTCCCCTGGTGATCGTGACAGCCTCAGGGGGGGCGAGGATGCAGGAATCGATCCTGTCACTCATGCAGATGTCGAAGACCTCTGCCGCGATCGCGAGCGTATCGCGCGCCGGGTTGCCGTACATCGCGATACTCACAAATCCCACAACGGGAGGAGTAGCAGCCTCGTTCGCGTTTCAGGGTGATATAATAATCGCCGAACCGAAAGCGATGATAGGTTTCGCGGGACCGAGGGTCATAAAGGAGACAACGGGCGAGGAACTTCCCGATGGTTTCCAGCGCTCCGAGTTCCTGCTCGATCATGGTATGATAGATATTGTAGCCAGCCGCCAGAAGCTGAAAACGACTCTTGTCTATATTCTAGACAGCCTTATGAGCGGTGCATCCGTCCGGGTGGAGGAAGATAACCAGGAGAATGACCGCAAGACTATCTCACTCATCTGGTAGGGCAGCCCCCTATTCAAACATAGAATTCCTTTTCTCACTCAGGCCCACTACGATGAAGCTGGGCCTTGAGAATATTACGGACCTCCTGCGGAGCATCGGTGATCCGCAGCTGGCGGTCCCGTCGGTCCTCGTCGCGGGCACGAACGGGAAGGGTTCGGTCACGACCTGTGTCTCATCGATACTGCGGCAGGCCGGGCTGAAAACGGGATCGTTCTATTCGCCCCATCTTTTCAGGATAAATGAACGGATAAGGATCGATGGCGAGGAGATACCCTCTGCCGTCCTCGATTCGATACTCGGAGAGCTGAGGGAGTATTATGACGATACCCCCTTTACATTTTTCGAGGGAGTGACCGCCGCGGCTGCCATCCATTTTATGAGAGAGAATGTCGACGTCTCGGTATTCGAAGTCGGCCTGGGGGGACGTCTCGACGCCACCAGGCTGGTCAACGCGATAATTACGGTGATAACGGGGATATCGAAGGATCACATGCAGCACCTCGGCCAGAGCAGAAAAAAGATCCTGCGGGAAAAACTCGGAATAGCGAGAAGGGGAGTCCCCCTGGTCACTAACCTCGATTCGAACAACCTGTCAGGGCAGGCGAGAGACTGGTGTAGTGAGGAAGGCATACCCTGGGTAGATGCCAGGTCGTGGCGGCGGCGGAGGCTGCGTTCGACAGGGATATCCTCCACAGACTTCTTCCTCGAGACGAAGCTCAGGGACTACGGTGTCGTTTCGACAGGGATGACAGGTCGTGTCCAGATGGAGAATGCTACTACGGCGATAAGGTGCGCCGAGATCATGGGCGGACACTTTCCGTCGGTCGACAGGGACGCGATCCTCAAAGGAGTGAAAAAAGCTTTTCTGCCGGGCCGGTTTCAGGTGCTTCCGGGGAAACCCAGGATCGTCCTGGACGTATCACATAATGAGGAGTCGCTTTTGGCGGCACTATCGACATTGAATCATATCGCCCCCGCTTCCAGGTGCGTTATACTGATCGGACTGATGGCCCGTAAGGAGCTTGGTCGTTTTCCGTCCGTAGCCGTCGGCTCGTCAAGAAGGATAGTAGCGGTCACTCTGGAAAGCGAAGGTGGAGCGGTCGGTGAAGATCTGGCGGAGGAATTCAGGAAGGCCGGTGAGGCCTTTTCACGCGATCATGGAGAAAGTCCCGCGGAAGTGCTGAAAGCAGGAGGGATGAGAGCAGCTTTGGATATCGTCAGAAATGATCTCGGGGAAGACGATGTCCTGCTGATCACCGGTTCGCATCATACGGTCGAAGAGGCGGCAAGGTTTCTCTAAGCGACACATACGCATCGAAAGGATACGTGATGGAGAGGATACTCGGGATCGACATAGGCGGTACTGATGTAAAGACAGGGATCGTATCGATCGACGGCAGTATAGAAAGTCACGGAACTATCGAAACGAGGCCGGAGGAAGGGCCGGACGCTCTGGCCGGGAGAGTGAGGGACTGGTACCATGAGAACCTGGCCGGACATTCTTCGATCAGTGTAGCGGGTCTCGCCTGCGCGGGACTTGTCGACAGCCGCAGGGGAATTCTTTATAATTCCCCGAATCTGGATGGCTGGACCGACGTTCCGCTGGGCAAGATCTTCGGTGAGAAGCTGGGAATGGCAGTGACCGTGGAAAACGATGTGAACGCCGCCGTCTGGGGAGAGTATCTTCTCGGATCCGGCAAAGGTACTTCATCCTTTGTGGCTCTCACACTCGGTACCGGTGTGGGGGGCGGAATAGTCCTGAACGGGACCCTCTACAGGGGTGCGCGCGGATCTGCCGGGGAGATCGGCCATCACGTGATCCTCGCGGACGGGCCCCGGTGTGCCTGCGGAAGTCGGGGTTGCCTCGAGGCTCTGATCGGATCACAGGCGATAAGGGCCAGGGCCGCGCGGAAGTCTTCCGGCACAGAAAGCCTGCTGGCGGGCAAGGATGATCATTCGGTGAAGGAGATATACGAGGCTGCCGCCGGGGGTGACGCGGCCGCGATAGAGACTTTTGAGGAGACCGGACGTTATCTCGGGATCGGGCTTGCCAATATCGTTCATATTCTCAACCCCGACAGGATCGCGATCGGGGGAGGGATCGCCGGCGCGGGCGAAATGATACTTGGCCCGGCGAGAGAGTCGATGAAGAGACATCTGATGGGAGATATACTGCAGGATATAGAGGTCGTGCCCGCCGTACTTGGCAATACCGCGTCTTTCCTGGGCGCGGCGATGCTCGCGGCTGCCGGGGCCGGGCTGACGAACGCAGAAGGAAGAGAAACTGAGAGTTCTGAAGACGAGGAAAAGGATTGATCGGTAGAATTTTGATAATCAGCTGCCTTATGGCAGTCATCCTGTCGGGGGCGGTTTACACCGCGGCTTCGTCGGGCCAGACCGCTGTTGCAGGGTCGGCGCGTGCGCGTAGCAGCGATCAGGCGTTGTCAGATTCCACCGTTTACAGGGTCAAAGCCGACACCTACAGGTTGAGACTGGAAAATGGTGTCGAGGTGTCCTATCTCGACGGCAATGTCAGGATCGATCATCAGACCGCATGGATCACGAGTGACAACGGAAAAGATTTCAGGGCGGGCAAACATACGTTACTTATCGGAAACGTCCACTGCCACGATGGTACCATGGACATGTACGGCAAGATCGGCGAGTATTTCGGATTTACCAATACTATGGTCATAGAACAGAGTGTCCGCATCCTCGATGACGGGATGGAGATCATCTGTGACAGGGCCAGTTATGACAGGGACCGGGCCGTGGTCATCCTGACCGGACATGTCAGGATGTCGGATGAGACAAGAGTGATGTACGCGGACAGTATCTATTATGACCGAAACACGGAGATCGCTGACGCCACCGGACAGGTCGTCCTCATAGACCAGACAGAGGACTACTCGATATCGGGCAGGCACGCGAGGTTTTTCAGGAATACAAAAGAGGCGGTGATGGATGAAGATCCGGTGCTTGTCTTCGACGACAGGTCCGAAGAGCAGGGGAGGGTCGTCAGCCGTCTGATGCATTTCAATATGGATTCGTCGACCGGGATCGCTGTGGGAGATGTGAAGATGGTGAAGGGAGAGACCAGGTCGACATGCGATTCGGCGGTCATCCATAACGATGAAGAGTACATGGAACTTTTCGGCGATCCCTATGCCAGAAACGGCTCCGCGGGTATGAGTGGTGAGAGGGCCGTTCTTTACTACAACGAACAGGGCGTCGAAAGAGTGGTCCTGCCGGAAGGCGGAAAACTGACCGACGCTCCATCGCATGGTTCGCCCTGGAGGGAAGACTCGTGGCTCGATGGCGATTCGCTGATCATCTACATGTCCGACGACGAGGTCGACTCGGTCAAGGTGTTCGGTGGCGCGAAGGCGATGTACTATCCGCACGAGGGTGACGAACGCAAGGTGTCCAACAACTACTCCAGTGGTGACAGCATGTATTTCAGGTTCGCCGGACCCGATCTGAGCTATGTAAGGATCTCGGGGAAATCGGAGGGAGTATACAATTACGTCAATCTCCAGCCTGGAGAGACTATCGATTCACTGTCAACGGTGATCGATACGACTCTGACCTACAGGCCCTTCGCCGCCGGCGCCGAGAGAGTGGTCTACAAGGCGAAGCAGATAGAATATTTTGCCGAGGTGGAGGATATCGTCCTCAACGGGGAATCGACACTCGATTATCAGAACAAGTCGCTCAAGGCGAATTACATCAAGTTCAACTCGAGGTTGAATGTCCTGGACGCCGAGGGCGATCCCGTACTGGAGGAGAGTGGACAGGAGATGTTCGGGGAATCGATGGGGTACGACATGGATTCGGAGGGAGGCCTGGTCGTAGGGGGGTCGACCCATTACGACACCGGATACTTCCGCGGAGAACATATCTTCAAGGATGGCGACAAGATCCTGAAGGTATACAACTCGACATATACGACCTGCGATCTGAAGCATCCCCATTATTCGATGAGGGCGGGGAAGATGAAGATCTATATCGGCGACAAGATCGTTTCCGGCCCGATCAGACTGTATATCGGAGAAATACCGGTGTTCTACCTGCCCTTTCTGGCCAACTCACTCAGGCGTGACAGGCATTCCGGGCTGATAAGGCCGAACTTCGATGTCGGTATCAACAGCCGCGACGGAAGATTCATCAGGGGGCTGGGCTACTACTGGGCGACCAACGACTATACAGATTTTGTTTTCAAGACAGATTTCAATGAGAACATGAACTTTCGTTTCCTCGTCGATAACCGGTACAAGGTGAGATACTCACTGGACGGAAATGTCAACTTCAACTACTTCAGGAATTTCAGGACAAACGCGAACGAATGGACGATCAAGGGCAGACACAATCAGAAATTCGGCAGGAAAGCGTCGCTTACCGCCGATCTTCGCTTTGTCAGCAGTGACGAGGCTCAGTCGTCGGTATACAGCGCGGAGGACGTTCAGAGGGTCATAGACCGCAGGATATTTTCGACAGCCAGCTTCAGGAAAAGCTGGGGCGGGACCAGCCTGAGTCTTTCCGCGAGGCGCGATCAGAAACTGAATGTCAGCGATGACAATCCTTACGAGAACAGAATATCCATGACGATACCCTCTCTCAGCCTTAATTTTCCCAGGACGTCGCTCTGGTTCGGAGAAAAACATAAGGAAGCCGAACGGGGAAAACTGGAGAAAGCGCTCAGAAGCATCACTCTTGCCCCCAATCTGAAGGGCACGATCACGACCGAAGAGAGCCTGGCGAGAAAAAAGGGAAAGATATCGGCCAGTTCCGGAGCCTCGTTCAGCCAGCAGCACAAGCTGCTGTTTTTGAACCTTTCGCCCAGGGTGAGTCTCAACTGGAATTATAATGACATACTTTATGACGATATAAACGAGAACCTCGTCGTTGACGCCGGTCCGGCAGTCATCACAGGGGAGATCGTCACTGTGCCTCTATACATCGACGGGACCAACAACAGTCTTCAGATCGAGGTCGACGGAACGGCCGGGCCGGTCGTCACCGTTCCCGACCAGGACTGTCTCTCATCTTTCGACCTCGCGTCTCTTGCCGTATCGATAGGTAACGCTCTTGCCGCTTCGGGCCAGATAGTCGATGTCGCCTTTGTCGAGACAGCCGCCGACAGCGGATATTTCAGGTTTTCATCCAATGGTTACGGAACCTCCACATCGCTCCGTCTTGAGGATCCCGGCAATTCGATATACACGACAATAGGTATGATGCCGGGAGACTATAAGACGGGAACGAACATGACGGGCCCCGTGGTAGATACCTCGTACAAGAACGAGGTCGGCATGTCGTTTTCCACCGGAGTGGGTACCAGTCTCTACGGCACATTCTATACGAAGATAGGACCACTCAGGGGGATAAGGCACACGTTCAACCCGACGGTGAACTACTCCTACACTCCGAAACTCACGGCCAACCAGACCGAAAGACAGAGCGTGAGCTATTCGGTCAGGAACGTGATCGACTTGAAATACCTGAAGAACGGACAGGAAGTAAAAAAGAACAACGCCATCACCTGGGACATGAGCGGCAGCTACAATCCGAAGGCCGACAAGGATCATAGGTTCTCGACGATCAGAAGTAACATCAGTACAGCTCTGGGCAGAATCGTCTCTTTGAGGCTCAATCACACGATTGATCCCTATGAATGGAAATTTCTTTCAACAAATTTTTCGCTCAATATGAACAGGGATTTCAGGGGTAGTTTCAAGTATGATTCAGACTGGGAGCCCCCCGAGCAGGAGAAGATCGCCGCGGCGCGGGGCAGGGATGACAAACCTTCTGAAAAGCAGCAATCGACCGATGCGGACGGTATGGCTGGTACCGGGGGCGTCTTCGATGACGGCGAGCTTGAGATGAGTCTGGAGCCGCTTTCAGCTGACGGGATGCCGGGTGGTCATGGAGAGGCGGACGGATTCCCTTCATGGACCATACACACGGGGTTTTCCTTCTCGACGAACTATGGAGCGAATCTCAGGCGCACCATGAGCAGCAAGATCGATATCAATGGAACGCTAAATCTGACAAAGAGTTGGAAGCTCAGATATACTGCTTATTACGACCCTGAAGCGAGGAAGTTCACCAACCAGGTCTATAGCATCCATCGAGACCTGCATTGCTGGGAGGCCGAATTCACACACTCCAGGTTTGCCGGCGACTGGGGATTTTATTTCAGGATCAGGATCAAGGATCTGCCCGACATCTTCCACGAAGTCGGAAGAAGGGGACTGAGCGGGATGAGAGGATTCTAATCTGCCCGGCCCGGGAAAATAATGCTTCAAAAACTTCAGAAATCTTCCGAACGAGGGAACTGAAAACGATTCCCGAAAGCCAGAAAATCCTTCGATTTAAAAAGCCCGATTCTCGAAAAAAGTGATGAGGACGGGAAGAAACAGGTATAAAAGTGTTGACAGCCTTTGTGGGCGGGGTTAAAGTTTCGCTGAATTCAGTTAAATGTTGAAAGGAGGTGTAAGATGAACAAGACTGAAATGACCGAAAAGGTCGCCAAGAAAACCGGACTGACGATGAAGGATGCGCGCTCAGCAGTCGACGCGATTTTCAGCACGGCTCCGAAGGAAGGCATTATTGCCACCGAGGTAGCAGCCGGAAGAAGAGTCCAGGTCACAGGATTCGGTACTTTCGTACAGCGCAAGCGCAAAAAACGTTTGGGACGTAACCCGCAGACGGGTGAGACCATCACGATCCAAGCGACAAAATTCCCCGCTTTTGTAGCCGGCAAGTCCCTGAAGGGACGCGTAGCCAACAAGTAGAGGGATAGACTATGAGAGGGGCAAAGAGACTGGAATCGCTTTGCCCCTTTTCCTATATTTACCTGTAGTGGCTGGTATAGACCTTACCGAACAGGAAAGAAGCTTTATGAAGACCATCATTGGAATATCAATTGTCCTCGCGCTTCTGCTCACGTTATCCGGATGCTCGGAGAAAGAGTCGTTCAGGATCCTCTTCACCGGAGACGATCAGGGAAGACTCGTTCCCTCCGGGTGAGGCGACCGGTCTTCCGGAGGGCTGGCCCGGCGGGCTGCCGAGATAAAATCGCAGAGAGTATCCGATCCGCAGCTTCTTCTGCTGTCGGCAGGGGATTTCTACGCGAAGTCAGGGATAGCCGAGATGTACCGCAGCCGATTTTTGTCGTCGATGATGATAGAACTCGGTTATGACGCGGTAGCCGTGGGTGAAAAGGAACTTTCTTACGGATTGAGGGCCATTCTGGAAGACGCTGCCAATGGTCTTCCCGTGATATGCGCGAATCTGTACAGAGAGGGAGAGAGGCTTTTTCCGCCTGCGGTCATAAAGGAAGTACACGGGACGAGGATAGGGATAATGGCCCTGCTCTCTGAGCGTCCTGCCGATGAGGGAGATCTCGAGATCCGCGATCCAGTGACAGAGGGTCTGCTCGTGATGGAAGAGCTCGAGAAGGAGACCGACTACACGATCCTCCTGGCTCATATGAGGAAAGAGAAACTCCGGGAAGTGATCACCGCCCTTGATGGGATAGATCTGGTCATCAGGGGGCACGCCGCGAAGGGGCAGACGGTCAGTGGGGACTGCGCGGATACACTCGGTGGCATATTCGAAGAGTTTGGTATACCGGTACTTTTCGCCGGCGAAAAAGGCAAGGCCATAGGAATGGCCGGGATCAGTTTCGATGAGTCGGGAAAACCGGCTTTGACCGACACTGTGCTGATAGAACTGAAGAGATCGATGCCCCGGGATCCTGAGATAGCCGCGTTGATGAAAGATTTCAGCATCAGCGAGGGCGCGAGACTGAGAGAGATGAGTATCAGTGAATTTCTTTCGCGTGATCCGGTCACCGGCAGGATACGGGAAAGGTACCTGGGGATGGAGACCTGTGCCAGGTGCCATTTCGATATCATGTCGGAATTTATGACTACTCCACATTTCAGGGCCTTTACGAGGCTCACCGTTGCCGGCAAAGAAGATGATCCGAGCTGCATGGCCTGTCATACGGTCGGATACGGTCATTTCAGCGGGTATTCCGTAAAATCCGAGGAGAGAGGCGCAACCAATCTGAGAGGAGTGCAGTGTGAGGCCTGTCACGGTCCCGGCACTATCCACAGGAGGGACGGCAGCTATGCCGCAGGCGCCAGAAAGTCGTGCAGACGGTGCCATACGCCGGAATGGACCCCCGATTTTGATTACGAGGAGATGATGAAACATATCCATCATTGCGTGGGCGCCGATTCGTCCGGAACGGAGCTGCATGATGAGAGCACGTAAATCTACCGCGGCAGTCATGGTATCTTTGTGTGCTGCCCTTCTCCTTGTTCCCTCGGCCCTGCTCTCGGGAGACATAGATTTTCTGATACCGGGCGTGTCTCTGGAAACGGTCTCTTTTGAGCCGGGAAGCTCGGTCCAGTACCTGATCAT
>JAGLYV010000118.1 GCA_023131975.1 Candidatus Krumholzibacteriia bacterium | reverse complement strand
AAGATTCGTTTCTTCTGGAGATCGTGTCTTCGTCATGGCCCGTGATGAGCAGCGAGACGGTGGCAGTGCGGCTCTGGTTGTCTCCGGATATCAGATCTGCCGGATCGGCGGAAGACGTCAGGGGTTCTATCAGATCTATTATGGTCATGATGGATGAAGATGGTTTCCGCGAGCCTTCTCCTGAAGAGGTCGAGGATTTCGGGCTGGAACGACTTTTCCTTTCTTTCGATGGAGAGACCGAGAGAAGAGAGTTCGGCGAGGAGACCGTAGAGACCCCGGCCGGGGAGTATCGTTGTACATTGACGGAGTTTTACAGGAGTTCCGACGAGATGCTCGATCTCGGCGGGGTGAAGGCTGTGAAGCATGAGGAAGAGACCAGCCGACTGCTGGTCTCGGATGACGTTCCGTTCTGGGGACTGGTGCGCAGCAGGGTGGAGACTTCGAGTCAGACCCAGCTTACATCGAGCAGGCGCAGACCCCGCCCCAAGGTGACCATTACCGAATCGGTCCTGATATCCTGCACGAAGAGATGAATCTTCCCCGAATCGGCCACAATCCGGATTATCATTTGCCTTGATGCCTTCGAAATCCTATTTTTAACCCGGGATTATAATTAAAGTGAGGTAGAAAGTGCGGAATGTCACGATAGCGTTGCTTCTTTTTTCGATGGTCCTGTTTCTTTTTCCAGAAAAGTCTATTAGTGGTGTGTTCGAAGAACAGTACGGACTTCGTCCTGCCGCGATCATAATCACCGACAACGATGTCGAGACATACAGGGCCGTCCGGGAGATATTGAAATACAGTGATGCCAGAGGGCTTGTACATATGCCCCCCGGCATGATCTTCGGTTACTTTCCTCCGGGGTTCGGAGTGGAAGAATTCGCCGGACTGAATGTCGACCTGGTCCTGAATGGCTCAGAGGCCGTTCCAGGGCGGATGGACAGGACTACCAGAAAAGTGGTCAACAGTCTGTTCGACCAGAGAAAATTTTTCCAGGACCATCCCGATCTCGGAAAAGATTTCGGACCGATCGAGAGTTTCATCCCCGGTATTCCCGAAGAGATCAGGATCAAATACAGTGGCACTGCCGGCCCGCGGACCGGATCTCCATCGGAGATACTCGAAAGGGGCATCGAACAGAATGCCGAGTTTCTTATCGGAACCGTCCTGGTCAACCTGGTCTTTCCGTCAAGCATAGGGGGGACCGAGGAGTGGACCGAAGGAGAGATCGACGGGGCCCTTCAGTATGTGAATGTGGGGTTGTCGCAGTACATGCAGGTGACCCACTGGGTCGATCTGGAATTTCTCATAAACTGTCCGTCCGATTTCAGGGAGGTCCCGGTCTCGTTCGAACCGATTGATGGATCCTGGAATACCGACGGGATCTGGATCAGGGAGTCGCTTGTCATGCTCGAAGCGATGGGTCATTTCTCGGGCGGGACAGGTAACTATGTCGGCGACACACATCTCTTCAACAACGCTCAGCGTGAGGAGTGGGGGACCGACTGGGTATTTACCTCGTATATGGTCGACGCGAGTTTCAATGGATGCTGGTTGGGATGCAGGGACGGGGATCCCAATACTATATGCTATGTGGCTTATACGATCGCTCTCGGAGGCCCGTTCCAGGTCGTGCCGTACCCCGCCTGTGGATTCGGTGCGGATATCCATTTCAGCCATGTGTTCATCCACGAGATGAGCCACGTGTTCTGGGCACTCGACGAATACGCCAGCGCCGGCGTTTCCTGCGGCGCTCGTACCGGGTACCTCAATGTCCAAAACGGCAACTCATATGCCGTTATGATGGGCCAGCCGGGTCCCTGTGGAGCCCAGCTCGACTGTATTATGAACAACTACGAGCTTCAGGAACCTCTTCCCATATGCCCTTGGACCATGGGACAGGTGGGGCTTGGCGATTACAATAATAACAATATTCCCGATGTATACGATATCCCTCCGATCGTCGAGATGATATACATGCCGGGAGTCAGCAGCGATACGACTTTCGACGGCACCTACGTACTCGGCGCGATAGCTTCGAACGCCGCGGTCGAGAACCTCAACCCGAGACAGGACGGAGCGACGCGGGTAGATTATGCTCCGTGGCTCAAGAGGGGATGGAGACAGATCAATGAAAATCTTCTCGAAGCGATAGTTCCCGGGGACGGCAAGTGGGACAGCTCAAGAGAGAATCTCAGTTATTTTCTCCAGGAGGGACTGGAGCCGGGAGACAACTGGATCCATTTCATCGTCGAAAACTGCGTCGGGCTCCAGGCCAGGGGTTCGGTCGAGGTCACGTACGTAGGGATGAAGTACTATCAGGTCGATACCCAGGCAGGTTCGGATTATATAGACGTAAGCTGGATAACAGCCAACCAGGTCTTTGGAGCCGAATTCGATATCCTCAGAAAAGATGTTACCGAAGGAACGGATTTTGTCGTGATCGACACTGTCGACGGAAACGACCCTTCTTCGCCGGGTGCCAGAAGGAACTACTATATATTCCGTGATGAAGATGTGCGGGCCATGCACACGTATGAATACCAGATAACGAGCAGGATCAACTGGAATATAGGTGGTGTCGATTCTGTCCTGGCGGATTCGAGCGGAGTATTTACCGAGAGATCTCTTCTCCCCGTCGTTTCGGGGATCATGTCTCCGGTGGCTCCCAACCCGTTTGTCTTTTCTTCACACGACAAGGTCGAATGGACCGTGAAACTTCCAGGCGAATTCCCCGATCTGTCATCATCGGGTGGCAGAGAGAATGTGGGGATGGCGGCAGCGGACGATAAGATAATGCTCGAAGTCGATATATATAACGTCAACGGTCAGAGAGTGAGGAAATTGTATGCTCTGCCGGTATACGGTGGAAGGTACAAGGATATGATCTGGGATGGGCGGAACGACCAGGGGCAGAAAGTAGCTAACGGTATCTACTTCCTGAAAGTCAGAGCCGGTGGCATAGAGAATGTCAAGAAGGTGGTGGTACTCAGATAGCATCCCGTGACTGAATCAGCTTTATCCCGGCACCGCAGAGGATCCTCTCACCCCTCGATTTTCGCCTGAACGGTTTAAAATGGGGTACGGGCGGTGATAATGCCCTAAATCTTCCCCACCTCGCTTGCAATAAATATCAATCCGTGATATATTGAGACCTGTAGCAATAATCTTGCACACGGGGTTTCGTGAATTCATATTGACTGCATTTTCATTTCGTGGTAGACATACAATATGTAGTAGCGTTAGCAGATTTTGTCTACAGCATGGTGTGGTGAAGAGCGCTTTGTTTTTTAGGGATGGGAGGAGATGTAATGAAGCCAGAGGCTCGTGAGGATGCGGTACTGAAAAAGGGCAAGAATTACGTAAAATTTCATAGATTGCTCGCCAAAGCAGAAGCGGATGGAAGACTTGATGGAAAATTCAGGTGTCCCGTCTGCGGGATGAGATATCTTACCGAGCAGGATTCCGACAATTGTTGCAGGATAATTTCCGATTGATAAGGATTGTGATAACGGGACGATGACGGGCTGCCCCCTGCGCGGCCAGGTGGGAAGAATGTGAAAAAAGAAACCAGAAAAATCGAGCAATACTGTTCTGTCTGTAAAAAGACGTTTGAGATGGATGTCGTCGATGAGGCCGAGAACAATGAGGTCCTCTGGCTGAAGTGTCCCGATTGCCAGGGCTTTCTTCCCTACATGGTGGATTCCGGAGATGAGGAAGGTAAGGGGGCCGGGAAAGGTCCAGCCACTGGAGAGGATGTGGCTCCTGAAGACTTCTCTGCCGAGGACAAGGAAGCCGCTATCGAGTATGAGGAAGAGAAAGAGTACGAGATCGAGGATATTATCTATCACAGGTCCTGGAACGATTATGGCAAGGTCGTCGCCAAGGAGATACTTCCCGGTAACAGAAGGACCATCCTGGTCAACTTCGGGCACCAGGGTAAGATCCGCCTGCTCGAGGGAGAGGGCTTAAGGAACTCAAATTGAACAGACCCGCCTTCCTCCTTTTTTTTGCCGCATTTCTGACGGTCGCTGTCCTCTGTCCCGGTGGTACCTCGGGAAAGGGACTCTACCTGGACCTGCCTTCATACTATCAACAGGCTGATACTTCCGGGACCGGTCTTGTGATCAGCGAGACACTGATAGACGCCGCCGGATTCGATGCTTCTATTATCGGATTGTCGATACCCTTTTGTTTTGATTCGAGGACATCGGGCCGGGTCGGGATACTGTATCCGGTGATACATCTGACGGGGGGGTACAAACATGGATTCGCGGATGGAGTACTTTCCTTTCTGACGAGAGTATCAGGAGACTCGACGAACACTTCCGGCATATTTCTTCGCGGAGATATCAGGGTGCCTGTGGGTTCAGGATCGCTCAAACCGTTTTCGTTCAGATCCTCCGATGGTGGAATATATCCCGACCTTGGAGGAGGCCTGGAGTTCAGGACAGAGAATTCCATGGTGAAGTTGAGAGCCGCCGCGGTCTACACCTTTTCCGGGCAGAAGGATGATACGGGAGAACTGGTCACTACAGATTATTCCATGCTGTCCAGCAGGATAGAATTGCCTATAAGCGAAAAGATCTCCTTCAGCGGGAGTGTGTTTGTCATAGATTTCGATGGTCCGGGGTGCAGGGAATGTTATCTTTTCGGTCTCCGTTTCGAGATGTCGGATCAGATGGAGATAATCTTCTCGGGAGGAATAGATGCCGGCTCCGAGGGAGACCGCGTATTCGATTCACTTGCCAGCGTAATGTTCAATTTCGATTTTTTTCCATCCAGATAACAGCTTTTCCCCAACCAGGTAGCCACTCCGGGGCTGCATAATAAACACAGCTATGCATAATGCGAACCGGGGCGTGTTCCCATTGTTCCCCGTTGTGGATAATACTCCTCGTCACTCCGCGACTCTTCCTCTTGATTCACGGCATGTCCCTTGCGTTTCCAATAAGCGAGCTAGAAGCCTTGTTTGGAGGAATTGCATCTATGTCTTTGCAGCAGGCCGGAGTCAAACCGGTAAAGGTCCAGGTTGAACAGGTCTCCGCGGCAGTTTTCGCGGGGGGCCGTTTATTCGAGGACCTGATAAAAAATCAACTTCAAAGATGTCTCATCGACAGGGTAAGTATCTTCGACCTTTCGAAGGTTGGCGATATCGATCTTTCACTCTTCGCTGTCCTGTTTCTGGAATATTCGAACGATGGTACAGATCCGGGCCCGTTCCTCTCGACATCGAGAAAGAATGGCTATCGCGGTACGATTGTGGTCGTAATGCAGGAGAAGGATTCAATGGCCGCAACGGAGCTGGTCAGGGCAGGGGCAGACAGGGTGCTTATCCTGCCTGTGGACGATGTCGAATTCGATCTTATAGCCGAGAAGATACGGGGAGTCCATTCGGGGACTTCGGCGATCTACGATACGCTGGGATCGTTTTTCCAGCCGGTCGAACAGGGTGTGATCTTTCTCAATCAGTCACGTGAAGTCGTCTTCGCGAATGATTCGGCCAGAGTGACCCTGGCGGTGAGAGAAGAGAATGAGATCACCGATATAATCGACGCGCACTGCACAGATACGATATTTGAAAAAAGCCGGCTTAACGGGTCGGCGATCACCTACGCGGATATAGCTGTGAAGGGACAGGAGAGTCACAGGCTGCTGGGTCTAGAGATATGGTCCATGAACGAGGACGGCAGCGATGGAATATATCTTGTGCTTATTCATGATTTTTCCAGGTGGAAAAAACTCGACGAATTAAGATCGAAGTTTGCTACTACCCTGTCGCACAGGATGAGGACGCCGTTGACGTCCATCAGGACGGCGGTCAGGCTCCTGGGTGACAGCGATGAGACGATCGATCCGGAGCAGAGGGAAAAATTCATCGATATCGGCTGGCGTAACGTGGAGAAGCTTATCGCGAATCTCGACGAACTCCAGAAGGTGTTCATGATCGAATCGGAAGAGCTCAGTGTCTGCAGGACTATCGTCAGGGTAAAGACCGAGGTCGAACACCTCTTTGAGGAATTCGTCGAAGAGGAGAAGATAAAGGGGTTCAAGTTGAGCATGCCGGATATCATGGTATTTACCGGCAACGGCAGGCTTAAGGAATTTCTTGTCTCCGCTATAGATGCTTACAATCTCTGGCTGCCAGAAAATCCGTTCATCGAGTGCAGCACATCGGTGAAGGGAGAGAGTGACTGTTTCGGAGTCAGTCATCGCAGCCTGGTAGTCTATCTCAGGCCGCGGACGAGTACCTGGTTCAAGACTTCGAGAGAGAGTCTGAAAGATTTTCTCGCGTTTCACGAGGCTCACAGGGGACTCGTACTTGGAAGGCTGGCGGCTGCTCTGGACGGAGAGCTGCAGATAAGTCCGGGGAATACGATCAGTCTGGCTATTCCACTCGATCCGGCATTCGACAAGGAGAAGGACCTTGTCCACCCGCTGCATATGATGATCGAGCGAGCTGATATCATGGGCGCGGAATTGAGCCTGGTGGATCTGTCCATCACCGGTATGGAGGAAATCCCCGCCCGGTTCAGGACCATCCTGGAAAAGTGCCTTTTCCATCATCTTGACGGCGACATGGTCGTGTCTACAGGTGAAAAGGACTCGAGTTATTCCCTCTTTGTAAACAGCCGTTCAGCGGAAGAGATCGAATGCCTGCTCTCTGAAGTGAAGGCGGATTTCCTCCAGACCTGCCGCGACTCGGGAGAAGAGGTCTATCCTTCTCTCCGCTGGGACATCAGGTACAGCAGGATCCAGGGAATAGAGGGATCCCCTATCGACAGACTCCTGTCTGTATGAGTGGGTTGGCGGTTCCCCCCCTGTTGCCTGAACGGGCCAATGATGGGGCAATGACGGACCAATGGTTGGCCAATGACGGACCAATGGCTGGCCAATGACGGGGTAAGGTCAGGCCAATGACGGACCAATGGTTGGCCAATGACGGGGTAAGGTCAGTAATCCGTATTATTGTGAACCATTCACAAAATATTCCTGAATTATCCACAAGCAATACACACTACATCCATCCCGGAGCCCCCCTTTCACAAAATATTTCAGGATCATTCTGCGACATGGTGATTTTCTCAGAGTCGATTCGGTATTGCTGAGGTTCTTTCGTCTTCAAGCTATTTTATGGATTCTCGAATTAATCCATGGATTTTTTAAAATATTCACAAATATTTTCACATTTTTCCTTGAC
>JAGLYV010000117.1 GCA_023131975.1 Candidatus Krumholzibacteriia bacterium | reverse complement strand
ATCGCGACATCAAACCTGCCAATATTATGATTACTGAAAGTGGACGTGTAAAGATCATGGATTTTGGTCTGGCGAAGTCGCCGGGAAGGACGCAGCTTACGCGAGAAGGGACGACGTTGGGTACGGTGGCGTACATGTCACCGGAGCAGGGACGTGGAGAAGCGGTTGATTCCCGTACTGATGTCTGGGCGCTCGGAGTCATTGCCTATGAAATGGTTACAGGACAGCAGCCGTTCAAGGGCGATTACGAACAATCTGTCATTTACTCGATCCTGAACGAGGACCCCGAGCCTCTGACGGCTCTCCGGACTGGAGTTCCTCTCGAACTTGAAAGAATAACGCAAAAGGCAATGGCAAAGGATCAAAAGAACCGTTACCAGCATGCTGACGAGTTCCTGGTTGATATGAGATCTTTGATGGTCGATAAAGGACCCTCTGGCCCGGCGAACGGTCAGGTAAATAGAGGGTTCGGGAAAAGACGTCTCGGCCTTGCGTGTGCCGCAGTGATTATTATTGCTGCCGCTCTGGTGCTGGGCAGATCATATCTATTTCCAAAAAGAAAAGAGATAATAGATTCGATCGCCGTTCTGCCGCTTGAGAATCTTTCCAATGATCCTGATCAGGAGTTTTTTGCCGACGGTATGACCGAGGCGCTCATCGCCGACCTGGCAAAGATAGGAACGCTCAAGGTAATCTCCAGGACTTCAGTGATGCGCTACAAAGACACACGAAAATCACTGCCTGAGATAGCTCGTGAGTTAGATGTCGATGCGATTATTGAAGGATCGGTCATGCAGGTCGGTGGAAGGGTGAAAATTACGGCGCAGCTGATCGAGGCCGTTTCCGACCGGCACCTATGGGCTGAGAGTTACGAACGTGATCTGCGGGATATCCTGTCGCTACAGAGTGATGTAGCACGCGCGATCGCACGTGAGGTCGATATTAAACTGGCTCCTCCGGAAGAAGATGGATCATCCGGCACCCGGCAGGTCGACCCCCGCGCTTATGAAGCGTATCTCAGGGGACGCTACCACTGGAACAAGAGGACAGAGCAGGGTATCGGGAAAGGTATCGAATATTTTCAAGAGGCTATCGAAATCGATCCCGATTACGCTCAGGCTTATGCTGCGATCGCGGAGGCCTTTGCGGTACTGGGTGACTGGGGGTTTTATCCACCAAGGGAAGCCGATAAAAAAATAAGATATTATGCCCAAAGAGCCCTCTCGATAGATGACGAGTCAGCCGCGGCTTATTCAGCCCTTGCCCTGGCATCGTATGAAATCGATTTTGACTGGGAAGTTGCGGAAGAATACTATAAAAAAGCTATATTCCTGAATCCGAACTATGCAACGGCTCATCAATGGTATTCCGGATTGTTATCCACTTTGAAGCGGCACGATGAGGCGATAGAGCAGGCAAAACGAGCCATCCAACTCGACCCCCTGTCACTTGTTATAAACCAGACTCTCAGTTATGCCTATTATTATGCGCGCCGTTACGATGAAGCGATCAAGCAAGGCCGGAAGACTCTCGAACTGGATGAGGATTTCTGGTATGTCTATCTCGTTTTATATGGGTGTTACCTGGAAAAAGGAATGATTCCGGAAGCTGTAGAAGCGTTCAAGGAAATAATACCCCCTGACTATATGGAAGAATTCGACCATGCGTATAAGACATCAGGTTACGAGGGTTTCGTTAAATGTATCATTGAAAACATGGAGAAATGGGTTTTCTCCATTTATAATCAAACGTTTTATTCAGCCATGGCCTATGCGAAGATCGGTGAAAAGGATAAAGCGTTTGAATGGCTGGAAAAGGCGTTTGAAGTACGTTCACGCTTTGTAACGACGATTGGCATTGAACCGATGCTGGATAGCCTGAGATCAGATCCGCGGTTTGATGAGCTGCTGGAAAAGGTCGGATTGGATTAAATTCATCCTTTAACGTGACAGGCACAGATCCAGGCACAATCCCAATCCCACCCACATAGCAAAATGGATCAAGCAGCTCGCCTAATCCATTGAAAGATAATGGTGCCGGAGGAGGGAATCGAACCCCATTCTTATTTTGACACTCATGCATACCTTTGCTAGACTCGCCTTACCATGTTAGGGGAAACAATATCACATTACAAGATCATCGAGAAGCTTGGAGAGGGCGGAATGGGCCTGGTGTATCGTGCCGTGGACACGAAGCTCGACCGCGAGGTGGCGATCAAGCTGTTGCCGTCGCACCTAAGCGCTGATCCAGAAGCGGTAAAGAGGTTTATCCGTGAGGCAAAGGCTGCCTCTGCACTCAACCACTCCGCCATCGGCGTCATCCACGAGATAGATGAGACAGAGCAAGGGCAGACCTTCATCGTGATGGCCCTCTACGAGGGCGGGACATTGCGAGAGAGAATCGACAGAGGCAAGCTTACGATGAACGAGACTGTCACAATCGCCTCCCAGATAGCCTCGGGTCTTTCCCGGGCCCACGAGAAGGGGATCGTCCACAGGGACATCAAGCCGCAGAACATTCTCCTGAATAGAGACGGCGAGGCGAAGATCATCGACTTCGGTCTGGCGAAGCTCGCCGGCGTAACGAAGCTGACCAAGGAAGGGGGCACGCTGGGCACGGCTGCCTATATGTCCCCCGAGCAGGCGAGGGGGGAGGATGTCGATCGCCGCTCGGACATCTTCTCTCTGGGGACGATATTGTACGAGATGCTCGCCGGCGAGACGCCGTTCAAGGGAGAGCACGAGGCGGCGCTGCTCTACGAGATTGTCCACGAGGATCCCGTGCATGTATCGGATCGATGTAAGGACATTCCGGTGGAACTGTGCGCTATCGTTGAAATGGCCCTTAACAAAGATTCCAGTGAAAGATATCAGTCAGCCACTGAAATGAAGGCTGATCTGAAGAATATATCTGGTGCAAGTAAGGATAGTACCAGTCGAAGTAAAGCGATGGTGAGTGGAAAAAAAGGTCGCGGAAAGAGCAAGTGGATAGGTATAGCGGCGGCTGTGGTGATCGTGGCAGCTGTCATTTTCTTTATAAATACCGGACGAGAGCCCGCACCTCTGAGGGCATCGGAGATGTCGCTCGCCGTTGTTGATTTTCGCGACATGTTACCCTTGGCCGATCCTTTGACATCCGCGACAATGACCGAACTTCTGAATATTGCTCTTATAGAGGCCTGCCCGATCAGAGTCAAGAGTCCTGAACACCTGCGTGATATCCGGAGGCGGATATTCGGTTCAACAGACAGCCGGATCGAAGAAGGCCAGGAACTCGAAATAGCGAGGGAGAGTGAAGCGACATATGTCATCACTGGCAGGATCAGCATTCGCGGCGATGAGGGATTCGTTACGTGGAGGCTGATCGATGTAAGGAGCGGAGAGTCTATCGGAGGCGGCAAGGTTGAGCCCGGGAAGATGAATGTGATGATCAATAATATAGTCGCTGCCGTTCTCCCTGAGATAGCAAGCAACTCAGGGATTAAGCAACCAGTCAAGCAGGTTCCGGTAGAGCAGATCACAACAGCTTCATCGTCCGCATATGAGCATTACATCAAGGGTAGATTGAGGGTTATAGAATATAGCCAAGAGGAAGCTATGCGAGAATTCGAAGCGGCAATATCTATTGATACTACATTTGCACTCGCCTACTTTGAGATGGCCAAACTCTCTTTCGGGAGCAATGCTATTGTACAGGATATCGCCCTGGCAAGGCGTTATACCGCAGCGGCCTGGAGACACGCGGAAAAGCTGGGAGTTAAAAGCAGACTTCACATAAAGGCGTTCCAGCACGGCCTCGATTACGAGGTCACCCTCGAAATGTCTACTTTTGACGAGATGCTCGATCGATGGCCGGATGACAGGGAGACTCTTCGAATTATTTCGGGTAGGGCTTACTATTGGGGGTGTTGGAGCGAAGTCGTAGAAACAGGGCGAAAAGGTATGGAACTGTATCCCGATGATCCAATTATCGGTGGCCCCACTATGAGTTCTGCTCTCAGGAATTTGCATAGATTCGAAGAATCGTTGAAGGTCTCAGAATCATATCTCGAAAGGTTTCCTGACAATCCCAATGGTTGGGACGAGCTTGCTCTGAGTTATCTAGCCCTGGGATTGCCAGACAGCGCGGAGGTCGCATATCAGAAAGCATTCGATCTTGATCCAGGCTGGATAAAGCAAGGTATGTCATACTGTGCTTATCATGATGGGGATCTCGACAAAGCGATTTCAATAACGGAAAATATTCTCTCACAAAAGAATCTCAGAAATGATTACCGTCTTTGGATAATGTGTACTTTTACTCATAACATTAATCTTCCCATGCTCTATTATGAAGCAGGACGTTACTTTGATGCAGTGAGGACTATGGATGAAGCTCGGCAATATGTAGGGGGGGATCCGTCCTACTGGCAATTTCAGGCGGGGAGACTGTTTTTATCTGTGGGTCTCTCCGAGAGAGCACTCGAAATCGCCGAGGAAATGGAAAGCAGTGATGAGATACGGGTACGGATATTCGCGTACAGGTTCAAGGGGCTTGCACAGGTTGCGGTCGGTGATCTCGCCGGTGCCAGAGCGACATCCATCCGCACGCACGAGCTGGCCGAGACGATTGGCCCATTATTAAAACATCCCGCATACGAGATCGATGCTGAGATCGCTCTTTCCAAGAAAGATCAGTTATCCGCTATTCGAGCTGTTAAAGCCATGAGGGAACTCGGATTATTATTTCACGGGATACTTGGAGTAGAAGATCTGTCCCTGCTTGCTGAGGCCTATTATATAGCTGGAGACCTTAAGGAAGCCATCGATGTTCATAAGGAATTGTTGCATATCTACGGCGGCCATGCGATCTCGCACTACCATCTTGGGCTGATCTACGAAGAGATGGGACGTCCTCAGGATGCGCAGCAGGAGTTTACAAAGTTTCTGGAGATGTGGGCCAATGCCGACGAAGGTCTACCGCAACTGGCGGATGCCAGAAAGCGGCTGGCGGAGCTGAAGGACATTTAACCGTTGGTAATTCTCACGCGACAGGCACAGATCCAGGCACAATCCCAATTCCACCCACATAGCAAAATGGATCAAGCATCGCGCCTGATCCATTGATATAATGTGGTGCCGGAGGAGGGAATCGAACCCTCACGGTACTAAGTACCGGGGGATTTTGAGACGGACTCTATAAATAGCATAATACGTTGATTTATAACTGATTATATGGTAACGGATTCCAGTTTCGTTTTGGGGATCTTTGCATTTGTTTGTTATTATTTGATTCTTTCAGGCACAATTTAGGCACAACTTATATTCCTCATTAATATTTTGACACTTAATAGATCTCTTTGCTAGAATTGCGTTGCCATGATAGGGAAAACCATCTCACATTATAAGATCCTCGAGAAACTAGGTGAAGGCGGGATGGGTGTAGTCTACCATGCCCTAGACATCAAGCTCGACCGCGAAGTGGCGATAAAGTTCCTTCCTCCGCATCTAAGCTCCGACGCCGAGGCAACAAAGCGTTTCATTCATGAGGCAAAGGCTGCCTCTTCGATCGATCACTCACATATCGGGACGATTTACGAGATAGACGAGACCGAAGATGGAGTCACGTTCATCGTGATGGCGCTCTACGACGGAGAGACGTTAAGGGATAGGATGGACAGGGGAGGAATGAGCGTAGAGGAATCGCTCGAAATAGCTTCCCAGATAGCTTCAGGTCTCTCAAAGTCTCATCAGAAGAATATCGTCCACAGGGATATAAAGCCGTCTAACATCATCATCACGAGTGACGGAGAGGTAAAGATCATTGATTTCGGCCTCGCCAAGCTCGCAGGCAGGACGAAGCTGACAAAGGATGCAAGCACGCTCGGCACAGCTGCCTACATGTCTCCCGAGCAGGCGAGAGGTGAGGAAGTTGATCATCGATCCGACATCTTCTCTCTCGGCGTGATCCTATATGAGTTGGTCGCCGGCGAGCCTCCATTCAAGGGAGAACACGAGGCGGCGCTGTTGTACGGGGTTGTTCATGAGGAGCATCAACCGCTCTCGAGATCGGGAGTCGATATACCCGCACCACTGCAGGAGATCGTCAACAGGGCCCTGGAGAAGGAACCAGATCAGCGTTACCAGAGCGCGCTCGAATTCAACGACGATATCGCCGGGTTCAGAGGAGAGACGACGGGGCTCTCCGGCAGCAGGATAAGAACGGGGAGGAATAAGCCCGGGTGGAGAGTGGTGCTGGTGGGCATCGCCGGCGCAGCCATAGTCGTAACACTATTCGCCGTGCTGTGGCCGAGGTTCAGGGACCCTGCTCCGGCCGAAGGGGTTACGCTGGCTGTAGTGGATTTTAATAATATTTCCACTCCAGGGGACTCGATACGCACCGTGAGCATGACCGGGTTGCTCCACGTGGGGCTCGTTGAGAACAGTCCGTGCCGTGTAGTGAGTCCGAGCTATCTTCAGGATATAAGGCGCCGTCTCTTCAACGTTGTGCGCGGACCGATAGAGGAGAGCCAGGCACTTGAAGTCGCCAGAGAATCAGGAGCGACGATGCTTCTGTCAGGGCAGATGGGTGAATTGGACGGTCGGCCGTACGTAGCGTGGCAACTCGTGGACACGCAAACAGGCGAGAGTGTAGCCGCACGGCGGGTGGAGGGAACACAGGTAGCCGCCCTGGCAGACGGAGTACTTGAAGGTGTTCTGTCTGTTCTCACCGCGCGCTACGGAGCCGCTGTCTCTTTGCCGATCCAGTCGGTAACGGAACTTACCACAGCCAATCCCGAGGCGTACGAGTACTACGTCGCCGCAGGACTCGCGGGGGAGCGGATGGAAGTGAACAAGCAGGTCGACTTGCTCAAAAAAGCGGTGGCGCACGACCCGACATTTGCCCTCGCTCAACTCAAACTGGCCAAGGTGACCCGGGCGCGCGGCAACT
>JAGLYV010000116.1 GCA_023131975.1 Candidatus Krumholzibacteriia bacterium | reverse complement strand
ATATTGGCAGGTTTGATGTCGCGATGCACGATCTGTCTCCGGTGGGCTTCGTGCAATCCCTCCGCAATCTGCAAAGCGATTTTCCGGGCTTCCTCAAGTTTCAGTGGTCCCGATTCAATCATGGCATCAAGACTCTTCCCCTCGATATATTCCATTGCAATAAAGGAGGCCCCTTCAGACTCATCGATCTCGTAAATCGTGCAGATATTGGGATGATTAAGCGCCGCGGCAGACTGTGCTTCATGCAGGAAACGGACCTTCTCCTCTTTCGTCCCAAGCGCCTGGGGAGAGAGGAACTTAAGCGCAACGTTGCGGTAGAGCTTCGTATCCTCCGCCTTGTAGACTACGCCCATCCCGCCCTCACCGAGCTTCTCCAAGATATTATAATGTGAAATTGTTTTCCCAATCATGGTGCCGCTACTTTAGCATAGGTATATATGGGTGTCAAACCGAGTGTTAGGGATATATTGTGCCTGGATATGTGAACGAGTCGGGTTCAGATCAACCCGGACTTCTGCATGATCTCCCGGAGCCTGAGATTATTCTTTTCGCTCAGACCGAGGTCCGCGTCCATCATGCGGATCATCAATCTTCTCCGCTTCATCAAGAAAGGATCTCGTTCATCTACGGCTTTCTCCAACCAGTCCAGGCCTTTATCGATCTCTCCAAGGTCGAAGCAAAGACCAAAGATCATTTGAGGCGAAAAATATTCGCTGGCGTATATCTCTTCAAGTTCACTGAGGATTTCTCTCGCCTTCTCCTCGTGACCGGTCTTGATGTAAAGCGATGCAAGCAGAACTCTCATCCATTGTCTGTTGGTCGATTCCGATCCTTTTTCGATAAGCGCGATAGCCTCATCGTGCCTGCCAAGCGCCGAGTAGACAGCGGCTAAATCGGCAGTCTCATCCCATTCAGGGAACTTCTCTTTTACACCCAGGACGTGCTGGAGGGCCGCCTCGAAATCTCCTGCTATCAGCATCGGGAGGAACACATCTACCACCAGGCGTGGGGATAGCGGGTCAAGTTCATATGCTATGCCCATCTCCTTTCTCCCTTCCTCCAGTCTGCCATCGAAATCAAACATAAGCATCCCCGCCTTGACGTGATGAGCAAACGCGTAAGAAGGATTCAGCTCGATCGCCTTGTCGACGTAGTTCATAGCAGTCTCTACATCCCAGTCATATTCCCATGTCATATGTGCCAGCGCGGTCCACGCTTCGGCGAGCCCGTCATCCAGTGCGAGAGCTTTCCTTATAGCTTTACGAGCTTTTGGATAGATGTCATGGGGGCGAGCCAGACCGTGACACCCCATTATCGCGTAACAATCAGCCATTCCCGCGTAAGCGAGAGCCAGCGAGGAATCGATCTCGAGTGCTCGTGTATAATAATCAACACTTCTTTCCAGACTGCCTTCCGATTCAGACTCGAACCATTGACGACCCTGAAGGTACAAACGATATGCCACCGGATCTATTTCACCGCTTCCTCTGAATCGCTGTTCAAGTTCCGGAGCAATACCGATCCCGAGTTCGTCGGCCACGGCCAGGACAATTTCGTTTTGAAGGTGCACAACGTCCCGCAGGTTCTTCTCGTAAGTATCCGACCAGAGCACTTCCTCAGTATCTGCCTTGATGAGCTCCACCGTCATCTTCAATCTGCTCTCTCCAACATGCTGAACTGTGGACGTCAGGAGTGCCTTGACTTTCAGATCATACGCAATCTCCCGCACAGACTTATCGGTTCCCCTGAATCGCATGACCGATGTCCTCGAGATCACCTTCCAGTCATCCACCCTCGAGAGCTTGGAAATAATCTCGGCAGTCAGTCCGTCAGCGAAGATAATGTCTCCATCATCACCACGCAGGTCCACAACCGGAAGAACGGCAAGAGAATCGATCGCCGATGCACTTTTCTGAAATACTATAATAAAGGTCAAAATAACGGCGGCAACAACTACCAGCGATCCGAAGAAGGCCGATTTATTGCGCCTGAATCTCTTAAGTCCGACCATACGTCTCGGTCTGGCACCCGCAGTAACCTTCTCTTTTAATTCAGTCAGTGCCGCACTTAATTCACCGGCATTCCGGTATCTTTTCCGTGCATCCTTTTCGAGCGTCTTGTCCACGAGGTTCTCGAGAGCGGCGGGGACATCTCTTCTCTGAACTGATATAAGCTCTGGACTCTCGTTAATTATTGAATAGATGACAGCGGGGTCATAATCCCCCGTGAAGGGCATCGCACTCACAAGCATCTCATAGAGGATGACGCCTGCCGCCCACACGTCCGTCTCAGGGCCGACCTTTTCTCCTCTGGCCTGTTCCGGCGACATATAACTGGCTGTGCCCACCGTGATACCTTCAAGGGTGATTCTTGTAGCGCCTTCGAGTTTGGCGATACCGAAATCGACTATTTTCACATTACCATCCATCGTGAACATTATATTGGAAGGCTTAATATCACGATGAACGATTCCACTTCTATGCGCTTTGGAGAGCCCAGACGAAATCTGTTGAATTATTTCAACAGTCTCCAGGATACTTAGTGGCCCTCTGTCGATCCGTTCTCTCAACGTTCCTCCCTCATAGCAGGCCATCGCTATGAATATCGCTCCATCCCTGGTCTCGTCTATCTCGTAGATCGTACAGATGTTTGGATGGTCAAGAGCAGAGGCTGATTTAGCTTCCTGGACGAATCGTTTTCTGGCTTTAACGTCGGCGCTGAGATGTGGTAGAAGGATCTTTAAGGCAACTGTCCTGTCGAGCTTTGTATCATGGGCTTTATAGACCGCTCCCATCCCGCCCTTACCGAGCTTCTCGATTATTTTATAATGTGAGATGGTTTCCCCTACCATGGTGACCCAATTCTAGCAAAGACATGTATTAATGTCAAAACAAGTATTGTGAATATAAATCGCGCCTGAATTGTGCCAGAGATAATCCAGATTTGTTGTAACTTTCCCTCTCCTCGTTCATATTGTCATCAGAGAGGAGCAGATTTGGATTTCGAAACCCTATACACAGATTACTCGGCAGATGTTTTCCGTTTCGCCTTCTGGCTGAGCGGAGAAAAAAACGAGGCCGAAGACATTACATCAGAGACCTTCGTCAGAGCCTGGTCAAGGAGTGAAAAGATCCGTACCGATACCTTAAAAGCTTACCTCTTTACAATCGCCCGAAACAGACATCTTGAAAATATCAGAAAAGGGAAATATCACACGGACCTGATGGACACACATATCGATTCATCTCCAGGGCCGGATACTGTAACAGAATCGAGGCTGGAACTTCAAAGAGTCTTCAAAGTGATCAAAACACTCCCCGAGACAGAGAGAACGGCCTTCATCATGAGAACAGGACATGGGCTGTCGTACGAGGAAATATCAAGGGCTCTCGAAATATCCCTCTCCTCTGCGAAAGTCAAAGTCCATAGAGCCAGGAAGAAATTGATCGTCGATAGATTAAAGAAGGAGGAAAGAGGATCATGAAGATCACCAGAGACGTGATCCTTGACCTGTTGCCATTGTTTGTCTCCGGAGAAGGAAGTCCGGATACGAGAAAGCTGGTCGAGGAATATATCGAGACTGACCCCGAAATGGCGGAACTGGCTAAAGACCCCGCAAATACAGGGATACTTTCAGAGATCCCTGTCACACTCACAAAGGAGGATCAGATGGAAGCCTACAAAGAAGCAAAACATGCGATTTTCAAAAGAATGGTCACAATCGGAGCCGTCATCGCTTTCGCCACACTGGGAATCTCGGTACTTGCGATGCTCCTCGCATTCTACCGCTTAAGTTCCTGACATAAGATTCAGGCCGACGATTATCAGTACTCTCCCTCGGTCCATGTCCTGATGATCGTCCCGCCTGCCCCCGCGGCGCTGCCTTCGAGATTGTCGAAGAAGTATATCGAGTTAAGATCTTCAGTCGTTATTCCAGTCAACCTGTACCAGGTCATTCCGTCATCGATCGACTTCAGGATGACCCCGTCGCCTCCCGCGGCAAACCATAGATATCCTGTTGAGTAAAAAATACTGTTCAGGGAAATACTTGTCGGGGTAGGCTGGATGGACCATGTCGCCCCCCTGTCATCTGTCCCGATTATCGATCCACCTTCGCCGCAGGCTGTCCAGATATCGTCACCCGCAGCGGAAATAGAGTAGAGCGGCGTGACTATGCCTGTTTCGAGAACAGTCCAATTCTCTCCGCGGTCAACGGTCAGTATCACCTGTCCTGATACTACCGTCGCCATCCCGATAGAATCTCCATGGAAAAATACAGAGGTCAGATCTTCGGATACGATCCCTGTCACAGGATTCCAGTTAGATCCCCCATCATCTGTAATTACTATGGTCCCGGAATTACCGACCGTGACTCCACGACCTTCGCCGGTAAATACTATATCCCTCAGATCTGCTCCTGTACCGGAATCCTGTTCTGTCCATTCTTTTCCCCCGTCAATGGTTTGAAGGATCGAACCTCCCATACCGCAGATATAAACGGTATTTTCGTCTGTGACAAAGATGGACGTCAGCTCCGATTGCACGGGAGAACTGCACTTGAGCCAGCTGCTCCCGGAATCTACAGTCTTCATTATCGTCCCGTTCTTTCCTGCCGTAAAGGCGATCTCAAGATCGAACATTACGATGGAATTCAGGTCATCTGTAACGGAAAGGGAAACATCGCTCCAGGCTGCTCCGCCATCCACGCTCTTGATTATCTTTGATGCTTCTCCAGTGACTATGATCTCCTGAATGCTGGTATGGCATGCTCCATAAAGATCCATAGAAGTCAAAGTATCGATATTCGACCAGGTAGCACCTTTATCCTGAGATATTCCTATGTGTCCATTCCTTCCGACTACCACCCACGATGGGGCCTCATGTATCTCGATCCCCAGATTCCTTCCCGTCAGGCCGGTAGGCCGAATGGTCCAGGTATTCCCGGCGTCGACCGTGTGCAGGACCATGCCTGCCTCCCCCACGGCCACACTTTCAACCGAATCAAGCATGCATACGCTGAAAAGAGTCTCACCTGTTCCGCTCTCCTGAAAAAACCACGTTTCTCCTCCATCCACAGTACGAACGATGACTCCGGAATATCCTACGGCCACCCCATTCAGGGAATCCGAGAATGCTATGTCGTTCAGATAATTTTCCATTCTGCCTACAAGGATCCTCCATGACGTGCCCTGGTCGATCGAGCTCGCGATCAACCCTTCGGGTCCCGCGGCAGTATAATGACCATCTGCATCAATAGTAATATCGAGGAATGTCTTTGAGATCGACCCACCTGACCAATTCCAGGTCGAACCTCCGTCATGACTCGATATCACTGCGCCTCCGGAGCCGCATGCCACAAGTTCTCCGGAGCCATTACCAGAAAGACCATAGAGATTCTTTGTCACTCCGGACGTAACGGATATCCATTCGGCCCCGGTTCCTGCCTTCTCGTAGATCGTCCCTCCGGACCCCACCACTATTATCTTTCCGGTTCCATCGATATATGCGCCATAGAAATTTGCCGTCATTTCCGGATTCGATATGACATCCCAGTTCCTGCCTCCGTCCTCTGAAAAAAGGACAACACCTCCGTCACCAGCCGCGACCCCCAGGGATCCGTCAAAAAAGAAAAGATCGTTTATATCGTTTTCCGTATCGACATCGATCGCGTCCCAGGATATTCCTCCGTTCGCGGAGAAGAGCACGGCCCCCCCGGTGCCGACCGCGGAACCACTGTCAGCATCGAAAAAGCTGATATCGAGATAATCGACTGATGCAAATTCATGAGTCTTCGCCCAGGTTATCCCGCCATCATCCGTCACAAATATCCGTCCACCGTCACCGACGGACAGTCCATTGTCAGTATCGTGAAAAAAGAGGCCGTTCAGCTCAATATCCTCACCACAATAGGATCGCCTCCAGGTATTTCCACCGTCCCTTGACGAATACACCCATCCTTCAGATCCAACTGCCCTGATGTCATCCCCTCCGACTGACTGAATTGCGTTGAAACGCTCCGGCACGAAAGCAAGTTCACCGCTCCAGGCCCCATCGAGGCCATTGACCCTCAAAATCGTTCCACCGGCTCCAGCCGCCACAGCACTACTGTCTCCGGTGACTGAAATACTGTTCAGGGTATTCGATATACCCGTATCGACCGTTTCCCATGTCAGGCCACCATCGGTTGTCAGGATAAGGCTTCCAGCGTCACCTACCGCCATCCCGGTGAATATATCCAGGAAATCCACTCCATACATATTCAGAGACACAGGAGACGATATATTGCTCCACGCCTCGCCACCATCCAGGCTGAGGTATATCGATCCACCAGTACCGACCGTCACCAGTCTTCCGTTTCCGGCGCAGCAGAGATCCCTCAACCCTCTGATGTCTATGTCAGGGTTCTGAATCGACCATCCGGATTCGGGTTCGGGATCACCCGGATCGAATGGACTGTCCGAGCAGGATATGCCGGACATTACCGCGAAAGCAGCAATAACGTACAAGCCTCGTCGTATTGTAAAACGAACATCACTCATTGTAGCTCCGATTCCTTCCTCGATCTTTCAATTGATTCCATGCTCGGTACGCTCGATGATCTCATTTTGAAGCTCGATTCCCAGATCGACGAAATAGTCGCTGTACCCAGCGACTCGCACTATCAGATTCCTGTAGTCTTCGGGCGTTTTCTGTGCCTTCCGCAAGATTCCGGCCTCTACCACATTGAACTGAACATGGTGCCCCATCATCCTGAAATACGAACGGACCAGATGTCCCACTTTTTCGATACCGCTTTCCTCTGAAAAGATACCGGGTGTGAATTTCTGATTGAGGAGTGTCCCGCCTGTTTTGAGATGATCGAATTTAGCAGCCGATCTGAGGACCGAAGTCGGTCCCTCCCTGTCGGCACCCTGGACAGGTGATATTCCCTCGGAAAGGGGCTTGCCGGCTTTTCTTCCGTCAGGCATGGCTCCAGTGATTTTCCCGAAATAAACGTGACACGTAGTCGGCAGCATATCGATTCTGAACAGCCCCCCCTTCCAGTTCGGCCTGCCATCCACAGCATTAAAATATTCGTCAAAGACTTCTGTCATTATCGAATCGGCGTAATCGTCATCGTTGCCGTACTTGGGGCTCTCCTGAAGAAGGATCTGTCTTAATTCATCGTAACCTTCAAAATCGGACTCGATCGCTTTCATCAACCCATCGATCGATACATCCTTTTTGTCATATACATGATATTTCAGGGCCGCAAACGAATCGGTCACCGACCCAAGTCCTACGCCCTGAATGTACGATGAGTTGTACCTGGCTCCTCCAGAGTTGTAATCCATCCCATTCTCTATACAATCGTCGATAAGGATCGAGAGGAAAGGCGCCGGAAGAGTCTCGGACCACAACTCTTCGATATCGAGATTTCCCCTGATCTTGATATCCACGAAATGATTCAATTGAACGCGAAAGGCATCGAACAGTTCCCGGAACGACTCGAATGATCCAGCTTCCCCGGTGGCAGGCCCCAGTCTCGCGCCGGACAACGGGTTCACACCGTTATTAAGTGTGATCTCCAGGATCTTCGGCAGATTGAAATATCCTGTCAGGATGTAACATTCCTTTCCGAACGCGCCCGCTTCGACACAACCACTCGCCCCTCCATTTCTGGCATCGACGATATCCTTCCCCTGCCGGAGCATCTCGCCGACAATAGCTTCTGAATTGAATATCGATGGCTGACCGTAACCGGTCTTTATGATCCTGAGCGCCCTGTGAAGGAAGGCATCGGGATTCTTCCTGCTGAGTTGAATCATCGAGCCCGGTTGCAGCAACCTCATCTCTTCTATAACGTCAAGGATGAGATAGGTGACTTCGTTGACAGCGTCTTCTCCGTCAGCGTCGACACCACCAAGGTTGATGAGACAGAAATCCGTGTATGTGTTGCTCTCCTGCGCCGTGACTCCCACCTTTGGCGGCGCTGGCTGGTTATTGAATTTGATCCAGAATGACTGAAGAAGTTCTTTCGCTCTCTCTTCGGTGAGGATACCAGCCGCGATATCATTTCTATAAAAGGGAAGCAGATGCCTGTCCAGTCTTCCCGGATTGAACGAGTCCCAGGTATTCAGTTCCGTAATGACACCGAGATGGACAAACCAGTAATATTGCAATGCCTCCCAGAAAGTCTCCGGAGCATTCTCCGGCACTCTCCTGCAGATTGCCGCCATCTCCGAAAGCTCTTTCTTTCTATCCTCGTCCGATTCCTCCAGAGAGAGTGCTTCGAGCTTTTCCGCGTACCTTCCCGCGAACATGACAAGACTCTCCGCCGCGGTATCCATCGCCATCAACTCGCAAAGTCTGGCTTCCTTATCGACATCATCACCCGATCTGAATCTTTCGATACTTTCAGCGATCCTGCCTCTCAGATCGGAGAATCCCATTTTGTAGATCTTGTCGTCCAGCACGGTATGTCCGGGAGCCCTCT
>JAGLYV010000115.1 GCA_023131975.1 Candidatus Krumholzibacteriia bacterium | reverse complement strand
TCGCTTCAAGAAGGTCCTGCCGGGCGTTCCCCTGATTGGCTGGGAGACTTACGGCGAGATCCGTCTGGAGCCGGGTCAGTTCAGCGGATTTCACAATACCACTTCCGTAGTTCTGCTTCTGCCAAAAGGCAGTAACGCGACATGAGGTAAATACCTGCGATGAAGACTGCAAAGAGTGATCTGACCGGAATGTATGTCCAGAGTATCGGCATAGAAGCAGCCAGAGAACTGATCGCTAAAAAGATAGACGCTGCCGCATTGGAAGATAAGGAGAGCTACACCGATGAAGAGATAATCAGGATATGCAACGAATTATTGAAAGGGGGCGGCTTGGCAGGGATAGTCGCGCAGAGCTTCCTAGTTCAACTGGAGTACAGGAAGTCTGAAGAGCAGACATTGCTGCTCGACAATATACCTATCCATATCTGGTATCTGGCAGATATGGAGACGTATGGTGCTGTAAACAAAGCCCGTGCAGAATTTTTTGGAGCGAAAAAGGAAGATATGGAAGACAGGAGTCTACGTGACACACTCAGTAGAGAGAAAGCCGATACCTGCATTGCCGGTAACAGGGAAGTATTCGAGAAGAAGAGACAGATCCGAACCGAGGAGTGGGTCAAGAACAGCAGGGGGGAGCCACGTTTACTATTCATAACAAGGACGCCGAAACTTAACGATGATGGCGATGTCGAATATGTGATCTGTGCAGCAGAAGATATAACCGAGCGCAAACTTGCGGAGGAGCGTATCGAGCACCTGAATAGCGTCCTCATAGCCATAAGAAATGTAAACCAGTTGATTGCGACAGAGAAGGATCGAGACAATCTCATCCGGAAATCCTGCGATGCCCTCGTAGATGCGCGGGGTTATGATGCTGTATGGCTCGGTTTATTAGAGGATGGCGAGACATTTGTCACGGTAGCGGGTTCTGGTTTCAGAAAAGACGTATCGCGTTTTTCAAGGTGGCTGGCTGTGAATCGCCCACCCTGCATCAAAAATGCACTTGCTCATGAAGAGACGGTTCTGGTCGTGGATAAAACAAGCGAGTGCAGGAACTGCTTCTTCAAAGATTCGTGTTTCGGAAGGGAGGCTGCGATCATCCGCGTAGAACACGCGGGTAGGTTCTTCGGGCTGCTTATCGTGTCATTCGCACCCGATGTCGCAGTCGATGATGAGGAGAAAGGACTTCTTGCGGAGGTGGCTTCTGACATAGCGATCGGCCTCCATGACATAGAGATGGCAGGGGTTCTGCGCGAGAGGGAGAGGTTCGTCCAAATGCAGAACGATATGTTCACTGAACTGGCAAAATGCAAGGAAGTGTACCGTGGCGATCTATTCGAGTCGTTAGAGATTATAACAGAATCTTCTGCTCGCGTCTTTGAGGTTGAGCGGGCAAGTGTGTGGCTATATTGGGAAGATCGCTCTGCGATTTGCTGCATAGACCTCTATGAAATGAGCGCTGATCGCCATTCAGTGGGTACGGTTTTGAAGGAAGCAGACTATCCATCCTATTTCAAGGCACTGGAAGAAGACGCGTTTATTGCCGCGCATGATGCCCATAATGATCCCCGGACTAAGGAATTTTCCGACTCATATCTTTCCCCACTCGGAATCACATCGATGCTGGATGTTCCGATCCGGCTGAAGGGGGAGGTGGTGGGGGTTGTCTGTTACGAGCATGTGGGACCTGCACGCAGGTGGACTATGGAGGAAGAGAATTTCGCACGCTCACCTGTAGATTATGTTACACTGGCGATGGAAGCTCATGAACGTAAGAAGGCAGAGGATGCATTGAGGGGGGCTACTCTCTCGCTGCAAGAAAATATGGAACTGCTGGAAGAATCGAAGAAGAAGATAGAAGAAGCTTCCTGTTTGAGAGAACACTTCTTGAGAGAGACGTCACACAGAATCATCACTCCCACAACCATCGTCGGGGGCTATTCAAAATTGTTACTTGAGTCAAGCAATCTCGATGATGACCAGAAAGAGAAAATTCGGATCATGCACAAGAGAAATGAGGAAATACATCAATTGGTGACGGATGCGATTGATGGAAAGTATTTAGAGGACGCGGAATAAAGGACGAAATGGTAAAATGGAATACAATATCTTGCTTGTGGATGATGAGGTGCAAATTCACGAATTGATGCCCCTCTTTCTGGAGATGCATGTGGCGCACACGTTTACTTTCCACTCTGCTGAAGATGGTAGGGTGGGAGTTGAAATGTACAACAAACTTTCAAGTGAAGGAAAGAAACCTGATATCGTGCTAATGGATCTCAGGATGCCTGTGATGGACGGCGTTGGGGCGACCAGGACGATACTTGAAAATGATCCGGAAGCAAACATCTACCTGTTCACAGCCTACGCCAAAACAGAGGTGGAGCAGGATGCGCTCGAAGCAGGTGCAAGAGGGACGCTGAGCAAAAGCACAGACTGG
>JAGLYV010000114.1 GCA_023131975.1 Candidatus Krumholzibacteriia bacterium | reverse complement strand
CCCCTCTTTTCAAGCGAACGTAGATCGAGTCTGAGCCGACAGCACATCGATCTTGCGTCTTCCGGGGACATGCTCGAGCCGACGAAGTTGGCGAAATAGGGAATGCCGTATTTCGCTGTCACTTCCCAGAGTCTCTCAAGCCCCGGAGCGTCCCAGTCGAAATCGGTCGATATGTTGTAAGTGGGGATAGGGAATGTGAAGACCCTTCCTTTTGCGTCTCCGGCCGCGAGGACTTCAAGGAATGCCCTGTTGAGCATCAACATTTCCTCGGAGAACTCACCGTAAGTCTCCTTCTGATTCTTCCCCCCGATTATCACAGCATCGTTTGCCAGGGTCGAAGGTGGCTGAAGATCCATGGTGAGATTGGTGAACGGTGTCTGGAACCCGACCCGGGTCGGGACGTTCACGTTGAACACGAATTCCTGAAGCGCCTGTTTGACCTGTTTGTAATCGAGGCCGTCATAACGGATGAACGGAGCGAGGAGAGTGTCAAAATTTGAAAATGCCTGAGCTCCCGCGGCCTCTCCCTGAAGCGTATAGAAAAAGTTCACGATCTGACCGAGAGCCGTTCTGAAATGTTTCGCGGGAAGACTTTCAGCCTTGCCCGCGGCGCCCTGAAAACCGCTTCTGAGCAGGTCCTGGAGATCCCATCCGACGCAGTATACTGACAGCAGCCCGAGGTCGTGCAGGTGAAGGGCTCCGGAGCTGTGGGCCTCTCTGACCTCCGCGGTATAGATCTTGTTCAGCCAGTAGGTCTTGCTCACTTCGCTGGAGATGTAGTTGTTCAGGCCTTGAAGTGAATAGGCCATATTGCTGTTTTCCTTGACCTTCCAGTCCAGTTTTTCGAGGTAGTTGTCAATCAGGTCGAGATCGGCCTTCTTGACCATCTCACGGATCCTGGCGTGCTGGTCCCGGTAGAGGATATAGGCCTTCGCGGTCTTCTTGAACGGGGAAGCGAGGAGGGCCTCTTCTACGATATCCTGTATCTGTTCGACCGAAGGTTCCCTGCTGCCGTGGACGGCATGTGCGATGCTCAATACGCGGACTGACAATGTTCCGGCCATATCCTCGGAGAATTCACCGGTCGCCCTGGCGGCCTTGAGTATGGCCCTGCGGATCTTGTCCATATCGAATGGTACGATTCGGCCGTCTCTTTTCCTTATATGTGTGAATGCAGTGGGTGGATCCTGATGAGCATTTCCGGCCGAAATGCCGTTTTCCCTTTCGAGATCCATATCGTTTGTAGCTGTATTACCTGTCTCGGTCATTGTCCCGACCGATCGGTCTGTTGGGGTCCTCATCGTAAGTTTCCTTTCATATCTGACCGCTGCGAGGGCTTTTCGGCAATCCCGAATCGTCTCAGACCTAACAATATCTGGAGTAGGTGCCTGCAGCAGACCCAATATATAGTGGTTTTCAGGGGGGTGTCAACTATAATTGCCAGAAAAATTTCATTCGGTTGACAGGCTTCGGGTTACGGGCGAAACCAGGATTTTCTCCTTTTTATTCTTGACCTTTATCCAATAAATGATAATAATAATTATTATTGATAGTAGCCGGAGGACAGGAATATGAATACAGGAAAAAGGATGACCAGGCAGAGAAGGATCATCCTGGACGATATCAGAAAAAACAGGATCCATCCGACTGCCGACGAGGTTTACAAATCGGTGAGAAAAAGGCTTCCCAGGATCAGCCTGGGGACCGTTTACAGAAATCTGGATCTGCTGGCCCGGACAGGTGAGATCAGGAAGATCAGTATTGCCGGAAAGCAGATGCGTTTCGACGGCGATAAAAGCGACCATATGCACATCACATGCGTAAGGTGCGGCAAGCTGACCGATATTCCGGATGATCCGAGATATTGTGATGTTTGCCGGGAGACCCTGGCTGATAGTGGATTTGTGCTGCAATCGGTGAGTGTCGAATTGTTCGGGGTATGTCCGGATTGCAGGGAGGATGAGGATGAGGAGAGATGAAGTCAGATTGAGGTCCGTTCTGGAACGGCTTTATCGCCGGTACGATCACCGGAGATTCGTCGACCCGGACCCGCTTCTTTTCCTCTACAGGTATGACGATGTGCGTGACAGGGAGATCGCCGGGCTTGTGGCTTCTTCCCTGGCTTTTGGTGGAGTAAGGCAGATAATGGCCAGTGTCTCTACGGTGCTTGACGTGATGGGCGATTCTCCCACCGGATTCCTGGAAGCAAACGACCGGAAAGATATTTTTCATGCCTGGGCAGGGTTCAGGCACAGGTGGGCCGGGGTGGACGAGTTGACGGGCCTTCTGACAGGAATAAGTGGAGTGATGAAGGAGTATCGAATGATAGAAAACGCGTTTATCTCGGGGATGGGTGCCGATGACGAAGATGTCATGCCGGCCCTTACCGGACTGGTAGAAAAGATCTCTGCTGCCGGAGCGGGGAGCAGAAACTGCCTGATTCCGGACCCGGCAAAAGGAAGTGCGTGCAAGAGATTGAATCTCTTTTTAAGATGGATGGTCAGGGAGGACAGGGTGGATCCCGGTGGCTGGAGATCCGTTTCCCCCTCCAGGCTTCTGATCCCTCTCGATACCCATATGCACCGGTTCGCGACTCTTCTCGGGTTTACCGTGAGAAAGCAGAACGATATCAGGACGGCAAGGGACGTGACGGCAGGTCTCAGGCGGCTGGACAGGGATGATCCTGTGAGGTACGACTTCGCGATGACCCGCCTTGGGATCAGGAGGGACGAGGACCGGAAGGACCTTGTTTCTGATCTGGGCCTGGATCTGGATGAAAAAGGACGGGTCTACAGACCTGCCGAAGAGTCAGATCCTGAAGGAGTTGAGAAAAAATGCGCATCTTGACGCGGATATTGATAGATATGCTGGGTACGATCAAGGAGATGTCTCCCTACCTCGTTTTCGGGTTTCTGGTGGCGGGAGTCCTTTCCGTTCTTATCCGGCAGAGGATGGTTGAAAAGCACCTGGGAGGCAGAGGCTTCAGCCAGGTATTCAAGGCATCGTTGTTCGGAGTCCCCCTTCCGCTCTGTTCATGCGGAGTCATTCCTGTCGCGGCTTCCTTAAGGAAGCATGGCGCGGGCAAGGGGGCTACGACATCTTTTCTCATATCGACGCCGCAGACAGGGGTGGACAGCATATTTGTGACCCTCAGCCTGCTGGGTCCGGTATACGCCGTGTTCAGACCTCTCGTTGCTTTCGTAAGCGGGATCATAGGTGGAGCGGCCGTGTCGATATTTGATGGAGATGAAGACGCGGACCGTGAAAAGGTAGAAAGCCCCGGTTGGAAAGAACTGAAATGTCAGGACGGATCCTGTTCGACCGATCACAGCGGGGGTGATGGTGCCTGCGGTGACTCTTGCGTGCCGAATGAAGAAAAACGGGGTGGGATCAGGGAGATCTTCAAATACGGGTTCCGTACACTGCCGGCCGACATCAACAAGGCCCTGGTATTCGGCATTCTGCTTTCGGGAATCATCGGCGCGGTAATTCCTGACGATTATTTCGCGCAGTTTCTTGGTGGAGGGATCGTCGCGATGCTGGTGATGGTCGTACTCGGGGTGCCTGTCTATGTGTGCGCGACGGCATCCGTGCCGATTGCGGCGGCGCTCATAACAAAAGGTGTTTCTCCGGGCGCGGCGCTTGTATTTCTCATGACAGGTCCGGCGACCAATGTCGCGACCCTTCTGACCGTCGGGAGAGTGATGGGGAAGAAGACAGCCCTGATATATCTGACGACAGTGGCACTTTCCGCGATCGGGAGCGGTCTGCTACTGGATGCGATATATCATTCCGCGTCGGCTGCCCCTTCCACTGTGATGCCGCTGATGATGCCGGACTGGTTGATGATAGCCAGCGCGATATTTCTGGGTATTATTATTGCGGCCAGCTTTATCAGGCCCGTTGCCGACGGCCACCACGGGCGGGCCGGCGAGGGAAGGCTCGTCATGGAAATTGAGGGTATGCACTGTACTCATTGCCGTGATAGTGTTCAGAGGGTGCTGGACGATATAAAGGGCGTAAATTACGTAGACATAGATCTTAAAAAGGGACGGGTCGTGGTCGGCGGAGACCTGCCCGGCCCTGAAGTTCTTGCCGGAGAAGTCGAGTCACTGGGCTATAAAGTGACCGGGATGACCGGTAATGGCGACGATAGAAGTAGTAGTAAGGACGCCGAAAACGGCGAAGGATGATTGACTGGAACGGAGGTAAGGAATGTCGATCAAGGGAACAGAGACTGAAAAGAACATTCTCAAGGCTTTTGCGGGAGAGTCACAGGCAAGAAACAGGTATACGTACTTTGCCAGCGCGGCGAAAAAGGAAGGGTATGTACAGATATCCAATATCTTCAAGGAGACTGCCGACCAGGAGAAAGAGCATGCCAAGAGGTTGTTCAAACTTCTCGAGGGTGGCGAATTGGAGATCACGGCCGGATTTCCCGCGGGAATGATCGGGACCACCGAAGAGAATCTGAAGGCATCAGCTGGCGGCGAAAACTTCGAGTGGACCGAGATGTATCCCGGATTCGCGAAGATCGCCAGAGAAGAGGGATTCAAGGAGATCGCGGATATCTTTGAAGCGATCGCCGTAGCCGAAAAACAGCACGAAAAAAGGTATGAGGCGCTGCTTTATAATATCAACGCGGGACGGGTATTCAAGAGAGATGACGTCGTTATATGGCGCTGTCAGAACTGCGGTTACCTGCACGAGGGCACCGAAGCACCGGATATGTGCGCGGCCTGCGCTCATCCGAAAGCTCATTTTGAATTACTGGGAGAAAACTGGTAATCACCAGAGAGGAAAATGAAATGGCGAAGAAACTTGAAGTTTACAAATGTGATATGTGTGGAAACATCGTTGAGGTACTTCATGGCGGAGCGGGCAGGCTTATCTGCTGCGGCCAGGAGATGAAGTTGATGGAAGAGAAGACTGCCGATGCTTCGACCGAGAAGCATGTCCCCGTGGTCGAGAAGGTAGACGGCGGATACAAAGTCGTAGTGGGAAGTACGCAGCATCCGATGGAAGACCAGCACTGGATCGAGTGGATCCAGCTTGTAGCAGGCGATAAGGCTTACAGGACCTTCCTGAATCCGGGCGACGTTCCTGAGGCAGTTTTCCAGACGGATGCCACCGACGTGTCTGCCCGTGAATATTGCAACGTTCACGGCCTGTGGAAAAAGGAGTAGCTTCCCGATGGTAAAAAAAAGTATTCAGGATAAGATGAACGAACAGATCATGCACGAGATCTTCTCGGGCTATCTGTACCTTTCCATGGCGGCCTATCTCCACGGCAAGGGATTCGACGGGATGGGGCACTGGATGCGTATTCAGGCTGTCGAAGAACAGATGCACACGATGAAGTTCTTCGATCATCTGCTGGAAAGAGGTGGCAGTGTCAAGCTGGCCGCCATCAAGAAACCGCAGATGACATGGAAGTCGCCTCTTGACGCTTTCAGGGCGGCCCTGAAGCATGAGCAGTTCATTACCGGAAAGATCAACGAACTGATGACCCTGTCGATGAAGGAAAAGGACTACGCGTCAAGGACGATGCTTCAGTACTTTATCGACGAACAGGTGGAAGAGGAAGACACGGCGGAAAAGAATGTCAGGATGCTGGAGATGGCCGGGGATTCGGGCCAGGGCCTTCTGATGATAGATCGTGACCTGGCCGGCAGGGTCAGTCCGATAACGCTGCCCGCTCCATCGAACGGTTAGACTGATCGGGGGTAGGGGGTGTCAATCACCCTCTGCCTCCTGACGTTTCCTGCCCGCCTTGAGCCTGCTCCTGCGTTTTTTGTTTTCCATCCGTATTTTTTTAGTGCGAAAAGGTACTTTTGTCTTTTTTCTGGGCCGGACCGGTCGGAGCACGTCGCGGAGGAGTTCGGCGAACCTGTCGAGGGCTGCCTTTTTGTTTGCCTCCCTGGTCCTGTACTTCTGCGACGATACCCTGAAGACGCCTTTACGGTTGATCCTTCCTGGCAGGCTGACCCGTATAATAGACTTCTGACTGTCGCTGAGCGCGGATGATGCTTCAAGGTCAAAGAGAAGGGTAGCTCGAGTCGCCACCTTATTGACATTCTGCCCGCCAGGTCCCTGGCTGGTCGTGAATTCAAAAGTGATCTCGCCAGGCGGAATGTCAAGTCGGCTGTTTATTTCCACCATGATTCTCTCCCCGTTTTCGGGCATCTTAATAAAGATCGACGCGGGAGGCAATGAAAGAAGATCCGGGAATGGAAACAAAGTACGCTGAAAAACGTAACTCATGAGTATCCCGGCCCGCGCTGAAGGGGCAGGGTTGAAAAAATGTGTGGATTTTCCGGGCTTGTCGGTTTAAAAGTCTCATGTGGGGCGGATCTTTGACTGCGGGGTCTTCATTTTCCTTCCGCGGCTTACCCTTCCACCAGTAAAATCGATTAACGGGAATCAGACGATTCAATTTTCAAACGGAGGTGTTTCTTGAAATCTTTCCTCAAATCCTTTTTCGCGTCGTTGCTGGCCTTCCTGGTCATCGTTCTTATCGTGATCGGTATAGCGGCGTCGAAATCAGCACAAAAATCCGAGATCAAGGATGGTTCATGGCTCGTCATAGATATCTATGGCTCGTTGGATGAGTACAGTCCTCCCGGCGGTGTGATGTCGGAGATCGTCGGTGGAAAATCGGAGACGCTGCAGCGGATCCTCACCAATCTGGAGAAAGTCACTGTCGATGACAGGATCGAAGGTGTCGTTCTGAAGATGTCCGCGTCGAACGGTGCCGGAAGAGCTATGTTCGAGGAAATACGCGGGGCGGTCAAGAAAGTACAGGCATCGGGAAAGAAGGTCATAGGGTTTTCCGACTCGATGGACAGAGATCTCTATTACCTCGCCTGTGCCTGTGATTCGCTCTACATGCCTCCGACCGGTTATATGATTTTCATCGGGACAGCTGTCACTACCGATCATCTCCTCGGTACGTTTGAGAAGCTTGGGATCAGCCAGAACATGCACCGCATCAAGGATTACAAGTCGGCTGCCGAGCTTATGACCAGAAAAGATATGTCACCCACTGCCCGTGAGAACAAGGAATGGATGCTCGACGAGTACTGGGATCTTTTCTGTGAGGCTGTCGAAGAAGATCGTGGCCTTTCGGAGGAAAAGATTACGGAGGCCATGGATGCGGCTCTGCTGATACCTTACAAGGCAGTAGAAATGGGTCTGCTCGATGATACCAGGTATTGGGACGAGATCGAGGACGTTTTGAAGGGTGACGGCGAGAAACTTCTGACTGTGGGACAGGGCCGTTACGCGGACGAAAAGCCGGAAGATCTCGGTCTGAAGGGAAAAAAGACGATCGCTGTTATTCATGCTCAGGGGTTTATCGGCGGCAGGAAGAACAGAGTCGATCCTATGCTCGGCATTATGATGGGACACGAGACGATTGTGGCAGAATTTAAAAAAGCTTTGAAGGACGATGATGTGGCAGCCATCGTATTCAGGGTGAACAGCGGTGGTGGAGAGGGCCTCGCCAGTGACCTGATGGGGCACCAGGTGGAGATCACGGCCAGCGAAAAACCGGTCGTCGTCTCGATGGTCGATGTCGCAGCTTCGGGCGGCTACCATATTGCCTACCGCGCCACAAAGATACTCGCGGACAAAATGACAATTACCGGGTCGATCGGATCGATAAGCGGAAAGATGAATATCGCGGGATTGCATGACAAGATCGGGATATCACATGATTTTGTGACGAAGGGGCCGAACGCCCTTTTCTATTCTCCATACAGGGATTTTACGGCTGAAGAATGGAAGCTGTTCACCGACGATCACTGGGAAGGGTTCAATAACTGGCTCAGGGACGTATCGGAACACAGGGGAATGACTTTCGAGGAGGCCGAGAAACTGGCTCACGGAAGAGTATATTTCGGCAGACAGGCGTTGGAGAACGGCCTGATCGATGAGGTCGGAGGTCTCGACAGGGCCATCGAGATAGCAAAAGAACTGTCGGAGATCCCCGCTGAAGATAATGTGACGGTAGCTCATTATCCCGTTAAGAAGGGGTTTTTCGAGGAACTGGTCGG
>JAGLYV010000113.1 GCA_023131975.1 Candidatus Krumholzibacteriia bacterium | reverse complement strand
ATGACCTTCGCAGCGGTAATTATGATATCTATTCCCAGAGGATCAATGCCTCGGGAGCAGTCCAGTGGACCACAGATGGTATATCACTCTGCGTAGCAACGGGGAACCAATTAGATCCCCAGATCACATCCGATGGGGCCAGCGGAGCAATCGTTACATGGATTGATGGTCGCAGCGGCCTCTATAGCATCTATGCCCAGAGAATCAATGCCTCGGGAACAGTCCAGTGGACAGCGGATGGAGTTCCCATCTGTACGGCAACGGGGGGACAGACAGATCCCAGGATAATACCCGATGGAGCAGGCGGAGCGATCATTACCTGGAATGATGGTCGCAGCAGTAATTATGATATCTATGCTCAGGTTGTTGATTCGAAGGGAAGAGCTGGTTATTTCCCCCCTGTCATCACATCGATCATTGACCTCCCCGATGACGAAGGTGGCTATGTAAGGATCACTGTCGAAAAATCTTCATATGATCAGGAAGGCTGGTATACCCACCCGGCCAGTTTTTACAATGTCTGGAGACGTGTCGGCGACCCAGCACTTCTCGCTTCGATCAAAGAAGGAAAACGCGGTGACGCGGCAGCAGAAATTATGCCTGGATCGCTGCCTGATCGCTCGATCGATCCAGCGAACTTTGAAGGATGGCCTATAATCGAACTTGCCGGACGCAGCTTCCTTGAATCAAAAGAACTTCTACCTGCAGCAGAGTTCCCTCCCGGCACCTGGGAGATCCTCGGATCTTTCGCCGCCTGTCAGCAGGAAGAGTACCTCTACATAGCATCAACTCTTACTGATTCGACGGCCAGCGGAATTCCTCTGTCGGTCTATATGGTCAGTGTCCACACAACGATCCCATCCATCTGGTTTATGAGCGAACCTGACAGTGGTTACTCGGTCGACAACCTCGCCCCCGCTGTTCCTGTCGGCCTTGCCGGTGCCGCTGCCGAAGGGCCTCCCGGGATAGTCCTCGAATGGGATCAGAACACAGAGAATGACATATCGCATTATATCGTGTACCGGGGCACGCACGCGGGATTCATCCCATCGGAACCCAGTGAGCTTGGAGAGACTTACTCGACTGACTTCATCGACGAATACATGCTGTGGCATGAATCATATTACAAGATCTGCGCCGTCGATCGCCACGGCAACGAAAGCGATTTCGCGCTGCTCGGACCTGCTGAGATCACTGGCGAAGAGACTCCCGACACACCAGCTGCAGCATATCTCAGCCAGAACTACCCCAACCCCTTCAACCCGTCGACGACTATAGAGTTCGGACTCGCTGAGGCTTCGCCTGTCAGCTTGAATATATACGATGCCGCAGGCCGCCTCGTGCGGGTCATCATCGACGAGACCCTACCTGCCGCGCATTACAGCGAAGTCTGGGATGGCAAAGACGGCAGCGGCAAGGCCGTCGCAAGTGGTGTATATTTTTACAGGCTCAACACGAAGACATTTTCAGAGAACAGAAAGATGATCCTACTACGATGAAAGGTGACCGATGTACAAACAGATTATTATCACCACGATGATTTCCTTATTGATGGTCATCGGCTTGACCGAAGCGCATAGCTACGAATGGATCGAAGACGGGATCCCCGTCTGTGACGCGGCAAATTCCCAGGATAATATGGATGCCATCTCTGATGGTGAAGGAGGAATGTTCCTCGTGTGGCATGACGCTCGTTCGGGCCAGAAAATATACGCGCAGCATATCGATAATAGAGGAAACGCCTTATGGACCGCCCAAGGGGTCGAGATAACTATTGGAGACAATTTTTGGGATAGCCCTGCCCTGACCCTTGATGGCGCCGGCGGGATATATGTCGTATACCAGCAAATTGACGAAGAAAATTGGAATATCTACGCGCAGAGAATAGACAGGGATGGGATCATTCAGTGGAGCACCGCTGGAGTCGCGATCTGTCAGGAAAGTAACGACCAGACCAATGTCGTGGTCGCGGCGGACGGGTACGGAGGACTCCTGATTGCGTGGCAGGATCTGCGGAGCGGCACCGATTCCGATATCTATACCCAGCGAGTCGATGCGGCAGGCGCGACACTGTGGACAATCGACGGGCATCTCCTGACAAGGGATTCGGCTGATCAGACAGGGCCGCAGATCGTGGCAAATTATACCGGTGGGGCGATCATCGGCTGGATGTCACAGGGAACCGTTGATATCAATATTTATGCCCAGTATGTAAATGGGAGCGGCACGGAACACTGGTCCATTGGTGGAGTGGCAGTCAGCCCTGCAACAGTCAACCAGATCGGACTTGTGATGGCAGAAGATGGGGCTGGAGGAGTGATCTTTGCCTGGGATAGTTCTGACCAAGTCCTTGCTTTCCGGATGAACCGCTATTCAAACCACCTCTGGGGAATCCACGGCTCCCCTGTTTCTGTTCTAAATGGATCCCAGAATGCTCCACAGATAGTATCCGATGGAGCGCATGGAGCCTATGTCGCGATGGTGGAAAGGATAATCGCCGATTACTATATTTACGTCCAGCATATTTTCTTTGACGGAAGTGTTTGGGGGGCAAACGCCATTCCTGTCTGTGGCACTACATCCCCCAAATCTCAGATCTCACTCGCCAGGGATGGGGCGGACGGCCTGCTCGTCAGCTGGCAGGAACTGAGGAATCTCGCCGATTACGATATTATCGCTCAGCGCATGAATGAGTCCAACGCACTGGAATGGGGCCCGGATGGAGTGACAGTCTGTGGACAGGTCTTCGATCAGGAAGGCGCTTGGCTCGTACCCGATGGTTCTGGCGGCGCCCTGGTGGCATGGATGGACAACAGAATCTATACAGAGACCGACATCTACTCGCAACGAATCGAAAGTAACGGTTACTGGGGTTATCCGGCACCGGAAATATCCGGAGTGCGCGATCTTCCCGGCGACCAGGGTGGATTTCTCAATATTTCATGGGACGCGAGCCGCCTCGATCTCTGGCCCGACGAGCTTATAACCGAGTACTCGATATGGCGCGCCATCGATCCGATGCAGGCTATGATGCTGATAAAGTCAGATCCTGGATTGCTGCTGCCGACCAGCGAAATTTCTGCTGCTCCTGTCAATGGTGGGATCCGAATGGAGATGCTCGATGGCACAGCTTTTTACTGGAATCATATCCTGACGGTCGAATCATCGCTCTACATCGATCACTATTCCGAACAGGTGGAATCGACCTTCGATTCGACAGCAACATCAACAGAATTTCAGTATTTCCAGGTGATCGCGCACGGCGCCGAGTCATCACAGTTCTGGATAAGCGAACCTGACAGTGGCTATTCTGTCGATAATATTGCTCCATGCGCTCCGGTCATGCTTGAAGGCGAACAGTCGTTCAGCCCGGCAGGATTACAGCTTACATGGACCTCCATCGTCGAACCGGATATGGGCTGTTACCATGTCTACCGGGGCCTGAGCGAAGAGTTCGTTCCAGAGCCTGGCAACCTGATCGATTCACCCTGCGACACTACGACTTTCGACGATTCCTGGACATGGGACGGTGGATACTATTACAAAGTCGCGGCCGTCGACATCCACGGCAACGAGAGTGATTATGCCCTCTTCAGCCCTGCTGAATTAACCGGAGACGATACGCCGTCAACACCGCAGGCCGCGTATCTGCAGCAAAACTATCCGAACCCGTTCAATCCACAGACAACGATAGAGTTCGGACTGGCCGAGGCATCGCCTGTCAGCTTGAATGTCTACGATGCGGCGGGACGTCTCGTGCGGGTCATCCTTGATGAGACCCTCCCTGCCGCGCATTACTCTGAAGGCTGGGACGGCAAAGACGGCAGCGGCAAGGCTGTGGCGAGTGGAGTATATTTCTACAGACTCAGCACGAAGACATTTTCAGAGAACAGGAAGATGATCCTTCTGAGGTAACTGAGTTACCACCAGCAACCCTGGTGACAACGCTGTTACCGCCACCGCTGGTGGTAAAAATCCTTGCAGTCGCTTCGCGTTAAGTCCGCATGGAGCAGCATTTGCGAAGGGCGTAATTCATTCAAGGACTATTCTGCTTGCGACATCCTGGAAGAATTCGTTCGACCAAACTGTTAAAGCGCTGGTATCCCTTACGAAAGGTTCGACTTCCTTCTTCGCGCTTTCGATGTCAAGATCTTCGACAGCACCGGCGATCATAGTCCTGAACTCTTCTTTCGTCAATGGCAACGGATCTTCCCGGTGACCGCTCTGGCGCATACGTTGCTCGAGATGCCCAAGATTCAACTCCGGATGATTGGCCGCGTACCAGACCAAATCGTACCAGTCGCGCCCCTTGACTCTACCCTTCCACTTCCTGCAGAGGACGGCGTGCATCTTCCCCGCAAAGAGGTCCGGGAGGGTGTACGTTCTCACATAGAACGGGATCGGCAGCAGAAGGTATCTCGATTCTGTCGAAAAACCGGGCGGCGGATCGGTATCGACCTCTATCTTGATCTTCGTCATTTGCCCCGGATGGATCCCTCCCGTGATATCCTCGTCGCGTGTTATGACAAGCAATTGTTCGTAAGTATTCGCTTTGAGAAACGCCGACAGGATATCCGTCTCGATCGTTTTGACTTTCTCTCCCCACTCGACGCTGAACCCGAATGCCTCGAGTTCCTTCTGGAGCGATTCACCATACTTCCTCAGCTCAAACTTGCTATCCGGAGTGATCAACGAAAAATCAAGATCCTCAGAGAACCTGTCGAGCCCATAGAGGATCCTCAATGCTGTGCCCCCGTAAAAAGCAGCATGCTCGAAGAACCTGCTCCTCCAGAGTCCAAGCAGCGCTATTTCCTGCATGATCTCCCTCATAGCGCGCGTGTACTCGTCGGAAGATCCACAATCGTATTTTTCCAGCATCTTTGAAAGCGCTTCCCTCATTTCCATCTTCCTCCCCTGCCAATTCCCCTGTGCAGCAACTTTGCCAGCAGCCCGATCTTCCTTGAACGGTAAAGAGCGGAGTACTCCTCTACCCTTTCCGCGTTCATGCCGGCAAGAGTCGCGGGGTCGATCCTCAGACTGTCTATGAGATACTGCTTGAGTTCTCTCTGGCTTGATATACCACTTCCATGATCGAGACGTATTTTATCCGCCAGGGCCTTCTCCGGAAGAGCGATAAGAAATGATTTTCCATCCCTCGTCTCCATCCGATCGATACCAACAGAGAAAGCAGCAGCAGGAACGGACCTGTAAGAGAACAGCCCGACAGGTGTCTCAAACCTGCGTGACCTGCCTGTTGTGACCGAAGTAACCCCTTCCACACTTTCAGGGATCATCCCGTAGAAACCCATGGCATATTCCAGCGAGATGTATGATGGTCCATAGATGATATTGGCAAGTACTTCCCTTGAGTAAGGCCGCTCACGATACTGCTCGCCGAAGACATAGATCCCCTTCTTGACCCGGACGATGTCTCCCCCTCTGATCAGCGCCGAGATCCTGCCGCGAGGATACACATGATCACCAAGGGCATGCATAATCGTCTGGTAATCGAATTCTTCGGAAAGTATCTCTCTTCTGACAGCGATATCCATCGGGGACTCCTTTACCCCTGTAAATCTACAGGAATATGGAAACTGAATCAAGATAATTCTCTGTTTTATACATAGTATGTTGCTTATTTACATACTTACTATGCATATATTAAGCCATTTCTCGGGTTGAGCGGGGATCCATTACTACTGTCCGACCTCTCCGGTCCCGCAGCGAATTTCCCGGTTCTCCGCCATAGAACCGTTTACACACCGGTGAGAATCATATTATCCTTTCCTGATCGCAGAAAGGAATAGATGGATTACGATCTTGTAGTGATAGGTGGAGGAGCGGCAGGCATGCTCGCGGCTGGAAGGGCCGCGGAGAACGGGCTCGAGGTCCTTCTCCTCGAGAGAAACAACCGTCTCGGGAAGAAGCTGGGAATAACGGGGAAGGGAAGATGCAATATAACGAACAGCGCTGAGACGGAACGTTTCATCGAAAATTTTGGTAAAAAGGGAAAGTTCCTTTACGGAGCTATCACGCGGTTTACCAGCAGCGACCTTGTAAGATTCTTCGCCGGGCTCGGCGTGGAGACGAAGGAAGAAAGAGGGGGAAGGATCTTCCCCGCGAACGACAAGGCGTCCACTGTCGTAAAAGCGCTGGAAAGGTATGCCAGGTCAAATGGTGTCGTGATCGAACTTTCATCCAGGGTGGACAGGATAGTCACAGGCAGGGAAAGTGGCGCCGTGGAGGGAGTGATCCTGAAGAATGACCGGAAGACGATCAGTTCTGGCAAGACGATCAATGCCAACGAGACGATCAATACCGGCAAGGTGCTCCTTGCCACTGGTGGCAAGTCGTATCCCGCCACAGGCTCGACCGGCGACGGATACGCTATCGCCGCATCCCTCGGCCACACGATAGTGAAACCGAGACAGAGCCTGGTACCTTTCGATACGGGGAATCGGTTCGTCAGGGACCTGCAGGGTCTTTCACTGAAAAATGTCGAGGTCACCGTTTTCACCGGCGGCAGGAAAACCGCTTCCGGATTCGGAGAGATGCTCTTCACTCATTTCGGAGTCTCGGGCCCTGTCATCCTCACGTTGAGCGGGCAGATAACAGACGATCTCGCTGCGGGCAAGACGGTCGAACTCTCGATCGATTTCAAACCGGCCCTGACAGGCGAAAAGCTCGACAAAAGACTGATCAGGGAATTTGCCGATTCGGGAACGAAGCATTTCAGGACAGTGATGAAAAACCTCCTTCCCAACCGGTTGATACCCGTTTTCATAACCCTGAGTGGGATTGCGCCGGAAAAGAAATGCAGCCAGATCACATCGACCGAGAGAAACAACCTCGCCGCTCTTCTCAAAGATCTCCGGCTCACCATAAAACGCCCGAGACCCTTTGAAGAGGCGATCATCACTCGCGGGGGGATAGATCTGAAAGAGATCGATCCAAGAACAATGAGATCGAAGCTCGTAGATGGACTCTACTTCTGCGGCGAGGTGATCGACATTGACGGCAACACAGGCGGATATAATCTGCAGGCGGCATTCTCTACTGCCTGGCTTGCCGCCGAGGCATGCTCGAATCTCAAGTGAAAAAACCGATTACGACCTCGACCGGATGCACAAAGAACCTCCTCTGGAATAAATAATGCAGGTCTTGTCATTGTCCGAAAAGCGACCCTCATTAGGGAGATATGACAATGATAAGAAACAATATAGCCACATTGTTGATAATGGCACTATCCGTATCATCACTGGGCTGTGATAGAGAATCGAACATTACGACTCCCGCGAGCACGGATTATTCATCCCGGATCGAAGCGCAGGTCATAGCAAATTGCCTTACCGTACAGGCAGCTACCGAGGAGTTTGCGTTTATGAATAGAGGTGTCTATCCCGCTGCCTCAGCAGACTGCACTCCTAAAGGAGATAATCTGTATGATCTGCTGCCTGGAGATTGTCCTCTTATTAATCCTCTGAATATGTACCCAACAGAGCCTTCTGTATGGGGGGGTAGTCCCTGTAACCCAGGGGAAACAGGCATCCAGGCTGTCATGGGCGGCTATTGCATTAATGTTGGCTACACGATACGCGGTACAGGCGAAGAACCGGGCGTCATCATCGCGACCATGACCAACATCGACCCCGACGATCACCTGGGGATTATGGGTCAATGCCTCCATTTTGAAACTAACATACTGTACTATTTTACAAGTTCCAATGATGGTACTTTTCCCCGCGATCTGGATACAGACCGTGACCTTGACGGATATACAATCATGGACCATATCAACATGCGGGGTGGTTGGTTATTTGTTAACGTCTTCACCGGCGAATTTTCAAATCCTGTAATGGAAACGGCATACGAACCAGGTTCGATCGGATATGCTCCGATCATTGAGGGAGATATCGTCATCGGCTGCATCATCACTGCAGTCGGGGAGACCCCCGGCGAGCTGAAAGTGAATCGTGAATGCATCGAGGCTAGAGAATCCTACACCCTCCTGAATTGTCGCCTTTTCGAAAAGGCTCTCCGCATGTTCGCATGGAGAAACAATATGGTCTTCCCGGATGATATAAACTCGGATACCGACCTGACGGGAAGGACCTTACTGGAATATTTCTCTCATTATTCCAATCCATACACACGCCTCAGTTGTACCCCCGTTGACGGAACGGCTTACGAAGTCGGAGAAATCGCCTATATGCCGATTGTTGAATTTGGCATCAACTCAGGGTATGTGATCACAGGGGCCGGGAAGTATCCCGGCGTGATAGTCGCCCGGCATGAATACGATCTGTCAGAAGCCGACAAGGCGATCTATTACACCGGGGCAGTTCTCAGAACTGCTGCCGTAGAGTTCGCCGAGAGAAACGATGGTGTATTCGCTGTCGATTTCGACACTGACATGAATCTTGATAAAAATACTATCCTGGACCTTATTCCACTTAAAAAACTGCTGATCAACCCAGTCTCATCTAACAGGACCGGCATCATCAACGGCCGGGCGGCATATCCCGGCGAAACCGCCTACATCGGGTGGGGAACGGGTTTCAGGATCACCAGCATCAACGAAGCCGGGTATTATATTATCGACTATAGATGGCGACCTGCATCTTAGGGAATTCCCAGCCTTGACAAATGTATATTTCTCGCATATACATATATTATGGTCAGGAAAGATGGAATATTTCACTGGGAAGGGTTCAAATGGGACGAGGGGAACCTGTTCAAGAACTGGGAAAAACACGGCGTAACAGCACTGGAATGCGAACAGATCTTCTTTAACAACCCTCTGCTGACCGAAAAGGCCGAGAAAAGATCAGAAAATGAAACAAGATATTACGCTCTCGGAATAACTGACGCGAAGAGAAAGTTGTTCATCGCATTCACGATCAGGCGAAACAGGATCCGGGTAATCTCTGCCAGAAACATGAATCGCGGGGAAAGAAAGGCATTCGATACGCTATGAAAAAGAAAAAAATACCGAAGTTCAAGTCCGAGAAGGAAGAGCGTAAGTTCTGGAGCAGAGAGGACTCGGCCGAATATATCGACTGGAGCAAGGCCAGGCGCGCGGTCCTTCCAGACCTCAAGCCCTCACTCAAGACCATCTCTCTCAGGCTGCCCGAGCATATGCTCGCCGACCTCAAGCTGCTGGCCAACAAGCGGGATATCCCCTATCAGTCGCTGCTCAAGATATTCCTCGCCGAGCGGATCGATTACGAATTGAGATCGCAGAGGGAGAATTAACGAATCCCGTCACCCTGCTACTGAAACTACGTTGGCTCGATTACGCGGATGAGGAAAATGGTCCCCCTCACCCTTTCCGTGCCTTATGGACCGCCGCGACACCGAACATCAGCTTCGTGGGTTCGACCTCGGCGAAACCAGCCTCTTTTAAAACAATGGCCAGTTCTTCGGCTCCGTAGAACCG
>JAGLYV010000112.1 GCA_023131975.1 Candidatus Krumholzibacteriia bacterium | reverse complement strand
CAGCAGAGAAGAAGAAGGCTGGCTCGTTTCGACATTCACAAACAGCCCGCCAGGTCTCAGGACCCGATGCATCTCGGAAAACCTGTGGATGAGCGTCTCCCGGTCGGGATTGTTGTTCCTCGTGGCAAAGGCCATCGTGGCAAGGGAGAAGGTGTCGTCCGGAAAAGGCAGGCAATCCATATCACCGCCACAGAATCTGATCTCGGATGTATCCAGCTTTTTCGCCCCCTCGACAAGCATCTCCTGCGAGAAGTCGACTCCGAATACCTTTACATTATCTAAAGTCATCTCGTCCAGATATACCGCCATCTCCCCCGTACCGGTACAGGTGTCGAGCCAGAGCTCTGCCACTTGACCACTGCCGGGCTGACGGGCACCGCCCGCAGCATTTACCGCTATCCTGGCCGCCCTTTTCCTCCACACGATATCCAACCCAAAAGTCAGGACGTGATTGGCCAGTTCGTATTTCTCCGCTATCCTGGAGTATACCTTCCTGAGAAATTTTCCCTGCGCGTCAGCCTTGCTCATAATTCCTTTCTCGGTGAAAGCCCGTTCATCCTACAACGTCTGAACCATATCAACAAGTTCTGTAGCCTGACAGGATAATGAAAATTCAGGCTTCCCCCGCATCGGCCCGGAATGCTAGTATCACACCACTATGAAGATTCACTCCAGGACACTGGCAATATCACTGGTCGTTCTGCTGTTGGCCGCAGCGTGCGGGGCCGGCGGCTCGCGAGCCCCCAACGGAGGGCAGGACGAATCAGCATCAGATCAGGTATCCAAAGCCGAAGTGTTGGAGCAGCTCTCCGATGAGACTCTCACGCTTTACAAGGCTGAACGGTACACCGAAGCCCTCCCTGTGGCAGAAAAGGCTCTCGCTCTTGCTGAAGAACTTTTCGGTCGGCGCCATGAGACCACGGCAAAGTCGCTCAACAACCTCGCGCAGGTCCACGCTGCCCTCGGGAACCACTCCGAGGCGGAGCAAATGCTCCTTGAATCTATAGCTATAACTGAAAAGGTAAGCGGCAGGGACCATGCCGACATCACCCCCGCCCTGAAGAATCTCGCCACTCTGCATTCAGCAGCATCGAACTTCGACAAAGCTAAAGAATATTATCGAAGGCTCATTGAGATAGAGGAAAAGTCATACGGCAAAGACCATTCCGGCCTGGCCGGGCCACTCGAGGCCCTTGCTGGTGTCTTTGCCGCGCAGGAGAGATTCTCCGAGGCCCTGGCGCTGCGTGAAAGAGCCCTCGCTATCAGGGAGAATACCGTCAGAAAAAATGCCGGCTTGAGAGAAAACACCGACGCGCGGAAAGTTGACAGCGGCAGGGATAAACTCGCACTGGAATCCGCTCGCAAAACCATTGGAGAATTGCGGGACAACATCGCCGCCTCGCTCAATAACCGCGCCGTCTCGCTGATCAAGAAAAACAAGCTGAAGGAAGCCGAAGGACCACTGAAGGAAGCCCTGGCGATCAGAGAGAAAAATCTGGGTCCCGACGATCCACGCACCATTTCGATCCTGAAGAACCTCTCTATCCTCTACCTCCGGCAGAAGAAGTATACCGAAGCCGAACCTCTCTCCCTCAGACTCCTCGCAATATCGGAAAATTCGCTGGGAGCGGGCAGCCCTGAAATGGTACCTGAGCTGGTAAAGATGGCCCGGCTTTATAAAAACCTCAACCGCCCTGACGAGACCGCATCCATGTACACACGCGCGATATCGATCATGGAAAAGGACCCGCGAAATAACGCCTACCCCCTCGCCCTGCTCCTGAACAACCTCGCGGCCCTTTACCTGGGTCAAGACAGACAGGAAGACGCCGCGGCCCTTTACTCCACCGCTGTCTCTGTAATAAAAGACAACGGAATCAGCGAGGATCCCAAATCTACTGTCATTCTGCAGAACGCCCTGCAGCTCTTCCGGCAGACAGGCGACGACAAAAAGGTGGCCGAGATCGAGAAGATGCTGGGAATCGAAGAATTACCCGAGACCGAACCGGAACAGGAAGATTAATTCCCGAACCTCGGATTGACGACGTTGTTATATATCGAGCCGAAGGTGTAGCTTATCCCGAACGAGACATAGTAGTTGTAATCGGTCGCTACCTCCTGCCTGCGAAGCAGTATATCCTCATCACTCAAATCACCTGCAGGAAGCGATAGCTGGTCTCTCACGCGGGAGATGCGCCCATTGATATTAAGGGAGAAACCCTTGAACAGCTTCAGGGAGATCCTGTTGTACCACGACAGGCGGTTCTTGCTGACATCGTGAAAGTAGTGGGAACCGTCGAGGCTCGACATTATCGTTCCCCAGGGCTGGATCATCTCAAGCACTATCGAGACGTTCTGGCTCGAAAGCCATTCGTAATTCTTCTCAAATATCGTCTTCTCCGTGTAATCGGCGCAGGTAAGACTCGGCCAGTAGATCAAGCGTAGCTGTCGCCTTGTCGATTCGGAATACGGGAAGAGATTATACTCGATACCGGCCGACAACCGCGATCTCGAATCGAGGTTACTGTAGGTGGAAGCACTGTACGACCCCTGCATCCCCCAGGACCAGTGGTCGTTGATGCTGATATAGTGCGAGCCGTAGAATCCCCTGCTGCGGGACAGGCTCAGAATCGTCTCATCACCTATATCAAACTTCTGCTCGTGATAACGAACGTATATTTCCATATATGTCTTCGAGGCCTCGGTCACCCTGCGGGCGGAAAGTTCTCCTCCGGCCGCCAGGCTCCGATATGACTCCTCCCCGTTGAGCCACAGGTCCGATTCGATCTCGTAGACCCAGTAGTTCCATTTGTCGACGACTTCATCATCCTCGACAGGGCATGAATACGCGATGCTGAGATGTTTTCCAAGAGGCGTACCAGCGACGTAACGTACCAGCCCCAGCTTAAAGATCCTCACCATCTCACGCCTGACCTCATCATCGGTAGCCTCGCTCATCGTGCTGAATGTAAGGGTATCGGAGACTCCAGCAAAACCACCCTGCCCGATGAACTCCACCGTGTATTCATCGCCGCCGCTCCCCGTTCGCTGCGAGATCACCAGTATATGTACATCGGCTTCTTTTCTGTCCCGGACGAAATTGACAAACTCGATCTCGGTCCTGAGATACGCCTCGTCGCAATTATTGCAACCTATGTAGATCTTCGGAGCGGTTGCTCTCAGGTCATCAGATTGTTCATCTGAATCCTGTCCGGAACCGTTCGTGCCAGCAGGCGCTGCCACGGCAATCGAAGATATAAATATTACCAGCGAAAAAACCAGAATCGTGTTTGCAAATGATTTCATCCACTCATCTCCATGTTAAAAGAAAGGATGGAGCGACAACACTCCATCCCTCTTCTCAAAGATATAGGATACGGCATTACCGGAGCAACACCATTTTTTTCGTTACTATCTTTTCCCGCGTTGTGAGCTTGTAGAAGTATACTCCCGACACGACCGGATCGCCGGCGGCATTCAATCCATCCCAGACGACCTGGCGACTGCCGGCATCCATCTCCCTGTCGGCCAGAGTCGCTACGAGCCCTCCACGGATATCGTAAATACTCAGGCTCACGCGCATACGCGCGGGCAGGTCGAACCTGATGCATGTCACGGGGTTGAACGGGTTCGGATAGTTCTGATGTACTACGAGGACTTCAGGTTTTGAGTCATCTGTCGGATCGTCAATAACGGGATCCTCGATGTCTGGATCGTCACCATCATCGACGCCGTCATTGTCACCTTCACCCTGGTCGTCTCCATTCTCATCGCTATTCTCATCCCCGTCGTTATAACAGCAGGTACTGTCGTCACCCTGGAAAACACAGATCGTATCAAACCCCACGAATGAGTTCTCTCCCACGATCCCGCTGATCGATACCGGGACCGGCCCTGTCTCCGTCCCGAAAAGATCGATGAACTCTTCGCGGGAGAACTTCAGGTTTATCTGCTGCTTCACTCCACCAGCGCCATTGTCCACTCCGTCGATCTCTTTAGCTCCCCATTTCTTCGGAAACCAGTCGATCAGCATGCGGCCATTCAGCATGACCGTCTCGATATCGATTGCCGACACGTTCTGGTCGATGCTGTCCGGAAAAGAAATATGTGCCAAGATCCAATTCCCGTCAGATTCCATATCAAGCGCTCTCGGAGTCACCTTCAGGCCGGCATCGAAAACTATATGCGAGTCCGAAAACTCTGCGGTGTATGATATCTCGTTTGAGAACGGACTCTCTACACCATGACGGTCCACAGCAGTGACCCTGAAATAGTACGTCACTCCTGGCATCAACTCGTGTACATCGATCGAGTTGTCCTCGGACACGCCTATCCTGCTGGTCGGATTCGGAAAATCTCCCCCATACAGATAATATCGGGCCACCTTGTCATCCCCGAACTTCGTAAACCAGACCGCTATCCTGTCCTCACCTTCCACTATCCATGCGGTGGGCACAGCGGCCTTCCCACTCCAGGGAAAACGGAACGTCCTGTAGCTGATATTCTTAGCCGGCAGCTCGAGCTCCATTACCTTCGTTCCGTCATACGCCACTTCGACCGCGGACGGCCTTCCGCTACCATAGCCGATGATCGTGTTTCCGTTGGAGAGCCTCCGGGTGCTCCCCCTTGAGCTACCGTAGGCCAGGGGATCGTTACGGTACTGCCAGACTAATGTCGCGACCATGTTGACCTCGTCGAGTTCGTACTCGACACCTCTCGATTCCCGCGGATCGTTCAGGTTCCCGTTGTCGAAGAGTGTCACGTGACCGTTCGGCAGCCTCCTGATATCGTGCTGGCGTGAAAACCACTGCGTATCACCGATGAGTTCAAACTGGTTGTTTGCTCCTCCCATCCGCCATATGACCTCGCCCGTTTCGCGGTTGATCTTGGTGATCTCGCTCTGGTGCCTGCTTGAGATCATAATATTACCATCGCTATCGAACTCGACGGCGTTTACATGCGCGTACCGGATCTTGTGCCCGGTGAGGTCGATATTCGTGTCGAGAATATCGAAATGGTCGATCGTCCGCCATTCGAAGACCAGATTACCGGCAGGGTCGAACTCCTGGATCACATTACCGGTGACGAGGGCAGCCGTATCCCCACCCGCTACGAGCTCACTCATATCGACGATATTGGGATCGTTGGCGATGAGCAGGGCGTGTCCATCAGGACTGATCACGAGATCGTGCATATCTATCGGGTAGCCTTCGGTCATGAAGCTGTCGATCACCGTGTACGTGTCGTCCATGCGATAGAAATAATTTGTAAGGCCGTGAAAATATGAAAGAGTTTTATTCGGCTGTGTTTTGAAATCCATTACCTTGCCGGGCATCTCCCTGAAGAACTCCGTATATCCGGTGTCGTCCAGGATCATCATATAGTTCCCCTCTACCCCATTCCTCCCGGAATTGTTGGTCATAAAAATATATCCGGGGGCCGTCTGGCCTGTCACCGTGATCTCAATGACAGGAAAATTATCTGGTAGCGTAAGTTCAGCATCGTCCTTCTTTTTCCAGCGCTGACTCTTGAGCTCCCCGGCCAGCTCACTTTCTGACTCCTCCAGGTCGATCTGGCTTTCGAGCTCTGGAGTGTATTCGATGATACGTGACTTGACTCTGAAACTCGATGAATACAACCTCTGCGTCATGTCCGCGGGATCAAGGAGAGTCATAGTAACGGTCTCCCCCAAAATAAATTCTCTTCGCGGCTTGAAGATCATCGTCCGCCCGTCGCGGGCAAGTTTCCAGCTGCCATTTATTATTCCGCTGGCTGACCCCGTCACCTCTACCAATGATTCCAGTCCCCGCGCTCCGGAAGGCAGGTTTGATTCGAGTGTTGTGCCTGCCCGGAATATCATGCTCGTGCCTGGAGACACCTGCCTTGCGCCAGGAATCGGCGATTGATACTTGAAATAGTCTCTTCCCTCCGCTCCGGCGTTAGTCGGCATAGCCGCTACACAGACCAGAACGAATATGACCAGAACTGAGAAAACAAAAGTTTTATTCATTCTGAGACACCTCCCGCTGCTGTTTTTGAATAGGTTTTTCCCCTGAGGGCATGGCATATAGTAACACAAAGGAGAGTAAATTTCATTGATTATCCGCCCGAAGTCGGCGGGGCTGCAGAAAGGACTCTACCATAAATACGACAGATTTTAAAAAACAATCCCCCACTCTGCCGAATGATCGATCAGGCATTAATAAATACTGAACTTTTTAAAAACTGGTATTCCCCTATTCTTTATACAGCGATTTTATGGCTCCCCAGCTGTCTCCTGTGACCGAGACCTCATGCAAACACAAGTGTGTAGTCAATCCGGCTATCTTGAACATCTCATTGTCAGGATAGAAGGTACCACGCAGTTCGCCGCTGTCCGGATGAGGGACTATAACCAGTGGATAGTCATACATCTGCTCACACGGGACAACCGTCAAGCATATGTACGTGGCAAGAAGGTCATACCCGTCCGGATATCCTGAACATGGAGGCCAGAAAGTAATCGAATGGCCTCCGAACGGATTACCCAGCATAAGAGACTGTTTCGGCGGATAAGTGACACCAAGTATCAGAAACATTGAATGTGAAGGGTCAGTAGGTGTCAATAACTGATACTCGACCGCTGTGACAAAATGTTCCCAGTGAACGATGTACAATTCCAGTTCGAATTGTATAAATGGTCCGACCGGATCGTAATGAAGTCTACCTCTGTGGTAGACACCCATTGTAGGGCATGCCATCAGCATTCCCGGAATCAGGAATATGATGGCGAGAGTCAAAATCATTTTCTTCATGATCGACCCCCCTCCTGATTGAAACCCGCGGAGGCAAAGAATGATTTAGCTGTCGAAGGTAGCTTGCAGTACCGCCAGAAAACGCTTGTGATGATTCCCCCTGTGGTGCCAAATTTGCTTACATCACCTCCTCATCACAAACATCGTGACTACCCCTGACTCTGTAAGCTATCCGACGGGGGCATCATACCATATGTCAGGGATTATGTAAACATATTACTTATTTACCTGCTATTTACGTACAAACAGGACAACCGTCCGGTATAGTTACATCAAGCCCCTGAGCCAGGTCTTTCGTTCTTTCTCGGGGAATTTTTCTATAGCATAGCGAAGCATCGTGCGGGGCATATTCCTGTAGTGTTTTTCAGGAATGCTCTCTCGGCTGCGCCATCGCGGGGTCACCGAGGGCCTTCAGCGTAGCAATGATCTCTTTTGTAACTTTTCTCATAGTATAACCTTGATTAACGCGGCAATATAACGATCTTCCGAGACGTCGATTCGTCATTCGCGGTCAGGCTGAGAAAGTATACTCCAGGCGGGATCCGTGTGCCAGAATCGTTTCTACCATCCCAATGCTCCAGGTAATAGCCGGATTCTTTTGGTTGATTCAGGATATTGGCAATGATCCTTCCCGAAATATCGTACACACAAAGCCTGACTTGAGCCGGAGCGGGGATATAAAACCGGATCTCCGTCCCGTAGTTAAACGGGTTGGGACTGTTCCGATATAGAGTCACTGGCAGGCTGGCCGTGGTAATGGGATCAGTAGTAAAGAGTTCCCTTGAACCACTTTCATACAGAATGTCCACCCGATATCTATAAGCGGTGCCCGGCATCAGTCCGGTATCTTTAAAAGAGAAGGATGACCAGCTGGCTGAGATATGCGCATCGGGAATCAGAATAAAATCCCAATCCGGTTCCATAGCTCTGGATACCCGAAATCTCATTTCAGGGGAGGTCTGAGTGAGGTACCAATTCAGTACTATCGTCTGGTCGGTCACTCTGGCTGTATATTTATTAAATAATCCAGGTACAAGTTCCCCCCAGTAATCGACTCGAGTCGCGTGGATATTCCCACCAGTTTTCCCGTCCCACCACGCAATGAACGCCCCACCTTTTCCATCGGCCAGAATAGACGGATACAATTGCATACTTTCATCCGAGGTAACACGCAACCCTATAATAGTCCAGTGATAGACCCCTTCGGAATCAAAATGCTGCGCGATGATATCGTACTGCCCTGGATCCCTGTTTTCATACCAGGCCGATATCACTCCTCCATGACCATCATGTATTGCTTTGAATCTTTCCAGGTAAGATGCCGCATGACCTACGACAAGGCCTGTCCCTCCCCAGTGAATAGCGCCATCAGAATTCATTTTTTGCGCGTATTGCCAGATCTTGCTTCCCTGAATCAACTCCCATACGACAAATACCTCTCCACCCTTTCCCTCGAGGATGATCGGCTTGCGGCATCTATACCATTGGTCACAGGCCTCCACCCCCGCATCAATCCATGCCGAAGTACCATCACCAGTGATCTTCTGGACTTTCATCCAGAACCTTGTAGCATACAGAGACGATTCACCCCAGACAACATAGATCCCTCCATCCGAGGCTTCGCAGGCATCGAACCCGATATAGGAATATGGGTTCGTCACGACAGTCTTTTCTTCTCCCCAGGCCAGCGTGCCATCTGATTCCAATCCCCGGGCACATATTTTCCATCCATCGATATCCCCTGACGTCACCCACGTCACCACAACAGCACCCCCACCCGACGGACAGATCCGGTAAAGTCCCGAAGAGATCGGATTATCCGTGATATTGACCCCTCCTTCTGCCCACAATCTTTCTCCATAAATGTTAAAGCGCTGCGCACGTAGCCTGTAATGGACAGCCTGCCACAAGACAATTATGCCGCCCTCACCGTCAGATACCAGCTTCGGACCAAGTTGCCGCTGAGACGGAGAATAAACGGGGATCCCGCCATCTTGCCACAATGTATTACCTGTACCATCTATCCTTTGAACATATGCTTTGGATTCATAGTCTGGATGGTAATCGACCCAGGCCAGATAAGCTCCCCCCTCACCATCGGCAATCGCTGTCACGCCCGATTGTATTCCATTCGCTACAATCAACGCCTCTCCATCTATAGACCAGAGGATCTCTCCGTATGGCCCTATTCTCTGACCATAAATATCCCCATCATCATTACGATAGTCTCTCCATATAATAATAATCCCCTCATACCCATCAGATATCATTTTAGGTGGACCCATCATAGACTCCACCTCACATATCGGCATGCCCCCTTCGACCCATCCCGAAGCCACCGATAGATCATTGCCTGTTTCAAGTTGAGAGGAGATGAATTGGTCGGTAGAAGATCCCTGCGTAGTATCCTCAACACCGGGATACACTTGCCCGACACCATACCCGGCAGGATATACCAGGCCGACAAGGAGCAGGATGATCATTAATGTTATTATTCTAACGTCCCGAATCACAAAGATACGATATAGGAAATGGCGTCATTTTTCAATAGATATCCAGAACTGTCGCCTTATTTCAGCACGACTTTCCGGCCGCCGATCTCGATCATCGTCTTCGAATAGGTCTGCTTCGTCTTTATCAGGCCACCCTCGAACAGAAGGACATCCACTCCACGCCTGATCTCCAGTTCGCCGGCAGAGCTGCTGGAGAACGATGGACCTTCATACCGCCAACTCCATACCGCTTTCTGCTGCTTCTCGTCGACAAAGACTTCCTCTGGAATAAACCTGAACCCCCCGTGCCCTTCGAACCATGCCGCCCATGCGTCCCGGATACCATTCTTCCCTTTCAGCCTTATCCCCGTCCAGCTTTCGAAAGTGACATCCCCGGCGAATCCCTCGAGCACCTTTTCCAGATCATGATCGTTCCAGGCTTTTATCCAGCTATCCATGAACTCGATCATCTCTTCGCGTTTAAGATCTTCTATCGGTTGGTTCGTCATACTTATTCCTTCAGATTCTCCAGCTTTGCTCTTGCCTGATCCCTCCAGGCACCATCCGGCGCGGCCTTTATATACTCACGCAACATGGTAGCGGCATCATCCAATCGCCCCTTCTTCTCGTAAATGACAGCAAGCGAGAACAGGGACTTCAGGTGCAGCGGGTCGATCTTGCGAACCGCTTCGAACGCATCCTTGGCCTTATTATAATTACGCAGATGAAAATAAGACACTCCGAGAGCGTAGAGATACTCGGGCGTGGTTATCTCTTTCATATCGGGGGCACTCAATAGATCGACAGCCTTCCTGTGCATACCGAGTTTTTGCCAGGTCACGCCGAGATTGTATATCGCGTCAGTGAATCCACGATCCTTTTCGATGGCCTTTTCAAAATTCGATGCGGCTTCAGAATACTTTTCCTGCGAAGCAAGCTCCAGCCCGGTATTATAGAAAGTCGCCGCTTCGACCAGCCGATCGAGCTTCCTCCGGTCCTCTGTAGTCAGGAGAACGCGTATCCCCGTTCCGGGTTCCGGAGCGATGGCCGGATCCATTCCGTTGTATCTGGCCACATCAGAAGCCCTGCCCGAATCGCCATAGTATTCCATCGCGATCGATTCCCAGCTTTCTCCCACCTTGATCCTGTGAGTGATCGAATCGCCGACGGAGATCTGCATCCCCCCACCCTTCTGCCCGGCGCAGGATGCGGCAAGAGCCAGGGCACAAACCAGAATCAGGAGAATCGCGGGCCTTGCCCACGCGCCGGCAGGCTTTGCCCACGCGACTGTCGATCTTGCCCGAATAGTGCCCGGCTTCGTCCAGACATTGTATTTATCAGAATATTTCACTTTATTTTCCCCGCGGCCTTCACGGCTTCTTCATAGACAGACCTGACCGGTACTCCGGCCTTGATAGCGATTCTTCGGCAGGCTTCGTACTCAGGAGCGTACTTGACCTTCCCACCGGGAAGTACCCCGAACTTCACCGCGACCGTACCATATTTCGTTTTTACATTCTTATGATAACGCTCGAGCTCCGCCCTGCCCTCGATCGTCACCCTCACGCCCAGCGTAGTCGTCTCTTCGAATATCAGCCCAAGCACCCGGTCCCTGTTCTCGATGGAGCAAAGAACGGTCAGAAGGGAACCAGGTCGACCCTTCTTCATCAGTACCGGGGTCACATACGATTCGAGAGCGCCTGCCTCGAACAACCTCTCCTGGAGATATCCATAGATCTCGGGACTCATATCGTCGATCGTCGTATTGATCGTAACGACGTAACCTTTGCCCGACGCGGGAACGGCCTGAACGACTCTCAGCATCCCGGGGCCGGGCTCCTTTTCGCGTGTTCCGACCGAGTATACGATCTTCTCGGGCACTATTTCCGCGCTCACCGGCAGTTCTTCCGCCAGGGCCTTCATCAGGGCGGCCCCGGTCGGGGTGACGACTTCGCCCACCTCGTCGGAAAATGTCACTGTGCGACCTTTCAATACTTCGAGTGTCGCGGGGGCCGGCACGGGCAGTCTCCCGTGAGCTATCGAGATCTTTCCACACCCGAAAACAAACGGCCTGTGGTACAGCGCCGGGAATCCCAGCTTCGAAAGAGCAACCGCCGCTCCGACAATATCCACTATGGAGTCTACCGCGCCCACTTCATGAAAATGGACTCTCTCGAGCGGCATCCCATGGATCTTTCCCTCGGCTTCTCCCAGCACGAGAAATGTCTTCTCAGCCATCTCCCGCACCTTCTTGTCGAGCCCCGACCTCTTTATCATGGAGAGTATCTTCGCCAGATCTCTCGAATGGGCCTTCTCGGGGCAGATCACTTTAGCCCTCACGGCGGATATGCTATGCCGTTTTACCCTGCCGAACACGATCCTGAAAGGCTCGAGCCCGGGAAGCCGCGAGACTTCCGCCTGTACTTCAGCTGGCTTCACTCCCAGCGCGAACAGGGCACCGAGAAACATATCTCCACTGAGCCCTCCGGCCGGATCTATGACGAGCATTCCGGGATCCTTGATGTTCTTTTTGACGGCTGCAGATCCGGCTCCAGCCCTGGCCTTGCCGGCTCCCACCTTGATCCTGGATGTAGTTTTTTTCGCGTTTTTCTTTCTGGTTCCTGATCGCGTCACTTCTTCTCCTTCTCTCCACCGGCAAGATCGCTACGCCCATGTATTTTCCTGCAGATCACGGCTGCGGCATAAGCCGCGCCGAACCCGTTATCTATATTCACGACAGTCACTCCGCCGGCGCAGCTGTTCAGCATCGCCAGCAGGGCCGCCAATCCGCCAAAACTCGCGCCGTAACCGATACTCGTGGGAACAGCCACAATCGGCGCCTCGGCGATTCCGGCCACAACGCTGGCCAGCGCCCCCTCCATCCCGGCTATGACAATTATCACATCGGCCTTGCGGATATCTTCCCAGCATGAGAACAGCCTGTGTATCCCCGCCACACCGACATCATTGAACTTGTCGACATGGCATCCGAAATAATGCGCCGTCCAGGCTGCTTCTTCGGCAACCCCAATATCTGATGTCCCACCGCTGACGATCGCTACCCTTCCCCTTCTCTCGATCTCACGTGTCTCAACGGCAAACAACGAACCCTCTTTATGCCACTGAGCATCCGGAAAATCGGAGGACACAACCTCAAACGCCTCGGCGCTGCACCTTGTCGCGAGGAGATTACTGCCATGTTCCACTATCTTTTTCGAGATGCCCACGATCTGCTCCGGCGTTTTGCCTTCACAGAAGATGACTTCAGGGAAGCCCCTTCTGAGGGCCCGGTGATGATCGACCCTCGCGTACTCCATATCCTCGAAAGGAAGTACTTTGAGCCTGTCCAGTGCCTGGGTGACATCCATTTTCCCGCCGGCGACATTCTCCAGCAATTCTTTTAAGCGGGCTTCATCCATTTATTCTCTATCTCCTCTCTGAGCATCGACAAGTGGCCGAGAACGGCCTCCCTGGTCTCCGCCGTAACCAGCGACATCCTGTATTTCTTCATACCCGGATGCCCCCGGAGAAACCATCTGTAAAACTTGCGCATCTCGAGTAAGGCCAGCTTCTCGCCCTTCCACGCGATCTCCATTTCCAGAAATCGACTGAGAATATCAAGACGGCCTGAAAGAGCCATGCCGCCCGGCGGTTCCCGGTCGGACGAATTCCGCTCGGACAGTTCCCGTTCCGATGATTCCAGATCCCGGGATCCCTCCCCACTCGAAAGCCGATCCTTGATCTCCCTGAATATCCAGGGACGCCCGAACGCGCCTCTGCCTATCATAACAAGTGTGCATCCTGTTTCATCAACTATTTTAAAATAGTCTTCCGGTTCCTTCACATCTCCGTTGGCAATGACCGGGATATCAAGCTCACTTCTGAGCTTCGCGATATGCGCCCATGTGGCGTTACCCGAGAATCCCTGCGTGCGGTACCTCGCGTGGATCGCTACCGCCGCGCACCCGGCTCCCTGTGCCACCCGGCCCGCCTCGATATAATTCTCCTCCACGGCGCTCCACCCGCTGCGTATCTTGGCCGTTACCGGCAGATTGACAGCCTGCACGACCCGGCTGCATATCTGTTCCATCAGGTCCAGATCGCGCATGATCGCCACCCCACCATTTCTTCTGGTGACTTTTTTCACCGGACAGCCGAAATTCAGGTCGATGAAGGCAGGCCCGGTCTCCTCGACTATTTTGGCCGCTTCGGCCAGTATCCCAGGGTCGGACCCAAAAAGCTGCACCCCCACGGGGCCTTCGCCCTCGAGCCTCTCCATGATCCTGCGTGTCTTGTCTCCGGCACGTACCAGGCCGTCAGCGCTCACCATCTCCGTCACACAGAAATCAGCTCCGAATTCCCTGCATATCAACCGGTATGGCGCGTCTGTAAAACCTGCCATCGGCGCGAGGCATACGCGGCTGGTGATGAAAATATCCTTTGTTTCAGAAGTATTCATAGGACACATATCACAGACTGTGCGGAACCAGGAATATAAGAAAACTGAGTATTGTGCTCATCAGGACTGCTATCGCGAACCCTTTCCTGCCCAGCTTGTCCTTCTCTTCACCCTTCCCAAAAAAGCTTCCGAGAGAAAGCAGCACTGTGATCGCCCATATCACCAGCATGAGTTGTGTCTTATTATCGGTAATATCATATCCGAATGGAAAACCTTCCCATACCGGACCAAATCTCTGGTAATTCAGGATGAACCCGAGAGGCCAGCCACCTATAAAAGTGAATATGACGACCCACCTCACCATCACCGCGGTCATCGCCTTGTCTTCGGTGCCTTTGAACACGGGTATCGCGCACAACCCCGATTCCACCATGAAGAAAAAAGCCCCAAACATGAATATCACGTGCAGTATCAGAGCCAGGGTCGAGACCTCTCCCTTGTATTTCAAAGTGAGGAACGACCCTTCCTCCCCGGGTAGTCGCAAGCTTTTCTGACCCTCCGACTCTTCATCTCCCAAAGCCCCGTCCCGCACCATCACTTCAAAAGCATATCCGAGCCTGTTTCCTTTTTCCAGATCCGGAAGATGGCCGGTGAAGAATCCGTTCTCCCCCGCTGTCATCTCGACTATTATTGTACTGTCAGATCCTGCCCCGGTAGCCCTGTAGATCAGGTACGCGCTTGCTCCATCCGCTGGTTCGACCCGGACAGTGAGCAGAGGCATTTCCCGCCCGACCTGCTCGAACACGGTAGAGTGAACGACGGTCACTCCTCCCGATGAGGACATAAGGCCTTCGGAGTTGTTCATGGACAGGCGCCTGGCGACCGCAAGAAGCACCAGTGTGATCATAAGTCCTGTAATTACTCTTTTGGTCATTCAAGCCTCCATCAAACCGTC
>JAGLYV010000111.1 GCA_023131975.1 Candidatus Krumholzibacteriia bacterium | reverse complement strand
CTGGTTCAGAGAATCTCCACCCTGGCTCAGGGAATCTCCACCCTGCTTCAGGGGATCCTCACCATACTTGTTAGGTCCGGTCGTCCCCTTCTGGAATAACAGGATCAATGCCACATAAATATTGTAGAGGGGAATCAACAGCAGCCAATAATGGACTCCGGGACGGTCCAGATCATGAAAACGTTTTACGATAAATATTGACGCAATAACACTACCCACCACCATCCATATCATCTGGAATGCAAATGCGCCACCTTCACCTCCAGCTGATGCTGCCCCATATGAGATAATAAACGAGACCACAGACATCGCGACAGCAGCTACAAGATACTTGGCCCTGTTCCACCTTCCATCGTACATAACATCCACCTTTCCTTGTTCCTCCAGACGAAGGAACAATAACCAGATCAACAGTTATGCCTGAACCTTTGTTGTGTGTTTTGAGGATTGTAGGATTATTAGAATGGGGTGTCAAACATTTTACCGGGAACTTTCATTTTGTCTTTGCGGATATAGATCGTGGTCTGCCCCCTCTATCAGGTGAAAGAGTTTTTGGGAAGGTCCCCGATATCAGTGCCCGCCCGATATAAATAATTTGAATAGTGGCGATCGGTCCTTTATAAGTCAGAATATACCTGAGGAGGAACCCTTTGAGCATACTATTAAAAATATCCCGATGCGCGGCAACTCTGATCTGTGCCGCCATGATCCTGTCGCCCGCAATGGCCCTTGCCAAAAGTCAGGGAACAAAAAATAAAGAACGCCCGAAGATCGGGCTGGCGCTCAGCGGCGGCGGCGCCCGGGGCGCGGCTCATATCGGAGTACTGAGGGTGCTGGAGAAATACCACATCCCCATAGACTATATCGCCGGCACAAGTATGGGTTCCATCATCGGAGGCCTGTATGCTTCCGGGATGTCCGTAGATGAGCTTGAGGAGACCGTCACCCGTATCGACTGGCTGGACGCCTTTATCGAAAACATCCCCCGGACTGACCGGTCCTTTCGCCGCAAGAGGGACGATGACTTCTACCTGGTCAAAAACAAACCGGGGCTGACCGGAGTCAAACTCAGCTTTCCCAGAGGACTGCTCGATGGTCAGAAGATCGATCTCCTCCTGAAAAGATACACCATGCCGGTCATGATGATACGGGATTTCGACGATTTCGCGATTCCATACCGCGCCGTGTCTGCCGACCTTGTCACAGGCAAAACGGTGGTGACCAGCCAGGGTAATCTGGCACTGGCGATGAGAACAAGCATGTCCATCCCTGTCATCTTCGCCCCGAAGGAGATCGACGACATGCTTCTCATCGATGGCGGAGTAAGCTGCAACCTGCCTATCGATGTCGTTCGCCAGATGGGCGCCGACATCGTCATCGCGGTCGATATAAGCACTCCCCTCCAAAGTATCGAGGAACTCAATTCTGTCATGGCAGTCACCGATCAACTCAGCGGCATCCTGACAAGACGCAACACCGACATTCAGATCGCCTCACTGGCTGACGAGGACATCTTTATAAAACCCGATCTCGGTGACATAACTACCGGGTCCTTCGAGCGAGCCGGGGACGCGATCCCTACCGGCGTCACCGCCGCGGAAGCGGTCTCCGATAAACTCGTCAGACTTTCAATGACTGAGAATGATTATGAAGATCATCTGGCCGGTCGCGAGAGAACCTGGTCCGTTCCGGTCATTGACGAAATAAGGCTTGTGAATGAATCCCGGCTTGCCGATGGCGTAATCACCTCCATGCTCAATATCGAACCGGGACAGCCTCTCGACATCGATCTGCTCGAGCGTGATCTGTCCCGCATCTACGGACTCAAGCTGTTCGAATCGGTCTGTTACGATGTAGAGCAGGAATCCGGCAACTGCGTGCTGACATTGACCGCCCGGGAAGCGTCCTGGGGCCCGAACTACCTTCAGTTCGGCGCGGCGGTGTACGAGGATTACGAAAGCCCGAATTTCAACCTCGCCGCCGCGTACACGCGTACAGCGATCAATTCCCGGAATGGCGAATGGCGTATCGGTGCCCAGATAGGACAGGAGCCGGGAGTGTTCACCGAACTCTATCAGCCACTCGACCTCAAACTCCGCAATTTCATTCAGCTGCGGGCTTCATTCGGTGAGTGGGCGATAAATGTATTCGACGCCAACAGCAACAGGCTGGCGGAGTGGGGCATGAAACGCTACAGCATCGAGGTAGCTGGCGGTCGCGAGCTTGGGACCTGGGGAGAGCTCCGCGGGGGGCTGATCCGGGACATGGGCAAGATGGAAATACTGGCGGGAGACCCGACCATCCCCGACTACAAATTTGATTCGGGAAGACTGTTTCT
>JAGLYV010000110.1 GCA_023131975.1 Candidatus Krumholzibacteriia bacterium | reverse complement strand
CGTATCTCCGCGGACCTCGATGCCCTTGGTTCGGACTACGAGTTCGAGCAGGGAACCGTCGAAGGGACATGCGCGAAAACTGTGGGGCAAAACACCGGCCTGCTGGGTGGGATGGTTGCGTTGACCCGCCACAGCGACGCGCCGATGCAGAGCCGGTTCAACCTGGGCGGATTCATGAGGCTTTCAGGCCTGGAACGAAACGAACTTATCGGTCAGCACGCTGGGCTGTTGTACGGCGCTTTTTACAGAAAACTCGGGACCCTGTTCATCCTGCCGGTCTACGCCGGCCTTTCCCTCGAATACGGCAATGTCTTTCAGGACAGGGAGGATATCGATCTCGCGGACGGGATCGTCGCGGGCAGCGTATTTCTGGGACTCGACAGCTATATAGGTCCGATCTACATCGGCTGGGGATTTGCCGAGGCGGGATACGACAATTTTTATCTCATCCTCGGGCAACCTATGATCCATCGCCGGTCGGGATTTTTGAACAGGTGATCTGCCTACCTCTCAGATAAGGGCCGCCATAATCAGGAAACCACACAGAGGCCAGACGGCCAGACAAACATCGCCATCACTGTGCAGGCCCTGGTAACCTCAATTTACTGTACAGGACTGGTCAGCTCAATTTGTTGACAAAACGCACCGCCTGTGGTAGTAGTTGTGTATAGGGGATATGGAGTTCTTATCCATCCAAAAAGAAAATCAGGTGTCTCACGGATCGGGCTACGTGTTTCTATCGGGCTCCAGATAGATCACATGATGGGCATGGTCTTCTGTAACACATCGTTTGTTCGACATCTATTCCATACTTAAAATGTGATCATTCCTTGCCGGAGAATCCATTCCGTAACACTCCCGGGAAGAACCTCCATATGGGAATCCGATTCATGACCAGCTAGGGGGGACTGATGGCAGAAAGGGGTGATCCATGAAATCCTGATCGTCAATTTCAATCTGGTTTATGATTTTATTTACAAGGGGGCATGATTGAAATGAAGTGTATTCGATTACTCTGCTTGACAATTTCTATGATTCTATTGTTCTCCGGATGCGGGCAACATGAGAACCCGCTGGAATCCGGGGATATCTCCATGAACCAGGATGACGATGGTTCGACCAGTTTGCTGGAGGCAGGCGCGACTGTTTTCGAGGATAATTTCGATTCAGGGATTGATACGGATGTATGGTATCTCGAAACTGCGGGCAACGTACAATGGGCACCTGCGACAGAAGAGGGCAACGGATATATATCCTCCCCCCCACAGTCTCCCTACGACTGGTCAAACCGGTATACCGATATACTTACCTGCCGCGATAATTTTGATGATTTCGAGATGACCTTCGATCTGAGAATGCATACCGAGAGCTGGCACAAGGATCAGAGGTTTATCTATATCCGTTCGGAAAACAATTCATATCCTTACGGATACAATATATATTTCTCTTCTCACAAACCTACCGACACACCACCGAATTTCATCACGATTTACAAGACACTTTCCGATTACACACCGATATACATATCTCCGGTTGTAGAATTCAACTGGATACTCGGGCAGTGGTATACTTTCAGGGTCTACGTCTGCGGAACACAGATCAAGGTCAAGGTCTGGCTGAAAAACGAATTCGAACCAGCTGACTGGACAATCGAGGGCAACGACTCTGAAAACCAGTACCTCTCCGGCAGAATAGGTTTTGGCGACTACTGGGGCTCGATCACCGATGTAGACAATGTCCGGATCAGTTCGCTGGCTCGCACGGTAGATCTGGATATCAAACCGGGCTCCTGTCCGAATCCCTTCAATCCGGGATCGACTGGCAACGGAGTACTGCCAGCAGCTATTCTTGGAACTACAGATTTTGACGTAACAACCATCGATGTCTCATCTATCACTCTGGAAGGGATAATACCGCTCCACAGCGAGCTTGAAGATGTCTCGGCTCCAGCCGAAACCGACACGGATTGCGAATGCAGCGAAGAAGGTCCGGACGGACTGATGGACCTGACAATAAAATTCAGCACATTCGACGTAATCCAGTTGATCGGAGAAGTAGTAAAGGGGGATATCGTCACACTCACGATCAGCGGTGTACTTCTCGATGGCACTCCATTCGAGGGAATCGACTGTATCTGCATAGTCGGACCAAAGGCTACGAAGATCAAAACAAAAACGTAAAAGACCACCATCCAGTGCCTGCTGCTTCGAAAGAAGTGGCAGGCACTGATCGCAGCCCTGTCGCATTAGCGAACCTGTTGCAAGGAATTTTACCACCAACGGTGGTGATAAAACATCTTGCAGTCGGTTCACATTAAATCAACCTGCTGCTGCATTTGCGAACAAATATCAATTACCAGAACATCACAACGACATTATGTTAACCAGCCAGAGGGTCGTGTTAAGTCCCAACAGAGAAATCGGGGACAAAGAGGCTGAT
>JAGLYV010000011.1 GCA_023131975.1 Candidatus Krumholzibacteriia bacterium | reverse complement strand
GCCGCTAACGTATCGGGCTGTCAGCAATGCCACGGTTCGGAAGTCGAGATCGATGACGGGGGCAGGGCTACGGTGGAGACATGGCCGAATTACGGGATAGGGCGTATCAATCCGGACGGGACGGTCGGCTGCTGTGCCGCCTGCCATTCGCGTCACGATTTCAGCCTGAAACAGGTAAGGACGCCTGAGACCTGCGGCAAGTGTCACCTGGGGCCGGATCATCCACAGATGGAGATCTATACCGAATCGAAGCATAATATTGCCTACCGAAGTCATGAAGATAAGATGAATATGGAAGTCGAACCCTGGTTGGTCGGTGTGGATTACGTGTCGGCGCCGGTCTGCGCGACATGCCATGTCTCCGCCACTCCGACCCAGCCCAGCACGCACGATATCGGTCTGAGGCTTTCGTGGAATATCAGGGCGCCCATTTCGAAGAAGACGGAGAGTGACCACAGGAAACGCCTGGCGATGAAAGATGTCTGCATGACCTGTCACAATCCGCTCTATATCGAAGGGTTTTACTCGCAGTTCGACGCGGTCGTGGAGATGTACAACGACAAGTTTGTCATTCCGGCCACGGAGATAATGGACAAGTTGAGGGCTGCCGGCAAGCTGGACGAAACGCCGTTCAACGAGAAGATAGAGTGGACATATTTCTATCTCTGGCATCACGAGGGTCGCAGGGCCAGGAACGGTGCCGCGATGTGCGGTCCGGATTACGTCCAGTGGCACGGGTTTTATGAAGTCGCCGAAAGATTCTATCTGGAGTTGATTCCCGAAGCGGAGGAGCTTCTTCACGGAGTGACCGAAGAATATATGGCGATGCCCGATCATAAATGGTTTTCGGGAAAGATGTCCGATAAAGATCGTAAAGAGATGCTGGGATTCTACAGGAAAAAATATGGAGTGAATCCATAGAAAGAGGGCTTATGCTGGCGCATTTGCCGGGCACGTTTTGGTGAGGTGAAGTCAAACCAATAGGGGGGCAGTTTTGAAAGATGTTTTAAAGGAGCTTGGAGCGTTCGCGTTCGCGAGCAGGATGAAAAGATTGAGTGACAGCCTGAAAGCGGAAGTCTCGCAGGTCTATCTGGAGCAGGGGATCGCTTTCAACGACAGTTGGTTTCTCGTCGGCGTCATGCTATCGAGATACAAAAAGATGACGGTGACAGATATGGCCGATGCTCTCGGGATATCTCCGCCGGCGATCAGCCAGGTATACGGTGACATGGTGAAAGCAGGAATAATTGAGGTGGAACCCGGTGATCTCGACAAAAGGCAGAGGATCCTTTCGCTCACACCCGCCGGTGCTTCAGTTGTTGAGGCTCTGGACCCGATATGGAACGCTTTCGAGGGCTGTATAAAAAATCTTTTTGATGAAGCCGGATGTGACGCACTCGCGGCCTTGACGGCGATAGAGGAGTGTCTCGAGAAAAAGAGTATGGTCGACCGACTTCGTGAAGCACTGCGACCCCAGGCATAGCCTGTAACACTGAGGGGGAGTTTTGTGCCGGAAGTCGGGAAGGGTGAGAATGCTGGGTCTGATACGGGGAATATTTAAAGGAACCTTGAGCCGGAGTTTTTCTGGAGGCTGGGGCAGTGGGGCGGTATATGTCGGTGTCTCGACATTCCTCGCCTGTATTCTGCTTGCTGTCGTGCCCGGGTATGGTGGACCTGACGCCTCGACCGGGATCCTCTCCGGGGGGCTTTCCCGTGAGGCCGCCTCGTCGTTCGCACGCGTAGCGCTTGCCTGTGTCGATCGTGAATTTCCTAACAAAGACGGGCATGTAGCCTATAATAACGATGAGGTGATTGCTCCAATCGGCTTACACCCATCGTTTTACGGATGTTTCGACTGGCATTCATCGGTCCATGGCCATTGGTTGCTGGCCCGCGTTCTGAACAGATATCCCGACTTGGCGGAGGCGCCGGAGATCAGAAATGTCCTGACCAGAAATCTCACGGCTGAGAATATCGAAGTGGAAGCAGCCTATTTCAGAGATGAGAGAAGGGTCTCGTTCGAACGCACATATGGATGGGCCTGGCTTCTCAAACTCGCCGAGGAACTCGGGCAGTCGAGCGACCTGAAGCTTCTGGAGCTGAGCGCTACGATCGGGCCCCTGGCGTCGGCGATCAGGGACCGGTATATGGAATTTCTGCCGAGACAGGAATACCCGATCCGGAGGGGAGTACATCCCAACACGGCATTCGGGATCGCCTTTGCCCTGGATTATGCCAGGTCGGTCGGCGACGTGGAACTGGAAGAACTTCTTCTCAGAAGGAGTGCTGACTATTTTCTTCTCGATGCCGGTTGCCCCGGGGGATGGGAGCCCGATGGTGATGACTTCTTTTCTCCCTGCCTGATGGAAGCCGATCTTATGAGAAGGATACTCGATCAGCAGGAGTTCGCGGAATGGCTGGATGGATTTCTACCCGGGTTGAGCAACGGGCTACCCGAGTCGCTTCTGCTTCCGGCGGAGGTGTCAGACCGGACCGATCCGAAGATCGTTCATCTCGACGGACTCAATCTGAGCAGGGCATGGTGCATGCTCGGGATCGCGAAAGCTCTTCCCGGCGGCCACCCGGCAGGGCCAGTCCTCGAGAAGAGCGCTGAGCTTCATGCCGGGGCCACACTCGGACATATTACGAGCGGAAACTACGAGGGCGAACACTGGCTGGCTACCTTCGCCGTATATATGTTGAGCGAAACGGGCCGGTGAACCATTCATCGGCTGATCGATGTTTCCCGCTGGCAGGCTGCCAGCATCAACCGAGTTCTTCTATCTTCTCAGAATAGATGATGCCACGTTCTTTTAATCCATTAAGGATGAATTCGACGCATTCGGGCTGAAGGCCTATTATCTCGGGAGGCGATACGCCTTTCTTTGTGAACAGGCCTTCCGCGATCATCCTGACTGCCATCGTCGCTGTGTATCCGGTCGTCCTCGCCATGGAATGGATGCCGGTGGATTCGTCCAGACGGTCATAGAGATCCCATGTGTAACGCAGTTTCCCGTCTTTCCCGGTTCCCTCGACTATAACGCGCATGACGGTGATATCGATCTCGCCTTCCTCCAGTTTCCATTTCGGGAAGAGCAGTCTTGCCGTAAAATCCAGGGGCCTGATACGGGAGCCGTTTATCTCGATCTCTTCCTGGCTGAAGAATCCCGTATCTCTCAGGACGGCCATCTTTTGGATATGTCCTGGGTAGCGAAGGGTCTTTTCTTTCATATTTCTGGCGTTCAGTGTCTTGCCCAGAGTCCTCAGCCCATCGCTGTTAAATGCCTCGAGTGTCCCGATCCGCGGGAACTCGATCAGTTCCGGATCGGAGAGAGCCTCCCTGACGACCAGTGTGCCGTTTTCCACATAGCGGGCAGGCCGCGTATATTCCTCTATGAC
>JAGLYV010000109.1 GCA_023131975.1 Candidatus Krumholzibacteriia bacterium | reverse complement strand
TGTTATACGATCAATTGTCCTTGTACTTGAACGACACCTTTACCTTGGCCCTGTACAGGTTGACCTTCCCGTCCTCGAGCTGCAGATCCATCTCGACGACCTCAGCGATACGAAGGTCCGCGAGAGACTTCGCGGCAGTCTCCACCGCCGCGGTTGCTGCCTTCTCCCAGGATTCGGTACTCGTTCCTACCAGTTCGATGATCTTGTACACACTCTCACCCATTATCGTTCCTTTCTCCATTGGCCGCTTGAAATGAAAAACGTCCATTGGCCATTTGAAATGAAAATCGTCCTGTGTGTACGATAGTGAGACAAGCCCGTCATATTGTCAAAGACAAAGTGCTTTCCTTCACGTACCTTTCTTCATACTTCGCCATGGCGGTCGGCCACACATTGGTTGACGTCAGATGGGGATTATTCTCCCCACGACATCCCGGAAGAAGTCCTTCGACCAGACCGACATCGCCAGAGGATCTCTAACGAATGGTTCGACCTCTCTCCTCGCGCTCTCCACGTCAAGATCATCGATCGCACTGGCAAGTATTCCCCTGAAATCTTCTTCTGTGATCGGCAAAGAATCCTTCATCGGGCAACAAAATAATGCCGATTCATGCATATTATGTCTGTTATTACCCTAGTTACTATGCATATATTAAGCCTGCGACTAGACCAAGTCCCTACTTCTTGTAGACCGGGCTGAGAATCTTGAGCATCTATCACCTCAGCAAAATCATCTTCCTCGATCGCAGGCCGTCCTCGGACTTTATCACGGCGAAATAGACGCCACTCGCTACGCGACTTCCCGATGAATTCATGCCGTCCCAGACGGTCTTGTGGATACCCGCTTCTTCAGTCTTGTTCTTGAAGAGCACCGACACAAGCCGTCCCGACACATCGTACACGCTCATTGTTATCGAAGTGCGTTTCGACACGCTGTATTCGATCGTCGTGGTCGGATTGAACGGGTTCGGGTACGAACTCCGGATATCGGTCCTGACCGGCGGCACCTCGGGTTCGTTCGAATCGACAATATATTCCGGTATTCCCGCGAACCTCAGGGCCGTTCCGACGTTTCCATACATATCGGTGGTCCTTACCTCCAGCAGATATAGACCTCCGGGGAATCCTGTCGTATCCCAGTAGAGAGTGTCGGGGATACCATTTCCGGAGCAGGGCCTTGAGTCAACGATGATCCAGTCTCCATACGTCGGCATCGCGTACTCCTGAGGCATATGGTACTGCCCGTGCCAGCCGGTGCGCGCGGGCGGCGAGCCGCCTCCTGCAACCGTATCGGGCGGGGAGACTTTTATATATCCGGAGATCCTCGAGTTTGAATTAAAATTTTCATTGATGTTTGTATAACCCTCGGTCCTCGGATGGCCCTTCTCGTCCACCCCTATCTCGTGCTCATTCGTTGCACCTGTGGTCCCGTCATCGGGATCCATGAAATCGACTTTCTGCTTCGCCACCAGCGAGTCAGTCCCGTTGACACTCTTTTTATAGACCTCGGATTTCCGGGAACTCATAGTCACCGCATGTCCCCTTGTCCTGAGTGTGTCGTTTACCGTTATCGTGTCGCTCATGATCATAATGACATCTTCGTTTTCGGTTTCAAACTCTCTCATCATGGTCGCTACATCGGTAAGATCGTTCACATCTTTCCTCTCGACTTTCCATTTTTTGCATTTGTGTTTTTCCAGGTATTTTTCTATGCCTCCCACTATCTCGTCTACCTTTGGAGCACTCTTGCTCTTGTGGCTCATACCCATATTGTGGGCCAGCGATCTTCCGATCCTTCTGTTGGTCAGCTTTGTCTTGGTCGTGTCACCCTTCGGATGTTCGATCTCCGGGTATCCGTTTTTTGCCCAGAACTTGAGGCACGCCGCAGCGGAGGCTGGGCCGCAAAGTATATCGCCAAGCTTGCTGTTTGTAGTGAGATGATGCTGGTTGATCGGCTCGATCTCCCTCTGCATCGCAGCCGCCAGAGGGTGGATGACGAGGTTCACGCCGTTCACAACTTCATCCATCACTTTCGCGATTATCGATCCGATAGCGTCCTGCTCGAAGAACGCCACGGAATCGCGGCTGAAAGCGACGAACTCGGGTACTATAGATGTAGGATCTATATATAGTGTGATCGTGTCCCTCAAGTCGTAGAGTCCATAGTTGAATATCACTTCGATATCGTAATATCCGCCGGATGGCGAATACGGACCAATATCGAGATAGCCGGCCCATCCGTCACCTTCATCTGTAATATCGATCGCTCCGATCTCCCAACCCGCCCCATCGAGGTCGACATAGAAACTGCTGAACGGCCCCGGCATCCCGTTTTCCTTTATACCGAATTCGGCGCTGAACGGTATTGTCGGGATGCATGCGGGCACACCCGGCAGAGGTTCGATGTAACCGGCTACCGCAGCAGATAACATAATGGTATCGTCGTGCGCAATCGCTATGTCGGTGCCGAATGAAGTCTCAGCAGTGACGAACGCCTCCGCAGGCGAATACTCGATCATCTCTTCCTCCCAGAAAGAGATCTCACCTCTTGGAGTATCCCACTGGTCATACAGGATTATCGCACCGGGTGGAGTCATGATGTGGGGCGAAAAATATGGCGTCATCTCGTCTATTATGTCGCTGATATGTATCGGAACAATTGTATGAAGAGTATCCATCGGCATGAGATCGGGGATCGTGACCTCGAAATAGACGTCGAAGAAACTCTCAGCGGGAAAATCGGCGCCCGGTCCGGGAAACTCGACCTTTCCCGGAGAAGGCAGGGACGGGTGCTGCTGGAAAGAAATGCAGAAACCAGTCAGTTCGCCGTGCAGATTAGCATCTATCAGTTCAGTATCGATGACATCGGTGACCCCATTGAAATACCTTTCGCCCCATTGATATGTAGTCAATCCGGAGACGTAAACGGTGTCGGCCACAAAACCGTAGATATCGATGAAAGCGATTACATCCCTCAGGACGACCTCGTCGCTCGTCTGCGCGACTGCTTCATCAGTTAAGAAAAGAATGGGGAAAAGCATTAAGATACAAATGCAAAAAACCGGAATACGGCGCCAGTCCGATGCCATTTTCGACCTCCCGGAAGATTCTGATGTCCAAAAATATTGATAGCCGCTTGCTACAATTCTCCAATCATTATACCATAAAAACTATTAGGATTTCTGCTGAATTTTCAACCGCTTACGCTAAATCGAATCAGCCACAAAGTTGACACCAGCCAGATTCCTATCGTAACAGTAACATCTTCTTCGTCTCTTCAAACTCCACTGTCGTGAGGCTGTAGAAATAGACTCCGCTGGCGACCTGATTGCCCCGCCGGTCGCGTCCATCCCAGACTTCCTCGTACTGAGCAGCAACACGATGCTCGTCGATCAGTTCTGCAACAAGTCGTCCCGTGGCATCGTAGATCCGCAGGGTGACCCGTCCCGCCACTCTGATCCCGAACCGAATCGTCGTCGTCGGATTAAAGGGGTTCGGATAGTTCTGGTCGACCCAGGACGACACAGGTGGCGGCGGATTGACATTGTCCACCGAGTACCCGCTGTCGGGCGGGGAGGTCCAGAAAACGGTGGGCGATGCGGATCTGGCCACGATCCTGTAATGGTGATAATTTGGATCGATCAGAGTCGAGTCGGCCGTCGTCGCATCGGTGTATGAATATGATGCAAGCTGGAACGCCTCGACGCTGCCGAGTAACGTCCAGGAATAATCGGGATAAGATAAAATGGATCTGTACACATCGTATTCAGCGACCGCAGCGTATGGGTAGTCGTCGACACGCGCGGCATCCCAGGTCACTGTCACCTGCAGCCCCTCATCGTGCGGGACATCTTCCACCGAAGTTATATAGGCCGAGGGGTAACCCCAGTATCCCTGGCTATCCATCCTCAACGCATAGAGATCCCAGTTGTATTCGATCGGCCGGTTATCCATCCAAGAGATCAATGCACCGCCCTCTCCATCCTCTACAAGTCGGGGATGCAGCTGCATATCGGACACATCAGAGACCGGGATCCCGTATGTATCCCATAGAAGATTACCGCTGCCATCGACCTTCTGCGCGTATACATCTTCGTTACCGTACCTGTCGTCCTCCCAGGCGATGATCGCCCCGCCGTTGACGGATGGGGCCATCTCCGGTTCTTCCTGGTCGCCCAGAGCATCGCATATCACTACTCCATTAGCGGTCCACTGCGCCACCCCGTTTAAATCAAGTCGCTGGGCATAGATGTTCCAGTGAGCGAACATCACCGCCCTGAAATCGTGCCACGCGATTACTGCCCCTCCGCTGCCATCGGGCACTAACTGCGGGGATCCCTGGTCGCTGGCTTCGGTACAGACCGCGACTCCACCCATCGTCCACAGCGTCCAGCCGCCGGCATCGATACGCTGAGCGTATATATCTGTATGGGTAACGGCGCGATAATCGTTCCATGTCACGATCGCCCCACCGCTGTCATCAGAAATGATCTGTGGAGTGTTCTGGTAACCCGTGACCGAGCAGACGGCGATACCATTGGCGGACCACGCTACAACACCATTGTACCGTATCCTCTGCGCATAGATGTCGGAGCTTGTCGCCGCACGAAAATCGGTCCAGGAGATGATCCCCCCGTGATTGCCGTCCGACACGATCACGATGTTGAACTGGTCCTCAACATCTGTACATATGGCGACTCCTTCCGCTGTCCACTGCACTACTCCCGACGAATCGACCCGCTGGGCATAAACATCCCTGTTGCCCATCCGTTCATCCCGCCAGGCGATGACTGCACCACCCACACCGTCCGAGACAGCTACCGGATATGTCTGGTCTCCGGCTGCTACAGCGATTGAGATCCCAATGACGGTCCAGAGCATATTACCGTCGGCATCGAAACGCTGCGCCCTGATATTATTATTACCGACAGAATATTCGTGCGCATAGACGACGATCGCACCGCCGTCCCCTACCGGGACGATATTTGCGCGCTGCTGGTCATACGATATCGTCATAGTGACTTGGACGCCCCCTGCCGCCCAGAGAGCGTTTCCGTAAGCGTCGAATCTCTGGGCACAGACTTTACTACCAGGTCCGGGCCTCTGGTCTGTCCAGGCGAGGAATGCCCCACCGTTGCCGTCAGGCACCATGTGCTGTTCTCCCTGGTATCCACTGTAAGCCGCTACTACCGTTCCATCCTCGAGCCACTGCGCCTCGGCGGTCATGACGATGGCGGCGATAAATGTCAGGCAAAGAGCCGCTACAAGTATTACTCTCCCTCTCATCTTTCCGGCCTCCTTGATATTTCGTTTATAAATATTCATCGCATGATCACCATCTTTTTGCGGTCGGTGAATGACCCCGCGCGAAGGCTGTAGAAATAGACTCCGCTGGCCACCCCATGTCCCCGGTCATCGATTCCGTCCCAGCTTTCGTTGTAGATGCCGGGTTCAAGCCTTCCGCTGACAAGGGCCCGGATAAGCCTCCCGGAGACATCGTATATCTTCAGTGTCACATTCGACGACTCTTTGAGGCCGAACTTGATAGTCGTCATCGGATTGAAAGGGTTGGGGTAGTTCTGCGAGAGGTAGCTCGCCGCGGGCGTATCGGGAATGACATCACCGGTGATGTCACCCGAGCCGATCGAGTCAGGCTCACTCTCGTTTCCATTTACGTCTACCGCCGTAATCAAGTAGGCAAAGCCGAGGTACCACCTCCACTCCCCATCGAAATATGTCGTATCCTCCGTCGTTGCCAGAAGGAGGTAACTACTGGCCGCACCGACATCGCCGGGGATGCGTCTCATCGTCGGGTCATCCGGGTCGAGGCGATAGATATTGTACCCGAGCAGGTCGAGCGCGGTATTACCGTCCCAGCTCAG
>JAGLYV010000108.1 GCA_023131975.1 Candidatus Krumholzibacteriia bacterium | reverse complement strand
CCATCCTGGATATTCTCAATTAAGGTGCGGTACTTCTCCTCGCTCTCACAGAGAGCCGCCTCTGCAATCTTGCGCCTGGTTATGTCCCGAACCGTAGCCTGCAAAAAATTTTTGTGATCAAGTTCCACTTTGGTCAGTAAAACATCAGCAAAAAACTCCCCCCCATCCATCCGTCTGTGTTTCCACTCAAAGGAATGCGACCCTTTCTCCATTGCGATCACCATCGCTTTCTGAGATTCTGGCAGGGACCGTGATCCGTCCGGCTGGTATTCGGGAGATCGGTCAGCCGGGGTCATAGATGTGAACTCTTCCCCGTCTTTGCATCCGAACATCTCCAGAGTGGCAGAATTTCCGCTGAAGAATCCTCCCTGGGGCGTCATCATCATGATTGCGTCCCTGGACGAATCGTAGAGTGTCCGGTACATGATCTCACTCTCCCGGAGTGCATCTTCCATCGCTTTGTGCTTGGTTATATCCTTCACCGTTCCAAGCGCCGCCGGCTTGCCATGGTAATCAATAAGTCCAACAGTCATGTAGAGGGTGATTCGCGTAGCCCCGTCCTTTTGAATGCCATGAAACTCATACGCCATGGGCACGTCTTCTCCTGCCATCATCCTGGTGTAGCGATCAGCAACCATATCCAGGTCCTCTGGCGCAACAAGTTCCCCGAAGTTCATCCCGCTGATCTCCTCCACTGTGTAGCCCGGTATCCTTGCAAACGCCTCGTTGACAAACTTAAGCTCCCCGTCCTGAATAAGGAATACGCCATCCTGGATATTCTCAATTAAGGTACGGTACTTCTCCTCGCCCTCCCGAAGCGCAGTCTCAATGGCTTTACGTGCCTCATCCAGTTCAAGGTCATGGAGAGCAAACGCGATGTCGGAAGCAACCTCTCTGAGGAGTTCTTTTTCATCGTCGTCGGCAGCGACATCGACATCGGCGGCAAGCGAGATCGCAAGCAGCCCAAAGAGCCTTTCTGCATGTTCGACACGGATGATCACAGTTGCGTTGCCGACATAAGCGCCCCTGAATGCGCAATCGTCACATTCCACGGATTTGTCAACGATCGTAATCCTCTCTTTCCGGGTAAGCGCATCTTTGAAACACTGTGAAGGACCCCTGCCAACCATATCATCACAGAAGCGGGAAGGATCACGTCTTGAGTCAGAACCAAGAACCATTTCAAAGGTTGCATCATCCCGCAGGAGCCCGAACCACGCGGCATCGTAGCCCCGCGCCTCTAACAGGATGTCACATGCTTTCCGGAGGAGGTTATCCCGGTCTTTCTCAGATACGATCAACTGGTTAACATTCCTGATGGCTTTAAGAACGCTGTTCAGGCGCTCAATATGATCTTCCGCAAGCTCGCGCTCGGCGATCTCTCGCTTCAGTCCGGTGTTTGCTAAAGCAAGTTCCGCGGTGCGCTCTTTTACACGAGACTCCAGTTCGTCATGTGACTCCTGAAGCGCGTCTTTTGCCCGCATAAGTTCGGTCGCCTGCGCGCCCAACCTTGCGATGACTCCAACGGTCTGCGCTAACGAGGCTGCATAATTCCGGACCGCATCTTCCCGGACCACGCGCATCTTTCTTGCTTCTGCAACCAGCAGGTCCGGATCCACGTCGATCTCTACAGCGATTTCTCTGAGTTCCTTAAATTGTCCGGGGGAGAACTCCTCGGTTACAAATTGTCCCATGAACATCGTTGCTTTGCGCGCACCATCGATTATGATCGGTGCGGCAAAGTGTGCACCGTGCGCGAAACAGCACATAAGCACAGGCTCGTCTGACTCGAGGGCTTTCTGACCCATATCTACGAATGACTGGAAACAGCACCGCATCCCTTCTTTGGTTGACTGGATCAGCGAACAAAAACCGGTTGGGTTGCTGAAACGAGTCAGGGCATCTCCTTCTGGTGAAAAGATCACTGAAGATGCGTGGATAATCTTTGCAAATCCGTCCTGAATCTCCTGAAGCTCGTCGAAGTCGATTAATTCTTGCAATGGCGACGATCGTCTCATTATTTCATCCCGATCCATATATAATCTATTTTCATACCATGCCCGGGCGGTGGTCGTCAACTTGGCATCCGGTTTATCCGGTTCATCTGGCAATATAGCATGGAAACGTAAACGTTTTCATCTCGTGCAGGATATATAAAAAGGTACGTGTTTAGCCGCTCAGCCTCACCATCACCATCTATAGGCTGCTTGAGTCCCTGACTTGCGCCCGCTTCCGCTCTGTTAGTGGTAGACACACCTGGACGAATGACATACGTGAATGCGAAGCAAAGCCCCTGTGAGCGATGGCAATATGCGGGGTGTTGCGCAGTGGTGATACGGCGCTCATGAGGTAAGTATTAGATGTTTACCAGTCAATGGTTTCTTGATGGTGCGTGTAGCGAGAGATAAGAAAGCTGCCCTGATATCCGTGGGGGTGACTGCATTTCTGGCGGCAATTAAATTTCTTGCAGGTACTCTATCAGGAAGTATCGCGCTGGTTGCTGATGCGGTTCACTCACTCACGGATGTGATCAGTTCCATCGGGGTCGTCATAGGTCTCAAGATCTCGGATCGTAAGCCCACGGAGACGTTTCCGTATGGATTTTACAGGGCGGAGAATATAGTGAGCCTCTTTCTTGCTCTTGCAATCATTTACGCAGGATACGAGATCGTGCTCACGTCGGTCGAGAAGTTTACCGTGCTGAACGCCCTGACAAATGTCCCGTACGCGATCATGGCTGCGCTGGTATCGCTGTTATTCACCCTGCTTCTGAGCAGTTACAAGCTCAAAGTCGGAAGAGAGGAGAACTCGCCCAGTTTGATTGCGGATGGGG
>JAGLYV010000107.1 GCA_023131975.1 Candidatus Krumholzibacteriia bacterium | reverse complement strand
CCAGAAGGATGGAAGCTCCTCTTCGGGGCCAAGGATTTTCTCAACGATGAGATACATGTCCCCGGTTCTCTCCTGCAATCTCTTCAGGTAGTTTGTTGGATCGTAGAGACCGTCGATGTGATCAATTCTCAGACCAGAGACTTTCCCTTCCTCGATTAACTGAAATATCAGAGCGTGTGTGTGATCAAATACATCTTCATCCTCTGCCCTCAGGCAGATGAGTTCATTGATACTAAAGAACCTGCGATAGTTTATCTCTTCAGTTGCAACCTTCCAGAAGGATAACTTGAATAACTGTTCTGAAAGCAGGTTATCAAGAAGATTGAAGCTCTCAGGATTATCTTTTTCCCCGTTAAAAGCCTGTACATTCGCGTCAATGAATCTTTTTATCTCCTGATTTCCGGTATAGAGTTCCCACAGCGTTCTCTTGATAAATGTTATCTGGTCACATCGTTCATCCATCTCTTCTCCTGAGGAAAGGGTTTTCAGAACGTACAGGATACCGAGGAGTTTGATAAAATCCGGGTGATCCCCACCGATCTTTCTTTTGAGTGTGCTTAATTGATGGGTGAATACAGTCAGATATGACTCTATCTTCACGGGAAATCTCATGTTATAGTAATTGATGGTCAATCCGGTGTCGTCATACCCCATCCTGATCTCTCCGCCCTCCAGAGATTCTCCATAAAATCTCCCGAGAAAGGGTGCCAGAAGCTTCCCCCTGATGCTTTCACAGGGATGATCCCATTCTATGTCAAAGAAATGAAGATACTTCGAACTCTCGCCGTTCTCAAGGAGATCCATGAGCATCTGATTCTCATAATCGTAAGCTACATGATTTGGAACGATATCCTGTATCCAGCCCATCCCATAATTCTTCAATTCTCTGATGAGTTCCTCAAAGTCCTGCTCTTCTCCAAGTTCGGGATTGAGTTGATCGGGGTCAACCACGTCATAGCCGTGAGTGCTCCCCTTTCTCGCCTTGAAGATTGGGGAAGCGTAAATGTCAGAAATGCCAAGTTCAGCCAGATAAGGGATGATCTCTCTGGCTGCCTGAAAGTCAAAGGAAGGATTGAACTGAATTCTATATGTTGCAACCGGGATATGCATCATACACTTCCCACGTAGAGGTAATCCTGCAGATTATTGAAATGGTCAACCCATTTTTTGGCAGTCTGATCTCCTCTTTCCGCGCCCTCTCGCATTCCACCGTTGAGTTGCCTGCTGATTGAGAAGCAGACGTTCTGAGTCTTCCACAGATCAAGTTCCAGAGGGAGAACACTCAAAATTTTAAATATGGTTTCTATTTTCTCAAGCAGTGACAGATCTTCCGGTGTCATGGAAAGTTTTTCCATGAGTAAATTGATCTTCTTGCTTGCGACAAAGCCAAGAGTGGTCATGTCCAATTCAAATGACCATTTTTTAGCCTCTTCAACCAACTTTTGAAGATGCTCAAGATCAAGTTCTTCGGTTTCCAGCGATTTGCGAAGATCCGTGTTCAGTATGAACTCAGCAATAGCAGCAAGGGCTTTTGGCAGGGGAATTCGTAAATCTCTCATAACCTGCATAATCGGGTAATGTTGTTCATAAGTCTGACGGGAAGAAGCCTCTATCTCACTTAGTATGGGCTCAAGGATCTGGTTTAAAACCTTTCGCTGCTCATCTTTGAAGAGATGCCACAGGGAATAATCGTGCGTTTCAAAGTGCCGATCCATTAAGCGAATCACTTCAGGAATGTTACCCTTCGTGAACGCATCTGTTATCTCCTGACGCATAAGTGAGAAGAGATCATCCCCCTTATACTCGCGCACCCCGCCGATTAAGTTGGGGTCTCCAAAATGCAGGACTGCGAAGCATACCAACCGTTCTTCTCCTGTGATATCGGCACGTATCCGGGCTTTGCCAACTGCAAGTTTCTGTATCCCCGACTCATTCAAGTCATATATCTCGCTCTCGGCTGTGTAACAGAAAATATTTATGGTTTCCGGATATTCCTCAAAGAGTGAAGATATGGCATAGTGCGCCCCAACCTTGAGGAGATCGAGGGCAGCAGGCTTTACAAAAGTTTCCCAGACCCCGGCGCCGTTTTTAAAGTCCGGAATATTGCTCTCTGCTCTTTTGAGGATATCAAGATAGCCAGATTCCAGATCCTCGCCGCTAACCTCTCTTGCAAGTTGCATGGCGCAGGAAGCGTACCGCATCACCTGAACCGTCTCGATACCTGAGATATCATCGAAGAACCAGCCGCAGCTCGTGTACATAAGCATGGCACAGCGTTGCATCTCGAGAAGTTTTAGAACCTTCACCTTCTCTTCCTCTGAAAGCTCTCTGATAACATGCCTTGAAAGGAATGCCTCTACGCTCTGAACAGACCCATCGAGAATAACCTCGTTCTGAGCAGACCTGTTGAGAATAACCTTGATGTAATCATCCCTTGCCTGCCATGGATCCTGTACACAGGAAGCCATCTCCCGCTCATAAATCGGAACAAGATTATCCCGGAGCCAGTCCATCGCTTCACGAAGGAAAGCCCGCCATCCCTGATTCCAGCCGGGATTGGCCAGTGTGTTGCATCCGCAATCGCTCCTCCACCGCTCAACTCCGTGAGCGCAGCTCCAGGAACTGTTCTCTATGATCTCTACCTCGCGGGTGGGCGGGTACTTCTCCAGGTATTCCGCATAGTTGGTGAGGTCAGCCCGCTCGCCGTACTCGATGTAGTGCAGGGCGCATGCCAGTGCCATGTCCCCATAACGATGATGGTGACCATAAGACTCCCCGTCTGTGGCTATGTGGACGAGCTGGGGCTCTTCCAGGTCTGAAAAAACGCCAGTCAGCCTCTCAGCAAAGTTTTTGCCACTGTTCAAGAGATCTTTGAAGGCAATGTCCTGGGATATCTGACCGTCATAGAAGAATAGATTGATCGTCCTTCCGGATGGGAGTCTGCACAGGTAAGGCATTCTGGAGTCAATACCTTCGCCATTCACATCCTCCCACCTTTTGTCACCTATCTCTCGCACCCTTCGTGCCTGGCGCGGTGCAAGAAGGGTGAACCCAATTCCATGCTCAGCCAGTATGTCCAGCGTTTCGAGATTGGCAGCAGTCTCCGGAAGCCACATGCCTTCCGGCTTCCTTCCAAAACGGTACTCAAAATCCCTTATTCCCCAGATTACCTGTGTTCGTTTGTCCCTGCTATTGGCAAGCGGCATGATTATATGATTGTAAGCCTGTGCGATGGCTGAACCATGCCCTGAAAAACGTTCCTGGCTGAGTTGATCTGCTTCGATGATCGCCTGATAAACATCAGGATGATGCATTTTTATCCAGGAGAGGAGCGTTGGTCCAATATCAAAGCTTATTCTGGCATAGTTGTTGACGATATCTATAATCCTTTTATCGGGATTGAGGATGCGGGAAGCTGTATTAGGAGCGTAACATTCTGCTGTTATTCGTTCGTTCCAGTCGTGGTATGGGTAGGATGAGTCCTGCAGTTCAATCTCTTCCAGCCATGGGTTTTCCCTCGGCGGCTGATAAAAATGTCCATGAATGCAGATATAGCGGTTCATGTATATACCTCGTATAATGCAAAACCAAGCGGTCTTATGGTTAACTCCTGCTCCTTCTCTATCATTCCGGGCAGTGAAGAACCGGGACCGCCCCATATCTCATCCGAAGAATCAAATATCTTTTTCCATCTTCCATTCGGGAGTTGTGCATGAAAGACGGTATTTTCTTCATGGAAATTCATAATACCGAACACATGACTTTCATCACACCATCTGCGAAGCAGAATAATCTTTTCCATGCCGGATACCTCTATGCTGTTCCTGTCGGGATTTGAAAGGGCAGGGATTGCCCTTCGCAGTTGAATCAGCCGCCGATAAAACTTCAGGAGAACTTTGTGTCTGCCCTCTCTTCTTTTTTCCCACCTGAGCCTGGACCGAAGAAAAGTCTCATGACTCTGTGGGTCTGGAGGATCTCCTTTCTGCTGGAATTCCTGAAATTCCGCTTTTCGTCCTTCCCGCACGGCTGCTATCAGATCCGGATCGGAATGGCTGACAAAGTAGAGAAACGGCGACTCCTCGCCGTACTCTTCGCCCATAAAAATCAGTGGGATATATGGGGAGAGCAGCACAGCGCCTGCTGCAAGCTTCAGAGCCTCAAAGGATACAAGTCTTGCCAATCGTTCGCCGAGCATTCTGTTGCCGACCTGATCGTGATTCTGTGAGAAGACGATGAACTGATCAGAAGGGACATCTTTTGAAGAGCTTCCATGGTGTCTTCTCCGATATGGGGAGTACTGCCATGAATAGACAAAGCCCTCTTCCAGGGCTTTCACAAGGTGTTCTGCCCCTCCAAAATCCATGTAATAGCCTATTCTCTCACCTGTAAGCAGTGTATGAAGGGAGTGATGGAAGTCGTCACACCACTGAGCATCGATACCATAGCCTCCGGATTCTCTGGGCTGTATAATCCTCACATCATTCAGATTACTTTCTGCCATCAGATAAAACTTCCTTCCGTTTTTATATGAGAAATCTTCGACTCTTTCGGCAAGTTCCCGGAGGAAGTGCTTTGCATTCATATCATAGATGGCATGAACAGCGTCCAGCCTGAGTGCATCGATATGATAGTCACGGAACCAGAAAAGGGCATTTTCGATGAAGAAGTTTCTCACACAATCGCTGTATGCGCAATCGAAGTTGATGGCTATTCCCCATGGTGTTCTGTATTTTTCAGTGAAGTACGGACCAAAGTCCGCGAGATAATTTCCTTCCGGTCCGAGGTGGTTGTATACCGCATCGAGGATCACAGCTACATCGCGCTTATGGCAGGCGTTGACGAGTTTCTTCAGTCCATCTGGTCCGCCATAGGAGTTCTGCACCGCGAAGAGGTATGCGCCGTCATAACCCCAGTTCCGCTCGCCAGGGAACTGGGCAACAGGCATGATGTTTATGGCATTGATGCCGAGATCGCAGAGATCATCAAGTCTCGGGATGATGGCATCAAAGCTACCATCTCTTGTGAAGGTTCCAGCGTGAAGCTCATAGATGACCATCTCTTTTAGAGGGATGCCGGTCCAGTTATCATCCCCCCACTGAAAAGAATTGTGATCTATGACCTGTGAGGGTCTGTGCACGCCATCTGACTGGAAACCGGATGCAGGATCCGGTCTATCGAGGGTTCCATCGAGTCTGTAAAAGTAACGTGTCCCGGGGAAAGTCCCATCGGGTGTGGCATTCCAGTAGCCCTTTTTGTCCTTCTCCATCGGGATTATGCGCTCATCAGGAGAGACTATTCGTAGAACCACATCTCTCAAAAAAGGCGCCCAGACACAGAACTCACATTGTCCATCCCCGAGATGATTGGCGCCGAGTCTCATCTAAGTAACTCCACAAACTGAGATTTTTTGCATAAGTGTCAATGATGTGTTGACAGCCTTCGCGTCTTTGCGTCTTTGCGTTAAATTGGAGAATACAAACGCAAAGGCGCGAGGGCGCAAGGACGCAAAGATCGAATAAACCTCTTGAAACCAGTCGAGAGCAGTCTGCCCCAATACATTTCCATTCATAATCCATTTACCACCCGATGTATCCCATCCTTGACCAATCGTTCCCCGAAATTGATCACAATGCCAAGTTTTAAGCCTGCCAATCGTAAATAGGTCAACGTCTGGACTTCGAAAATTTCATTATATTTAGTTGTGGCTTTGCACTCGATAATAACTTTCCTATCGACAATCAAATCGATACGAAGCCGGGAACTGAGTATGTGTTCCTTGTAAGAAATTGGCAGCGATACCTGACGCTCTACTTTCATGCCGTGTTGTGCAAGCTCCCATGCTAAAGCTTCCTCGTAAACGCTTTCCAACAGTCCTGGATCGCCAAGGGTTCGATGTACCTCAATAGCGCAACTGACAATTTCTCGGCTGATCTCGTTTTCTGAGTTAATGCTATGGCGGTTAACGCAAAGGCGCAAAGGCGCAGAGTCGCAAAGAGTCTTATTGTTTTTCTTTGCGCCATCGCGTCCTTGTGCCTTTGCGTTCTCGTTCACAGCACCGCCTCAATAAACTTCTCCGTAGGCAGAAGTGTGTCGCGGATAGTAGCGAGGACACAAGATTCATAAAGATTGTGTGAAATCCGATCCATGATGCTACTGCTTACTTTGTTGTCGAAGAACTTATACTTCACACCGCCACAAACTGATCTTTTTTTGCAAATGCGTCAGTTGGATGTACAACGACACAAAAAACGTGACGATAGAGATGACGCCCCTCGCGTCTCTGCGCCTTTGCGTTAAATTGAGAACGCGAGGACGCAAAGAACGAAAATCGTAGTTTATGCCGGTGTCGAGTATAATAGAAGAGGGACGAAACTTTTGTGGATTCACTCACTCCACCTCGCTCTTGAAGACAAGGATGCCCAGAGGCGGCAGGGTCAGGGAGATGGAATGCTCCCTGCCGTGGGATGGGATCGTTGCAGCCTCAACGCCACCAAGATTGCCGTGTCCGCTTCCTCCGTACTCCTTTGCATCGCTGTTCAAAACCTCTTTCCAGAAGCCGCCGGCTGGAGCGCCGACCCTGTAATTATATCGTGGAACCGGTGTAAAGTTGCAGACCACCAGTACGATCTCTTCTGTTGATGCGTCCTTTCTGATGAAACTGATGACGCTCTCTTCCCAGTCACCAGAATCGATCCATTCGAATCCTTCAGGCTCAAAATCAAGTTCATGCATGGCGGGCTCTCTTCTATAAAAACGATTCAGATCCCTGACCCATCGCCAAACGCCCTGATGTGGCTGATAATCCAGAAGATGCCAGTCCAGACTCGCATCATGAGCCCACTCCCGCAACTGCCCGAACTCTCCCCCCATAAAGAGGTGCTTCTTGCCTGGATGGGTGTACATATAACCGAGGAGAAGGCGGAGATTCGCAAACCTCTGCCAGTCATCCCCTGGCATCCTGCCGATCAGGGATCCTTTCCCATGGACGACCTCGTCGTGAGAGAGCGGGAGCAGGAAGTTCTCTGAAAAGGCATACCAGATGCTGAATGTTAACTGATTATGATGATACTTGCGATAGACCGGATCCATTGAGAAGTACTCAAGCAGGTCATGCATCCAGCCCATATTCCATTTCATGCCAAAGCCAAGACCGCCCATAGAGATGGGTCCTGTCACCATGGGCCATGATGTCGACTCCTCGGCTATCGTTTCGATATCAGGATCGTTTTTGTGAACCGCCTCATTTAACCTGCGCAGGAAATATATCGCATCGAGGTTCTCTCTTCCGCCGTGCTCATTCGGGATCCATTCCCCATCCTTTCTGGCATAATCAAGGTAGAGCATGGACGCGACAGCATCCACCCTGAGACCGTCAGCATGGTACTTCTCAAGCCAGAATAGCGCACTGCTGATAAGAAATGCGCGAACCTCGTGTCTGCCATGGTTGAAGATGTAACTCTTCCATTCAGGATGAAATCCCCTGCGAGGATCGGCATGTTCATATATATGGGTGCCATCAAAGTAGACCAGCCCATGCTCATCATCCGGGAAATGGGATGGCACCCAGTCCAGTATCACGCCGATGCCATGCTGATGGAGATGATCGATCAGGTACATGAGGTCCTGAGGGGTGCCGTACCTGCTTGTTGGGGCAAAGTATCCAAGTGTCTGATAACCCCATGAGCCATAGAACGGGTGTTCCATCAGAGGCAGAAACTCTATATGCGTGAAGCCCATATCCTGTGCATAATCAGCGAGATACGGAGCCATCTCCTGATATGTGAGGAACCGGTTGTTCTCTTCAGGCACTTTCCGCCAGGATCCGAGGTGAACCTCATAAACGGCAAAAGGATCGCTGGGTGGTCTGTGGCGGTTTTCCATCCATTCTTTATCTTTCCATTCATAGCCCAGATCCCGTACGATGGAAGCCGTCTTTGGTGAAATCTCCCAGTAAAATGCGAATGGATCTGCCTTGTCGACCTCATAGTTGTTGTATCTCGAAGCGATGTGGTACTTGTATAGGGCACCTTCTATGACGCCGGGGATGAACCCCTCCCAGATGCCTGATCCATCGTCTCTCGGTCTCAGTGGGTGTGATTCCGGGCTCCAGCTGTTGAAGTCACCGATTACAGATACGTATTTTGCATTCGGAGCCCAGACGGCAAAGAATGTGCCCTGAATGTTGTTTATGGTTGTTATATGAGAACCAAGTTTTTCATACAGCCGGAAGTGACTGCCCTCTCCGAAGAGGTGAATATCATGGTCTGTGAGGGGACTTACATCGTATAGTACATTCTTCTTCATCATAGCACCTTTTTCCTTCAGCCAGAGGTAAATTTTTCCTGGTTCTGTTGTTTTCTGTGGTCGCTAACGGTAGCTCCCTCGCGTATACAAAAAAACGCGGGCGCATCTCTCTCGACTTTGCGTCTCTGCACCTTTGCGACCTTGCGTTAGATCAGATGAACGCAAAGACGCGATGACGCAAAGGCGCAGAGATTGGAAACCACAGAATCCATCAGAATCGGGATTTTTCGTGTGGATTCTTTAAAATATCCTTAATCCCCCTGATCGGGATGATTGCCCAGTTGGGGCGGTTGTTCAGTTCATAACCCAGTTCGTAGACCGCCTTCTCCAGAATGAAAGCATGTAGCAGGATCTCCAGCTCCTCTCGCTCATCCGGCAGAAAAGGAGCTCTTCCAGCCGTGTTCAGATAGGAACGGAGGAAAACACCGCTCACATACTGATGCCACATATCAGCCCATGGTTCCAGCAGGGCGGTATCCTCGGGTCTGACAGATACACGCATGAGAAGATCGCTGTAAGCAGCATAGTGGAAGGATCGGATCATGCCAGCCACATCCCTGAGGGGCGAGCGCTTGATACGCCGCTCGCTCAGCGGTCGGGCAGGCTCACCCTCGAAGTCTATGATCACAAAATCCTTGCCAGTAAAGAGCACCTGTGGAAGGCGATAGTCGCCGTGGCAGCGGATCCGCATGGCAGCAATCCGCTGCTCCGTAATCGATCTGAAGCGTTCAATGACCTCCCCCTCACGTTCAAGGATTCCTTTCGCTTCTTCTTGCAGTGTCTCTGGCAGGTCATTCAGGCGGCGGCGCAGGAGCTGGAAGACCTGTCTGGCAAGACTGCGCATGGACTGGTACAGGGAACGCTGATAGAGCATGGAGAAAGGTTCCGGGGCAAAATCGGGTTCATCAGGGGCAGAGGCAAGGGCGATGTGCATCTCAGCGGTGCGCTCTCCAAGCAGCCGCGCCGCCTCCATGTAAGTGTCGATCATCTCGGATATCACCTGCGGGAAATCGTTCTCGACCAGATCCAGCAGTGGGACTGTATGCGGGGGTGCTGCCCGCACCTCAGGGGTCAGTGCCAGGGCGTGCTCGAAGTAGCGGCTCAGGATATCTGTGGTGTACTGCCATGCACCCCCTTCGTTTGGCACGAAGCCTTGAAGGATCGCCAGCGTTGTCGGCTCATCCCTGCCCCTGCGGTACTCGATGGCACCAGCCACCTGTGGAATGTGAGCGAACCCCTTCTCGGTCAGAAAACGTCCAATCTCCAGATCCGGATTGATCCCAGCCTCAATTCGCCGGAAGATCTTCAGGATAAACCGTTCCCCATAGATCACCGAGGTGTTGCTCTGCTCGACATTCGGGGTCGATATCTCCATGGGTTCATCGCGCCAGATCTGGCGGAACGCCTGTGTGGGCAGAGCCGCAATCTCTCCTGCTGTCCCCTTGAAGCGGCGACGCCTGGAGATGGCGTTTAGCAGCACCTCGCAGAAACTCTCATCCATGGCGGCGTCGTAGATGACCCCCTCCTCGCCACCGTCCTTCAATTGCACGCGAACAAAAGCTCCGTTTGGGCGCTCACCTGTTGTATATGTGAGGGGGAGCGTGTAGGTCTCTGAATCACCCTCAACGTACTCAACCTGCACCATGGTGATATATGCATGGGAAACGGGGATGGTTTCCTTGATCTTAACTGACCTGATGCGTTTCGCTTTCCCGCCAAACCAGCGGCGCGTCTTGAGATAATCCGGCAGGATCTCCTCAAGCATGCTCTTTGCTTTGCCCTTGAAGATGGCATCCCATCTTCCAGCAACGGTGATAACCGGCAGCTTTGTCTCGATCGGCTCCTCGATGGCACGCTTGGTCTCCAGTGCAAACCAGAAGAAGGCATAAGGACCCAATGTGAGAAAGTAGGGCTGTTCACCGATAGGCGGGAACTCTGTCCTGCCGAAGAGTTCGACCGGCACCGTCCCTGCGTAGGCAGAGAGATCCAGTTCCACGTACTGTGCGAAGCGTGACAGGTTGGCGACCACGAGAATGCACTCATCCTCAAAGCTGCGGATGAATGATAATACCTTGTGATTATCAGGGTACAGGAAGACTAATGTCCCCCGCCCGAAGGCTTTGAATTGCTTCCTGAGAGAGATGAGATGTTTCATCCACCAGAGAAGCGAATTGGAATTGTTCTGCTGCGCCTCCACATTGATGGCATCGTAGCAGTACTCGGGATCGATTATGACCGGCAGATATAGCCGCTGCGGGTTGGCACGGGAGAAGCCTGCGTTCCGGTCAGCGCTCCACTGCATGGGCGTGCGCACACCATCGCGGTCACCGAGATAGACATTGTCACCCATCCCGATCTCATCCCCGTAGTAGATGACCGGTGTTCCTGGCAGGGAGAAGAGCAGGCTCTTCATAAGCTCAATCTTATTACGGTGATTTCCAAGAAGAGTGGAGAGCCGGCGGCGGATGCCCAGATTGATCCGCATCTGGGAATCATAAGCATAGACCCGGTACATATAATCCCGCTCCTCGTCTGTTACCATCTCAAGGGTCAGCTCGTCGTGGTTTCGCAGGAAGAGCGCCCACTGGCAGGACTCTGGTATGGCAGGGGTCTGTTCAAGGATATCAATTACCGGAAAGCGATCCTCCATCCTGACCGCCATGAACAGTCTGGGCATCAATGGAAAGTGGAATGCTATATGGCACAGATCACCCTCACCAAGGTATGCCGCGGCATCCTCGGGCCACTGGTTCGCCTCTGCCAGAAGCATCCGGTTCCTGTACTTACCATCCACATGAGCCCTCAATCTCTTCAGGAATGCGTATGTCTCTGGTAGATTCTCGCAGTTGGTGCCCTCACGCTCATAGAGATACGGGACAGCGTCCAGCCGAAGACCATCGACACCCATCTCAAGCCAGAAGTCGATGAGCTTGAATATGGCTTTCTGCAGATCAGGATTGTCATAGTTTAGATCTGGCTGGTGGGAATAGAAGCGATGCCAGTAGTAGGCATTGGCAACCCCGTCCCATTCCCAGTTCGAATGCTCGAAGTCCTTGAAGATGATGCGAGCCTCCTTGTACCGATTGGGGGTATCGCTCCAGACATAGAAGTTGCGCCACTTGCTCCCTGGCATGGCACGGCGGGCTCGCTGGAACCATGGGTGCTGGTCAGATGTGTGATTGAGGACGAACTCGGTTATCACGCGCAGTCCGCGGCGGTGGGCTTCCCGCAGGAATGCCTTGAAGTCGCGAATGTTCCCGTAATCCGGGTGGATATTGGTGTAGTCTGCGATGTCATAACCATCGTCCTTCAAAGGCGAAGGGTAAAATGGGAGGAGCCAGATTGCAGTAACTCCCAGATCCTTGAGGTAATCCAGCTTTTTAATGAGCCCTCTGAAATCCCCGACACCGTCGCCATCACTGTCATGAAATGCCCTGACATGGAGCTCGTAGATGATCGCATCCCTGTACCAGAGCGGGTCGTCCTCCAGCAGATCTTCCTTCTTTTGGTTCGCAATCGTGCCCCTATCCTGAACCATATCGACCCCCAAACTCGTACAATGCCAGTAACGGTCCATGCCCATAATTTTCTTCGGGATATTCCTCTCTTAAAAAATGGTAACGATCCCGGACAGGCTTTACCGCTTCTTCTGTTCCGATGAGACCTGGCAACATGCATACCAGGGAACGGGTGGAAGGGCATTTTATTGAATTTAAAATTCCAAGAAGCTGGGATGAAGAATCAATTTCTGACTTGTGGAATATGTCTACCGCCATCTCAACAGATATTGCATCCTGGTCGTCCTTCAACCTTTCTATTATCTCCGGAACCGCGAACGGAGGGAACCTGAGGGGTTGCAGAAAAATAAAGTAGCATTTTTGGCAGGTAGACCCTCATATAAAAAGCTTGATAGAGGACAGTTATGCACATGAAGAAAGTTGAAATTTCCTGATTCTGATGGATTCTGTGGTTTCCAATCTTTGCGCCCTTGCGTCATCGCGTCTTTGCGTTCTCCTTCTCAGTTTAACGCAAAGTCGCA
>JAGLYV010000106.1 GCA_023131975.1 Candidatus Krumholzibacteriia bacterium | reverse complement strand
AGCACAAGGCCATCAAAGACTTTGGGAAAAAGAAAATACATAGACATTCGAAGAGGGGATAGCATCGACTTCATTGAAGACCGCTTGAGCCGACTGGTCCGTCAGTCCCTTGAAGATGACCTCATCAGTATCAGTCGCGCGGCCGAGATTTTGAACATCCGTACCGGGGAGATGGGAAAGATGGTGGAGGAATGGAAGATGTTCAGATAACACAAGACGCGTCGAGTATCATAGTTAGCGATGCAAGTGTACTGATCGATTACTTCAAGGCTAACCAGAAAATATTGCCTCTGGTTTCAGAGGAAATAGGCCAAATACAAGTGCCCCACCCCATTTTCTCAGAAAAAATATCGGGCGCGGATCTCCGCCTTCCAGTCGTTGGGCTTCTCACCGTACTCGGTGCCGCGCTCTCCGGAAAGATAGTTGAACCTGAAACGCAGTTCCAGATTCTCCACCCTCGTAAGCGAGACCTCGGGGATGATATTGAACGAACCGTCATCGATATTATAGATGGTAAACAGGCCTGGCGTGACATAGAGCCAGCCGAAAGGCTCCTTCTGCGAAGCCTTCAGATAGAGGTAATTTCTCATGAAATTCGGACGGTTGTAACCTGGGATCGAGGGCAGGGTTCCGGAGAGGACCTCGTCACTCGCCGAGCCAATGAATTCGAAATAGTCATCCGCCTGTTCTCCGGTGTAACCTTCCCCGTTACGATAATACTCGATTATGAATGTGGTCTCGGCACTGGTCAGATATCGTATACCTGCCAGATAGCTCCACACGTCCTCCCTCTCGGAGATCAGATCGCCCTCGGAGTCGATGACTTTCCTCGATGAGTCAGTGATCAGGGTCGACTCCCCATGTATCTCGAAACTACCGGTGATATTCCTGGACATGGCAAATCCAAAACGGGGGGTACGGCTGCCCTTCGACATCGCCACAAAGTCGATATCGGTATCATAGAACAGAAAATAGAGCTTTCCGGCGACATTGATGTAGTCTTCCTTGCCGAACGAGGAATTTATATCGGCGGTGACCGGGACTATCGCGGTGGAAAGGGAGATCGTCCTGAGTGGACCCTTCAGGCTCTTGACCGCATCGGCGAAGACCATCCAGTAGCCCTCCAGCGAAAGATCGGGATCGCTGGGGTTCCTGTCTCGCCCGACAAAATTGACAGGATTCCACGCGTATCCCTTACCCCATCGAAGAAGGTTCTTTCCAATAGTGAAATAGGCGTTGGGCCCCGCCTGGAGTGAGATGTTTCCCTCGTAGAGAAGGCCGTCGCCGTCCCACTGCTCCCCGTCGTATCTCTCCTCCACCTTGCCGAGACTGTACGCCTTGAAGAATCCCCGCTGATAGGTCAGTCCGGCCTGTATTTCAATTCCACCCTGGAACCTGTACAGGTCGCCGTCATTCCCGGAAAAATTGAGCCTGTATAAAGAGGCATCCTGGTCGAACCTCAAGAAAGAAGGATCGAGCTGAATGAATCCGTCGAACGACCATGGTGATTTGCTGAATTCATCCGGGTCGAAGGAAAACTCCTCCGTGCCAGCCGTGGACAGGCTCTCCTCCGTGCTCGCGGCCAGCGGCCCTCCCATACAGAAGACCATAGCAACAGCCACGAGAATGAGCGCTATCCCGGTAAAATATCTATTCTTACAGCTCACCGTAGTTCTTCGACTTTCGGCAGATAACTCAGAGTAAAGACCTCGTCGGTAAATTCACGGGCTTTTATCTTGGCAAAGATCATCACCGAACGGTACCCCTTCTGAAGGGGGCTGTCCGTCTCGAGCATACCCGGCCTGACGACTCCGTTTCCAAAATCCTTCATATCGCTATAGCGCAGGGTCTTGATCAGGATTCCCGACGAAGCGTAGCACCTGATCTCGGTCGGAAGAATATGTTCCTTGTTCACGACCATCTCCAGATGATCATAAGCCACGGTCCCGGTCCTCGCCTTGAGTCTCAGCAGGTATTCACCTTCATTATCTTCCAGCGATTCCACCAGGTACTCCGTAGAATAATCGAGTCTCAGCAGGTCGGAATTGTTGAACACCCCACCCACTACCGACTGCAGGCTGGTGATGCGAATGGGCCGGCCCACATTCGGCAGATAGAGCCACATGTTCTCATCGAGCCGCAGGGTGCTCCTTCCCTTCTCGCTCGCCGGAGAAAGGAAAAGGGCAATCATTCGGTCCTGCCCTTTCTTTATCGTATAGAGAACGAATTCCTTTTTGCTTCCGTCAGGCTCTACATTGATAAGCTTGCGATACATCTCGTACGACTCTGGATTCAGGTTACGGTCCACCTGCAGAAGTATCTCTTCACCATCGGGGCCTTCTGCCACCGACAGGGTATCTGTCGAACAGGCAGCCGTCGACCACACACCGGAAACCAGTGTGAACACGACAAGGATCGCCACTCCAATAATCAGGCTTGTCATTCTTTTCATCAGGATCACTATTCTTTTCATATCGATCACCATCCTGAAACTTGTTCAAATAAAATATCAATGCCAGCCCCGGCAAACGATGCCATGAAGCCGTTCGCCAGAACCGTCAATTAAACAAACCGCACGAACTCATACGTGGCGCATAGCCTCTACGGGCTCCATCCTCGATGCCTTCCACGCGGGCTGAAGGCTGGCCAGGACCGATATCAGCACGACAAGTAGAAATACGACGATGATTTCTCCCATGTCCACAGACGGTGACAGGAGAAGCCCTTTCTGCCTGCCGAAATCATACGAGATCGGATTTATTTTCAGCATAACGATCGCCGCGAGCGAGACCAGTGTCCCTGTGAGAGACCCCAGTATACCCAGGCTGAGCCCCTCCACGAGGAACAGCGAAAGTATCTTGCCCGGACGGGTACCTATCGCCGCTATTGTACCGATCTCCTTGACACGCTCGAAGACAGCCATGATCATGACATTCATCACACTCACAAGAACGATGGATATAAGCATCAACCTGATGAAAAAAGTCATCACATCGATCATTTTGGCGATATTGGAAAATGGTGACAATTTCTTCCATGTGTGGATCTCGTATTTCGGCATACCCTTTTTATTCAGCTCGCCCGAGAGAGCGGCGGCGAGCGCCGCGGTTGTCTCGTCCAGGGTATCGGTATTCTTCAACCGGATAGCGTATTCGTTCGCCTCTTTTTTAGTGATGCGCAGAAGCGCGGCCGCGTCATCGATATGGATATAGCCGTCGCGGCCACCTGGCCCGGTGATCGCATCCAGCACGCCCCTGACCGTAAAGGTCGCGGCGTTGACCGAACCGTCACTGTTGGTAGCGACGATCACCACCGTATCACCGAGCTTGACCTTCATCCCCTTTGCCAGAAGCTCGGGCACCAGGATCTCACCGTGAGCCACCAGCGTATCTCCCGCCTGCCCCTTTAAGAACCGGCCGGAGAGAAGTGGAGCGGCCAGGACTTCCTTCGCCGGATCTATGCCGTTGAGGCGCACATTGGTAGTCTCCTCGAAATTACTGAACATCCCGCCGAATTTTATCCGCGGGGAAAACGCCTCTACTCCGTCGAGTGATCCGAGGACCTTCTCGATCTTCTCGACATCTTTCGGACCGAGGTTCAGATGCAGAGGAAGGTTGTCGATCGACGCGACATAGCCACGCTTGTGCACCTGCAGGTGACCCAGCATGGAATCTGTAATCTGCCCTATCATCAGAGATTTAAACGCGCCTGTGATAGAGGAGAAGAGTATCACGGCCAGAACGCCGACAGTGATCAGCATAGAGGTCAACAACGTACGCCTCTTGTATCTCAGGAGATTGCGAAGAGCGATCTTTATGATATTAACCATTCCCGTTCCTCCTGTCCTCGAACCCCTTGAGCAGGCCATCCTCGATAGTGTAGACGATTTCTGCCTCTTCCACTATTTTCGGGTCATGGGTGGAAAATAGAAATGTGGTCTCACGTTTTTCTTTTAATGATTTCATCAGGTCGATCACCATGAAGGCTGTCTCATGGTCCAGGTTGGCAGTCGGCTCGTCCGCGAGGACAAGCCTGGGATTTCCCGCGAGGGCGCGGGCTACGGCGACACGCTGCTTCTGCCCCCCGGATATCTGCCCGGGGAATTTCTTTGCCTGATCGCTCATCCCCACCGCTTCCAGAAGACCGGCGACTCTTTCCCGCCGCTCTCGTCCGCTGCAGCAATCGATCATCATCAACGGATATTCCACGTTCTCGGCAACGGTCAACACCGGTATCAGGTTGAAATCCTGAAATACGAAACCGATATTATTTCCGCGGAATGTCGCGCCGTCGGCCCTTCCCAGCGAAGCGACTTCGGTTCCCGCCACATGTAACGACCCGGATGTAGGCTTGTCCAGACAACCTACCAGGTTGAGCAGTGTCGTCTTGCCGCTCCCCGAGGGTCCGACAAAGGACACGAAACTGGCCGGTTCGATCTCAAAACTCAGGCCCTTCAGGGCCTGGACCTCGACATCACCGGCATGATATGTCTTTTTGAGGTCCCTTGCTTCGATCAGACTCATTTCACCACTCTGCTTTCATTTATGTGAATACCAACAGTATACAACACAGGGGGTACATCACTTAACAGTCGGGATGCGTGAGAAAAAGTTACAACAAAAGATATGAAAAATGAAGATATAAATCGGCACGCGGACAGATCCGGCGGGGGACCAGGACGGTATCTCCTTGCAGGGTCGGCTGTTCAGAGCTTTGTGGCTACTTTTTCTTAAGCGCGGCAGCCTTGTTCACAAGATTCGTAAAATAGATGGCGAGCGGCCTGTAGGCGAGGTGCGACCATTTCGAGAAAGGGACCTCGACCAGAAGCATCGGCACCAGGATCGCCAGATGAATGACGTAGGTGTAGTATGTGAAGTGGACCATGCCGGTGATCCTGAAGATGTGAAGCATGATGCCGGTCAGGGTCGTCAGAAAGAGCATGATCAGAAAGACCCAGTCGGTCTTGTGGGAATACTTGTGTATCTCCCCGCTCTTGCGCAGCCTGTTCACCGACCAGACGATGATGGCCAGCAGGATCCCGAAAGTCGCGTAATATCCGATAAAACGCTGCGGATGGTATATGGGATGTATCTTCTCCGTCTGGAACCACGGCAGGAAGACGACTATCACCGTAAACATAAGGGTATATCCCGACATCAGCAACCAGTGGAGGAGCCAGTACGACTTACCCTCGCATTTCGAGAACCTCATCTGGGTACCGAAATGATAGAACAGGTTCCAGGCTTCCTTCACATAGAGGCTGAAGGGAACCTTGACCTTTTTCGCGTTTCTTATCACGATCTTCAGATACATATTGAAGATATTCGATACAAGAAAGAACGTGATTATCGCGGCCATCACCAGGTCGCCGATCTCGATCGTCTTGACGAAGGTCTCGCCGTCCATTCCCTTGACGAAATGGTTGATCTTCACACCACCGTCTTCGTTTATCAACCCGGCCGGGTCGGCCGTGAAGGGAAGGAAGAAGGCGAAAAGCAGGATCACGACTATTCCGATCAATACGAGCGAGCCGATTCCCCATTTTTTCGAGGTATAAAACTTTCTCGACAGCCCGGTCCAGTCGTAGCTGGCAGTCAGGTATCTCCTCAACGCCATCATGATCTCGCCGGGATTCGCCTGGCGCGGACAGGTCGAGCTGCAATCGCCGCAATAGTAGCAGAGCCAGGGATCAGTCGAGGCCTGTATGTCCTCTTCCATCCCGAGGACAGTGTATCTGAGCAGACGTCTCGGGAAGGTGTTGTCGGTTACGGACAGCGGACATACAGCGGTGCAGTTGCCGCAGTTGTAGCAGGCGTTGAAATCGACGCCGCCGAATTTCTTTATCTCATCCGCGAATTCCGGTCTGATCTTGACCATCCGGCTATCCCTCTGCCTTCCTGTATGAATAATATTCGTCCATATCGTCGAGGCATTCTACCACGACCTCTTTGAACTTGATCATCGTCATCAGATGGTATGTCACTACTTCCTGATCGAGCCCCGTTCCAGCCGATATCTCAGGAATCGACTTCGGATCCGTCTCGAGAGCTTTAAGGATCGCCTTTTTGATCCTGCCATACTCCTTCAACCGCGCCCTCACCTCGTCAGGCACCTGTCTCAACTTCTTCATCTCGTTTATCGTAGCTTTTTTTTCGTTCATAAGTTCTGATCCTCTGGTCATTCGGCCAGCGCGTCTATCATCGAAATGATCTCCCTGTCGCTGAATCCCGTCAGCTGGATCGCGTTCACCGGGCAGGGCGGCAGGCACATTCCGCAGCCCTTGCAGGTCGACGTATTGACCACGGCGACCGTCTTACCCTCGTATTCTTCTTTATCTATCGACTTGAATGGACAGGCTTCCAGACACTTGCCACACCATTCGCAAAGTTTTTTATCTATCTTCGCCATCGTCGGTTCCAGCTCTATCTCTCCGCCGCTTATCAGGGCATGAGCCTTGATGGCGGCCGAGTGGGACACGTTCAGAGTCTCCGTGATATTCTTCGGACCCTGCGCGGTCCCCGCGAGAAATATCCCGTCCATCACTGTTTCCACAGGCTTGAGCTTCGGGTGCACTTCGTTGAAGAATTTGTCCAGCCCGGTCGGGATCTTCATTATGTCGCCAATAGTCTTGTCCGCACGCGGGACCATCCCTGTGACCAGGACGACGAGGTCGACATCGATCTCCATCTCCCTGTCCCCGGTCAGGATGTCGTCGACCTTCACGTTTATGATTCCGTTTTCATGACTGACGACAGGCACCGAATCGTCATACGACTGCAGATATATATCGCCCGCTACCGATGATTCCTCGTAGATCGTCTCGAGCTTGCCGTACGTCCTCACGCCCCTCGTAAAATGTATATTGGTGATCCCGTCGAATTTCTTCCGGGCAAGGACAGCAGCATGTATCCCCGAAGTGCAGCAATGCCTCGAGCAATACTTGTTCTCTCCCTTGAGGACTCCCGTCTGACGGCTGCCAACGCAGAAGATCCAGGCGATAGTCTTTATTTCCCTGTCACCGTAGGTGAGCTTCTCTCCACTGATCTCGATCAGTCGCCTGAACTGCTGAAGGGTGATCACATTATTTATCTCACCGTACCCGAACTCGCCCTCCGACGGCTCGTACGGGTCGAAGCCGGTAGCGACGATCACCGAACCGACCTTTATCTCTTCATATGTCTCTTCGATCTGAATATCTATCTCGGGACAGATCTTCACACATTCGCCGCATTTCGTGCAGTTCTCCCGGTCGACAACGGGCAGCGCCGGCATACGGCCATCGCTCCGGTAAAGGGCTTTTCTGTTGGTCAGCCCGAAATCGAAATCATCGGCGACCGAAACGGGGCAGGCGGCTATGGCTTTTTCCAGCCTCTCGTCGAAATCCCCCGAGGCGGCCGCGTCCATCTTTATCCCGCGGGAACCGATCTTCAATTTTATATCAAAATTACCCACACTCCCGGCCTTGGAAACTGCCTTGCATCCGGTATGCAGTATGATATTCTCGTTCTTTATTACTTCGTCGTAAAATCCCGTTATCACTTCCCGGCCTGTTTCGCCTGTCGGGAAGATCTCCCCCCACTGGGCGGTCCTTCCACCGACAAAATGATCGCTGTCTATCAGGTAGACTTTCGTGCCTGTGTTCGCCATGTCGAGAGCCGTTCTCATACCTGCTATCCCAGCTCCGACGACCAGCGCTACATTCTCCGAGGAGATCACCGGCGAGACAAGCGCCTCTGAAAGCATGGCCCTCGCGATGGCGGCCTTTACGCTCCGTATCGCTTTTTCGGTAGCCTCGGCGGGCTTGTCGGAGTGCGCCCAGGAGACCTGCTCCCTGATATTGGACTGCACATAGTTGTACTTGTTCATGCCGGCTCTCTCGGCGACATTCCTGAATGTAAAGAGGTGCAGCTTGGGAGAACAGGAGGCGACTACCATTCCATCGAGTTTTTCTTCCTTGATATCGTTGACTATTTCCTGCTGGGTCGAGTCGGCGCAGGCGAACATCGTTATCTTCGCCAGGGCTACGCCCTCCTCGTCCTTCACCGCGTCGCGCACTTTCTCCACATCGACGTAGTCGGAGATGTTGGATCCGCACTCACAGATATATACGCCTATCCTCTTCTTCATGACTTCCTCTTGAGATAACTGAGCGCCTCAGCGGCGGCCGCGCCAGACGACGCGATCGAATCGGGGATATCCATCGGTCCCGACGCCGTGCCGGCGACGAAGACTCCCTCTATATTCGTGCTGGCCGGATTTCTCAGCATATCGACCTGCCTGATGTATCCGAATTCGTCTAACTCCAGCGCATTATTCATAAAAAGTGTGCCTGCCTCGGGATTGGCGAGCATACCCACGGAAAGAACGACGAGATCGTGAGTCGCTTCCTTGATGCTCCCTTCCCGTATATCCTCGTACCGAAGGACCAGGTCACCGTTCTCTTTCTCATCGATCGTCCCGACCTTCCCCTTCACATACTCTACACCCATCCCTATGCTCTGCTGGTAGAACTCCTCGAATCCCTTTCCGAAAGCCCTGATATGCAGATAGTAGATCGTGACATCGGCCATAGGCAGAGCGCCCATCAGCAGCTGTCCCTGTTTGGCCGAATACATGCAGCAGACCTGCGAACATATCGGGTTGCCCAGGGTCTGGTCACGTGAACCGACGCACAGGACATAGGCTATGTTGTCCGGCATCTTCCCGTCCTTCGGCCGCAGGACATTGTTGTACGGCCTGGTGGGAACGAGCTGCCTTTCCATCTGCATCGAAGTGATGACGTTCCTGTGCTTTCCAAGGCCATATTTCTCTATGACATCCGGATCGAAAAGGTTGAAACCGGTAGCGATAATAACCGTCCCGGCACTCACCTTCGTCTTCTCTATTTTCTGTGTAAAATCTATCGCGTCGGCCGGGCAGGCCCTCTCACAGGCCCCGCAGAGGATACAATTCTCTATATCTATCGCTGCCACTCTCGGATTCGAGATGCTGAAAGGGACATAGGCCGCTTTTCTTCCCACGAGCCCGTACTGGTACTGATCCTTTACCACAACGGGGCAGGCATCTTCACAGTCCTGGCAACCCGTGCAATCCTTCTCTATGACATACTTGGGATGCCTGGTCAGCAAGCCGGTAAATGTTCCGTCAGAGAGTCTTTCGATCTCCGTGAATTCGCTGAAAGTAGAAACCCTGATATTCGGATGTCTTACCGTCTCGGACATCTTGGGTGTGGTGATACAGGCACCGCAATCAAGGGTCGGGAAGACCTTGCTGAGGTGGATCATATGCCCGCCGATCGAGAGGTCCTTCTCGACGAGAAGCACCTGCTGATCCGAATTGGCAAGATTCAGCGCGGCTTCCTGTCCGGCGATTCCACCACCGACCACTACTACATCGTATTTTACTTCGTCCGGTGTCAATCCGATCCTTCCAGGTACTCCGAAAAACCCGATACCTGCTTGACGAAAGCCTGGGAACAGACGGAGCAGATCGCCGCCATCCTCAGCCTCGCCTTGTCCATGCCCTTTTCTTCCATGATCTCGTGAGTCCTCGCCACTATCTCGGCAGTCTTTTCCGTGCAGGTCTCGCTGAACGGACAGTCCGTCCCATCGGCAGCAATAAAGACGCCGTCAAACCCCTTCTCAAAAGCGTGCATGATCCACGCGGGCTTAATACCGCTCGAACATGGCACACTTATAGTGTAGACCGTGGGGGGGTAATGCTGCTTGAGCAACCCTGCGAGGTCGATTGCTGGATCTGAGATTTTCTCAGTCGAAAAGACCAGGATACTGGACATTTTTATCTTTCCTGTACTCTCGTAAAGTGTGGTGGCCGAACTGTGTTTCGGCATACCGTTGATCACTTTGGTATTCTATTACCCTTTTTTCATGAATATTCTGAAATACCCTGAATCCTCCAGGGTACCGAGATATTCGTGTCCTTTTTTTTGCGCCCATTTCGGGACGTCTCTTCTGGTTCCCTCATCCGCCGAGAGCACTTCCATGATCTCACCGGAACCGAGATCTCCAATCGCTTTCTTTGCGGCAAGCAGAGGTCCGGGGCAGGCGGTTCCCCTGGCATCTACAGTCTTGTCTGCCGTAAGGTTCTTCAGTTCTTCCTGGTCCATTTTTCACTCCTGACACTAGATGAACAGATGTATATCAGATTCCTGCATCGACGTGATGCATTCTCCTATTCCCGTAATATCGTCTACAAGGTCCTCGAAATCTTCAAGTTTTTCTCCACCCCACACCTTACCGGCCAGGCTGCAGATGTAGATCTTTACGTTCGCGAGTTCTTTCGAGACTCTGAAGAACTCCATCCAGGGCATCACATTGAGCTCCTTGAGCGACCCGAGAAATTCCTCTCTCAAGTCAGCATTTTCGGCCATGCCGAGTTTTTCCGGCTTATCGCCCATACCCTTTAGAAAAGCCCTCGCTCCCTGCAACAGCACAAATATATCGATATCCATATCGTCAGCCGCGGCACCGCTGATCAGGACGCCGGCGGCGGTCAGTTTGTCGATACTTCCCGTAAAAAGTCCGATCGACATCTTTTTGTTTTCCACCAGAATCTCCTTTTCCTTGCGGGATTGCCAAAGTACTTAACAATAAGCATTATTTTCTTTCAAATGTCAATCTAGATATCCATATATTCTGATATTCATATGATTATCCTTAATTTTATCTATTCTATTTCAAATTCTTTCTCAATAATAATCGGATTTCGGGATGGCGCGCCCCGTAAAATGTGGTTCTGACTTGATTATTGGTGTCATTTCTGTTTCATTTGTGTGGTTGCAATATCGAATGTCATGGTCGGGAGGACAGGCATGCTTTCCGAAGGATTGGGTCTTATGGCCGCGGGTATGGGAATGGTCTTCGCGTTCCTCATTCTTCTTGTACTCGTAATGAAGGCCTCGGCGAAACTTTTCAGTCACTTTCCCGGCTCCCCGGATAAGATTACCGCAAAACACTGTGCCGAAACGGGCAACGCTTCCCATAGAAAACCCCACAGAAAACCCGAGCTCGAGGAGATCGCCGCGGCCATCGCGGCGGCAAAAGCAAGGATGACGGATTGAGAAAGGAAAGTCATGGCCGGTAAAAAAATCAGATTCATGAACACTGCCTTTCGTGACGGATTCCAGTCCGTGTTCGGTGCACGCGTATTTACAAACGACTTTATCCCGGCTGTGGAGGCCTGTGCCGCGGCGGGGATCACATATTATGAGGCCGGTGGCGGCGCGAGATTTCAGTCACTCTACTTCTACTCCAATGAGGATGCTTTCGAGATGATGGATCGCTTCCGGGAGGCGGCCGGTCCTGACGCGAACCTGCAGACACTCGCCCGCGGAATAAATGTAGTCGCCCTCGACTCGCAGCCCGGGGATATCATCAAGCTCCACGCCGACCTTTTCGCGAAGCACGGGATAACGACCATACGCAATTTCGACGCGCTGAACGACATGGACAATCTCCGACACAGCGGAAAATGCATCACGGACGCCGGGCTGAATCACCAGGCCGTCATAACGATGATGGCCCTGCCGCCCGGATGCTCTGGCGCGCACGACGCGGATTTCTACGAGAAGATACTCAGACAGCTGCTCGACGCACAGATCCCTTTCGACTCGATCTGCTTCAAAGATGCTTCGGGCACCTCGACCCCGGCCACCGTGCACGAGACGATAAAACGGGCGAGAAAAATACTCCCCGAAGACACCACCATCCAATTCCACACGCACGACACGGCGGGGACCGCGATCCTCGCGTACAAGGCTGCCCTTGAAGCCGGCGCTGATGTGATCGACCTTTCGATGGCCCCCTGCTCCGGGGGAACCTGCCAGCCCGACATAGCGACGATGTGGCACGCGCTCCGCGGCACCGGTTACGATCTGGACGTCGATATCGACAAGGTGATGGAAGCCGAAAAAGTCTTCAAGGACTGCATGAAAGATTACTTCATGCCCCCCGAGGCGAAGGCTGTCGAACCGACGATCCCATGGTCGCCGATGCCGGGCGGCGCGCTGACCGCGAACACACAGATGATGCGCGACAACGAGATCATGGACCGTTTCCCCGAGGTCATATCGAATCTCGGCGAAGTGGTCCGCGTCGGCGGCTTCGGCACTTCGGTCACCCCTGTGAGCCAGTTCTATTTTCAGCAGGCCTTCAACAACGTGATGATGGGCAAGTGGAAAAAGATAGCCGAGGGGTACGGAAAGATGGTCCTCGGATATTTCGGAAAAACACCTGTCGCCCCCGACCCTGAGATCATTCGCGTATCCGCCGAACAGCTCGGGCTCGAACCTGTCTCGGGCAGTCATCTCGATATCATAGAAAAAGATCCTGAAAAGGGAATTGCCGCCGCGAGCAGGAAGCTTGAGGAAAATGGACTTGATATCACTGACGAAAATATCTTTATCGTGTCTGCCTGCGGCGACAAGGGTGTAGCATACCTTCTCGGCAACGGGACCATCGGCGTACGAAAGAATAAAAGCAGGGGCGGTGAAAACGGCGCCAGCGGAGATCCGGAAAGAGGCTCCGGGACATCGAAAACATCGGGCGAATACACAATCACGGTCAACGACAACAAATACGCGGTACGTCTCGACGGCGATACGGCTGTCGTCAATGGGAGAGCCTACACGATCGATATCGTCGATGGTCTTGACGAAGCGGCGGTATCCGCTCCCGCGCAGCTTCGTGAGTGGCGGGCCGTTACGGCTCCGATGCCGGGCACTATCGTACGGATGATGGTCTCGGTCGGTGATTCGGTGAAAAAGGGCGACCCTCTGATCGTCCAGGAAGCGATGAAAATGGAAGTCGTGGTCTCGGCCCCGGTCAACGGAACGATAGCGGAACTTTCGATCGCGGTCGGGGACCATGTGAAGGGAGAGCAGCTGCTGCTGTATATCAGCTGACAATCAGGTTAGATATGATGAATCTCTACAGGCCGACAAAAAGATCCCTGACTACGGGCGCCATAGCGACACTCGCACTTATACTGGTATACGCGTTTCTGGTATTCCCGGCGACGGGGATCTCGGGAAAGACGCAGGCAGCCTCTCCGGAAGACACCACAGCAACCGCAGAGCAGGGTCCGGACAATGCGTCCATTAAAAACAAATTCGGGGAACTCTGGAGATCCACGGGCATAGCAGCCTTTTTCGAGCAGACAAAAGAGATGCCGGCAGGACAGACCGGTGACGACACATTGATTCCTGCGGGGATCGGGCAATTAGTGATGATACTTCTGAGTTGCTATCTGATCTTCCTTGCCATTCACAAAAGGTTCGAACCTCTGCTCCTTCTTCCTATCGGTTTCGGCGGCATCCTCGCGAATATCCCCCTCGCGGCCATAGCCGGCCCGCAGGGCTTTCTTGGAATGCTCTACACCTTCGGGCTGCAGACCGGACTCTTCCCCCTCCTTATCTTCATGGGGGTCGGGGCGATGACCGACTTCGGCCCGCTTATCGCCAACCCGAAGACGGCGCTTCTGGGCGCGGCGGCGCAGTTCGGGATCTTCACAACTCTTATCGGCGCGCTCGCTCTTTCCGGAATGTTTGAAGGAATCGATTTCTCAATAAAAGACGCGGCCGCCATCGGCATCATCGGCGGCGCGGATGGCCCGACAGCCATCTTTCTCGCCGGCAGGCTCTCGCCCGATCTTCTTGGAGCCATAGCCGTTGCAGCCTATTCGTACATGGCGCTTGTGCCTATCATCCAGCCCCCTATAATGAGGCTGCTCACCACAAAATCTGAACGAGCCACGGAAATGAAGCAGCTCAGGGAAGTGAAGACGATCGAGAAGATCATATTCCCCCTTACCGTACTGGGGCTCTGCATCTTCCTTATTCCCGGCGCGACGCCCCTGATCGGGATGCTGATGTTCGGCAATCTGCTTCGGGAATCGGGCGTGGTAGAGAGGCTCTCACATACGGCGGCAAACGAGCTGATCAACACGATCACTATCCTGCTGGGACTGGCTGTAGGTTCGAAACTCGCCGCCGACAAGTTCCTTCATGTCGAGACGCTCGGGATCCTCAGTCTCGGCCTCATAGCCTTCGCTATCGGCACGGCGGCAGGAGTCCTCCTGGCAAAACTGATGAACGTCTTCAGCCGGGACAAGATCAACCCGCTGATCGGCGCCGCCGGTGTCTCGGCCGTTCCGATGGCCTCCCGCGTAGTGACCGACATAGGCCTCGAATCGAACAAAAACAACTTCCTCCTGATGCACGCGATGGGACCCAACGTGGCGGGAGTGATCGGCTCCGCTGTGGCAGCTGGCATACTGTTGACGCTGTGCGGGTAATCGGCTCCACCATCGCGGCAGTTGTGCTATCGAAGCGATGAAATTCGTGTTTTTTCTGATATTCCTGCTATATTTATAGAAGGATATGTTCGCTCCAAAAGGAGCGGGGCAAAATCATTCAAGCACAAATTACCAGGGAGGTTTCAAATGCGATACAGGATTTTTGCCGCGGTGACTATTCTTTCGATTCTTTTAATCCCTGTCACGGGTTGTGTTGAAGACAGGACCGCTCTCGATCCGTCGGAAACAAATGGAGACGAGGCCACCCTGGAGATGCGGATTTCCGGTACGAGTGAACTGGCATTCAAGCTGTACCACGAGATCCGAACCGATGAAGACAATTTCCTCCTCTCTCCGCATAGTCTCGCGGTGGCGTTCGGGATGGTCTACGCGGGCGCGATGGGTGAGACCGAAAGGGAGATGGCAGAAGCACTCTGTTTCGATTATCCACATGGTATTTTCCATGCGGCGATGAAAGAACTTAACGCGCTGCTTCAAAGCAGGGGAGAACAGGTCGACCCCGAATCGTTCAGATTGAATCTCACGAACGGATGCTGGGGAAGGGACGACCTCGTTTACCTCGGATCGTATACCGACCTTCTTCTTGAATACTACGGCGCCGGCCTCGAATACATGGACTTCGTGAACCACCCCAACGAATCACGCGAGGCGATAAACCAGTGGGTAGAAGACCAGACCGAGGGAAAGATAGAGGACCTTATCCCAGAGGGCGCGATAGACGCGTATACCTACCTCGTCCTCGCGAACACGATCTATTTCAAGGCCTCCTGGCTGTCGCAGTTCGACCCCGAATGCACATGGGAAATGCCGTTCCATCTGATCGACGGTACAACAGTGAACGCACCGACGATGGGCCAGATGACGAAGTACCCCTTCGTGGACGGTGAGGGGTACAAGGCCCTGGAATTGCCGTATGTGGGGGAAGAGGTATCGATGCTCATCCTTCTTCCGGATAAAGGATCTTTCGCGGCGTTCGAAGAATCGCTCACCCCCGGGATGGTCGACGGAATCGTCAACGCCCTCGATACGACCTTCGCTTCCCTGGCGCTGCCGAAGTTTTCCTTCAGCTCCGATTTCGACATGAAACCTGTCCTCGAGAATATGGGAATGACCGGGGCATTTTACGAGGGCGCGAATTTTACCGGGATGGACGGAGTCAACGATGGTTCACCATTCATCAGCTTCGTCGCTCAGAAGACCTTCATCGCGATTGATGAGGCGGGGACCGAAGCGGCCGCGGCAACAGGAATCGGCATGTCGCTCACATCGGCCGGAGAGATCTTCAACGTCGACAGGCCATTCATCTTCGCCATACGCGACATCGAAACAGGGACGATCATCTTTCTCGGAAGAGTCGTCAATCCAACATTGTAGATAGAAGGAGATTACTTTGGAGAAAACGACGATCGACGTCACCTGGAACGACAAGATGTCGTTCACGACAAATGTCGACGGTCATGAGATCATACTTGACGCCAGCGAGAATGTCGGCGGCGAAGACAAAGGGCCGCGCCCCAAGCCGTTCATGCTTGTCGCCCTCGGTGGATGCACGGGAATGGACGTGATCTCTATCCTGAAAAAGATGCGAGTCGATGTCGAAGGCTTCAATGTAAAGGTCGAGGGGGAACTTAACGACGAACATCCAAAATATTACAAAAAAATGCATGTCATATTCGAATTCCGCGGGAAGGACCTGCCGATGGACAAGCTTGAAAAGGCAGTCAGTCTTTCCGAAGAACGCTACTGCGGAGTCAGCATCCTCTACCGCATGGCGATCGAAGTGACATCGGAGATACGGATCATAGATTGAACCGATCTGCAACGAATCGAACTGAAGATCGTCGACCGGCCAGCCCGTTTACTGCAGCGACTTGTAAAAGGCGTCCCAGAACGGGTCGACCCTCGGGTGTTCGAACGGACGTTCTTTCCCGCCTTCGATAACGGTGATCCCTTTTTCAGGTGGAGTGAGTTCTCCCACCACAGAAGCTGTGATCCCCTTCGCGTTCAGGACCTTCACCACATCGCCCGAGAAATCGGGACGGCAGGTGATGATAAGGGTCCCCTCGCTTATCGCCGCGTATGGGTCTTTGATACCGAATAGTTCGCAGATCTCAATCACTCCGTCTTCCACGACTATCGCGTCCTTGTCGAGGATCGCTCCGAGTCCCGCGGCCTCGGCTATCTCGTAGACTGCTCCCCAGATGCCGCACTCGGTCGCGTCGTGCATCGAGGTCACACCCTTGTCACGCACCCCCACCGTGATCGCTGTCATGGCGTCCTCGACGACTGACATCTTGTAGAAGATGTCCTGCGCCCTGTCGGAGAATTCCTTTCCAAACGCCTCGGTTATCCTGTCGGGGAACATAGCCGCGAAGATACCCGACGATTCGATCGCCGGACCCTTGGTGATGATGATATGGTCGCCGGCCTTCGCGAATGCCGGAGTCACGTAGGAGTCGATCGGCCCGACGGCCAGAACGGTCGCCCCACCGACCATCGGGTAGGTGCAAGTCTCATACCTTGCCGTATGCCCACAGACCACCGCCATCCCAAGCTTCTCGCACTCGTCGTGCATCACGGTCCACATCTTCTCCAGCTGCTCCTCTGTGATCGCCATCGGGAGATTGAGGTCGATCGAAAGATAGGTCGGCTTGAGACCACTAGTCACGATATCCGAAGCGAGGATATGAATGGCGAACCATGCCGCCCTCTCCCACCCATATTCGGGAACTATAAATACCGGATCGGTAGTGATTGCCACGGCCTGCCCACCTATCTCGACGATTCCCACATCCACTCCACTACATGGAGGGACTATCACCGAATCCCGCTTTCTGCCGAGGCGGGGATAGATGAGTTCTTCGAACACTTCCGGTGATATTTTTCCGATATCGGGGAGTTTTGCCTTCATTTTCAGGTCCTCTCAGGTTACCGATCACGCACAATAATCAGTCTACCGTTTATAAACAGGACAAGACTATAACAGGGCTATATACCTGATGAAAAGAGCTAAGTGGATCGAGAGATTAAAAGGCCTCAGACGTGTACCTGAAAGGTCACGAAGAACACCCCCAGTGTACCGTATGGTACGTTCTGGCCGGCCGCGGAGCAGGTCCTCGCAGCGAGACACCCTTGTAACGTGTTATTTAACAGTTAGTCTCGCCAGCGAGTCCGTAATATGAAAAATGGCACATCACTTGCCATATAAAGCATTCAACAGGTAATTTGGTAATAACATTATGCAACTGAGGAAACCCCGTGGTTGAGGAGACCCACCCCGAGCTAAATCATTTTTTTTATCATCTTTCATCTTTTTCCTAAATTGTTTTTTCTGGGATTTCGAAAAGAACAACGAGGAGTCTTAACATGAAGAACAAAGTCTTATCACTCAGAATCGGCCTGTTGTCGGCCCTGATCGTCCTGGCCTCTCTGGCCATCGTCGGCTGTAGCGGCGATAATTCCACAATCTCGCCCCAGGTACCTTCGCTCGACGTCTCGGCCGTGGCCGCGGATCCGCTGGAGGCCGTTCTCAATTCGACAGACGGACACACTCCTGGCGACCCGACTGCCAGAATAGACCGCCTCGCCGAGGTCCTGGGCCTTGACGATATCCAGAAGGAAGCCCTCCTGACCGCATTCCTGGATTTTCGCGCGGCCATTACCGCTCTCAGGGACCAGGTCGTAGCCGGTGAGATCACGATTGCCGAGGCCCGCGAAGCGGCAGTGCTTCTGCGCGAAGCCTTCGAAGCCGAACTCCAGCTCATCCTCACTCCCGAGCAGTATGACCTGCTTCAGGAGATGAGACGCATCAGGGACAGGATCAGAGACAGGATCGAAGACGGCGAATGTGACAAGTATCAGCGCTGGGACATCTGGCTGACCGAGGTCGGCACCGACTCCGCGCAGATAGAGGCTGTTTATGAGGCCCTCGACATCATGCATGACGGGATCAGGGATCTCATCATCCAGGTCCAGGACGGCACTCTCACCAGGGAAGAAGCCATCCTCGCGATTCAGACTCTCCGCGACGAGTTCGACGCGGCTCTTCAGGCCATCCTGACAGCGGAACAGTACGAGGCTCTTCTCGCGCTGCGCCCCGACAAGTGTAAAAAGTAGTTCTGTTCGCTTTCCGGCCGTTGGCAACAACGGACGGTGGGTAGGGCCGGGGTAGTTCGCTGCCCCGACCCTTTTTTTGTTACTTGACCAAAAAGATTTATTCCTTATCATTAACCCTGAGTCATAACTGTTCACCAAGTGGGGATTGTGATAATGAATAGACAGGGCCGCCCGCAACTGGCAGTAATCATCGCGATGATCATGCTCGTTTCGTACCTTTCTGTGGCCCTCGGAGCGGAACTCACCCACAACCATGAACATGACGGCTATTTCCACGATGATTGCCCGGCATGCCAGTGGAACATCCAGCACCAGAGTGACTCACCAGAAGATGCCGGTGTCATCAATTTCATTGCAAATCCTCTACAGCTGACACAGTACAACATCGTCGAGAGTTCTTCGACTCTTCCCGACAAAGTCCTGGTCAACCTCTGCTCGTCAAGAGCACCTCCAGAAACCGACATTTAATCCAGCTTAGTCCCAGTCTATATCCACGGCCCGGAAACGATTCAGCTGTGGAACATACTGTTTTGGAGAGATCGGCCTGATTCCGGCATGGGTCGGATGTCGATAACACGGAGGAACCATGAAGATATTAAAACCACTGATCCCAATAGCCCTGGCTCTGATATTACCCATTGCTCTATCAGCTCAGGACAAATCAGAACTGACAGAAAGAGACCTGGCAAAACTGCTGAAGGAGCAGGGTCATAAAATTGAGATCCTTGAGAAAATCATTACGGAACTTGAGTCCAGGATAGACCAGCAGGAAAAAAAGAACGAACTGGAAAGCCTTCTTGGAGAAGCTCGAAGAATGGCAAATCGGAAAAACAGAGGCTCAAAACGGGGAGAAAAAAGAAAATTCTACAGTGGCCTTCGACAGCATTCAGCCCTCAATCCGAACATCAGTGTCGGAGGCGACTTCTATTTCTCCTACGGATCTTCCAACACGGAATACAACCGGGCTCCCTCAGACAATAGCTGGGGAACGGGGCAGTTTTTCATGAGGGAGATCGAGATCGCGGCTGAAGCATCTCTCGATCCATATTCTCGAGGAAAGGTCTTTTTAGGGTTCGGACCTGAGGGAGTCGGAGTAGAGGAAGGATACATGGAGTGGCTGAACTGGCCTCTGAACATGAATCTCAAACTCGGAAAATTCAAGACTCAGTTCGGTGTTATGAACAGGTACCACACTCACGCGCTACCACAGTTCGATCTCCCTCTTGTTATCACTAATTTCTTCGGAAACGAATACATGAAAGGCGTTGGAGTAGCGGCAAATTTTCTTCTACCTTCAATGACGGCTCATGTCAACGAACTTGACCTTCAGGTCATCTCCGGTGGAGAGGGCCCGAGTTTTACAGGTGACGGCAACCACAATATCGTCTTTGTGAGTCATTTGAAAAATTACTGGGATATTAACCGCGCCACCTATATCGAACTCGGCCTGAGTGGAGCCACCGGTTATAACGACGCTGCCGAATCATACAGGACGATCCTCGGTGGAATCGACCTCAGATTGAAATGGTCACCTCCGGGACGTTCAAAATATCGCGGCCTTGAATGGTGGACCGAAGCCATTTTTTCAAGGTATGAACTTCAAGATGAAGATATCGACAGCTGGGGCATCTTCTCCTCGCTTCAATGCCGTCTTGGCGCAAGATGGCTGTGTAGTGGCCGTTTCGACTATTCACAATTACCTGGAGACGTGCTCCGGGAAGAATTTGGCGGCACGGCCTGTATCGATTTCTGGCAGAGCGAATTCGTTTTTCTCAGGCTGCAGTATACCCATATCGACAGGAATTTTGATGAAGACGACAACAGGGTGATCCTCCAGGTATCGTGGGCAATGGGTCCTCATAAACATGAATCTTATTAAGGATCGACCTGAATCATGGAACCCGGCAAAAGGAGAAGGAAAATGAAAACAGCAGGAAAATTCCTGGTTATGTTGCTTGCGTTGGCGGGCTTTGTAACACATACCCGCGCGGACGACCGTATCAAAGTCGTTACGACATTCTCAGACTTCGCCTCTATCACCAGAGAGATCACTGGAGACCTGGCTGAAGTAGAATACCTTTCACATGGGGATCAGGATCCGCATTTCGTTCCACCCAAACCAAGCCTCGCGCTTAAACTCAAAAAAGCCGACATGCTGGTATCTACAGGGCTGGATCTCGAGATGTGGCTTGCTACCCTCCAGGACAAGGCGAGAAACAGCCGGATAATGGACGGAGCAAACGGGTTTATCACAGTTTCTCCCGGAATCGAGATCCTGCAAAAACCGGAGACATTGAGCAGGACCGAGGGAGACGTCCACATCATGGGAAATCCTCACTTTCACACAAGCCCTCTCAACTGGGAACCGATTTCCGAAAATATCCTGACGGGACTTGTACGGGTCGACCCGAAGAACGCGGAGACTTACAGGGCTAACCAGAAATTATTCGTAGAAAAAATGTATGTAGCGATGTTCGGCCGGGAACTCGTTGACTTCATGGGCGGCGAACAGCTGGCTGATCTGCTGCGGTCCGGCAGTCTCATCGAGTTTCTCGACAAGGAATATCAGGGAAAGAGACTTTCTGAAATGCTTGGAGGCTGGGTACGGGAATCTCTTCCGTTCAGAGGCATGAAGGTCATCGCCTATCATAAGAACTGGGCATATTTTACTCGTGATTTCGGGCTTCATGTTGCCGGGTATATCGAGTCCAAACCAGGCATCCCCCCTACACCGAAGCATGTTGAGCAGACGATACGCCTGATCAACACCGAAAGAATTGATGTAATGCTGGTAGCATCGTATTTCGAGAAGAGAAAGCCTACGGCAATTTCAGAAAAGACAGGGATCAAAGCTCTGTTTCTCCCCCTGTCGGTCGAAGCTGTACCTGAAGTACCGGACTGTTTTTCACTAATCGATTACTGGATCGGACAGATCAATGAAGCTGTAGGCACGGAATAGGGTCATTACTGATTGGAGAAATGAATGCTGGGCAGTTTTGGGTTTCTTTCGATCCAGATAGTGTTGCTTCTGGTAGTGACGTCCGTACACACCTACCTTGGGCTTCACGTGATCAGGAGGGGAATAGTCTTCTCCGACCTCTCTCTTGATCAGCTTGCCGCCTTAGGGGTGATAGTCGGTATAGGCCTGGGAATCGAGGGTGGGACAATCGGATCTTATCTTATCTCTTTCGTCGCTGTGCTGGCAGGATCGTTCATTCTCGCCTACGTAAAGCCCCGGAACAAAAACATCCCTCACGAAGCAATCATCGGAATAGTCTACGGACTGGCGCTTGTCGCATCGATAATGGTGGCCGACAAGATATCCGGAGGCCTTGCCTACGTGACACAGACTCTTTCCGGAGTGATGCTCTGGGCCAACTGGCCGCTGGTGACCACCACGGTCATCGCCTATCTCCTTCTCGCGATCTTCCACTTCCGGTTCAGGAACAGGTTCATCGCCATTACCGAAGGAAGGGGAGATCCACGAAATGAAAATTTCTGGGATCTGCTGTTCTTCGTCACGCTCGGAATAATTACAGTTCTGATCGTACCTATAGCCGGCGTACTGCTGGCGTATGCATTTCTGATGATCCCGGCAGCCATAGCCACATTGTTCACTAAAAACTGGAAAAACGCTCTTCGACTGGGATGGAGCGTCGGGTTCGTCGCGTCGATGTCCGGATTGATGGCATCATATCACTTCAATCTTCCATACGGACCGACACTGGTCATGTCGCTTGGAGTATTCTTTATGGGAGCTATGGTCCTGAGTTATTTTACCGAAAGGTCAAAACAATAATGGATATAATACTATTCCTCCTTCCCCCCTTTACCGCGAGTATACTGATACTCGGGGTGCTCGGGTATCTGGGGATACATGTACTTAAAAGGGAGATCATCTTTATAGATATCGCGTTGGCCCAGATAGCCGCAGTCGGAGCTACCTTTGCCCATGTTTTTCTCGGGCGGGGAGAGGACAGCCTCGCAGCCTATCTTACCGCATTTGGATTCACAGTGCTTGCATCCCTGTTCTTCTCACAGATAGACAGGCGTATAAAACAGATCTCACATGAAGCTGTAATCGGTGTGACATATGCCATCGCGGCCTCGGCTTCTCTTTTCATCCTGGCCATGGCAGCCGGTGGCGACGTCCATGTCGAACATATGCTGACCGGAAGTATACTATGGGCACAATGGCCCGACATCTTTTCAATAGCATTTCTTTTCGGGCTGGTAGGACTCTTTCACATTATTTTCAGAAAACGATTTATCGCCCTTTCGGATAAATACGGAAAAGAGTCGATCCGGACTAACAGCGATGTCTGGTGGGATTTTCTTTTTTATATCTCCCTGGGGCTGGTGATCACATTCTCCGTCAAAATCGCGGGAGTACTGGTCATTTTCGCCTTTCTCATAATCCCATCTACATTCTCGGCAATGTTCTCCAGCACATGGATGTCACGCATCACCCTTGCCTGGGCAGTGGGGATCTTTTCCATAATCAGCGGTCTGGCCCTGTCATACTTTCTCGATTTTTCCTGCGGGCCCTCAATCGTGTCTGCGCTTGGATTGACGCTTATCATAACCGCATCGATCCAGGCCATCCGTAGTCGGACAAAGCAATGAACACACCGCTGTAGCGATACCTGGCAACCCCGGCTGACAGAGCTACCATTATTTTCCCCGAAATAACTTTTTGGACTTGCATTATGAGCATATGTGCATTATAGTGTCTGAAGCAGGAAGAAAAGGAGACTTTATGGCACGGTCAAAAAAGCAGAAGATGGTGGGCAGTCCACCGGTATACAGGTCCTTCAAACCGTCCGGAGTGATGCGGAGTACACTTGAACAGATCCAGCTGGAACTGAGCGAGTACGAGGCGATAAGGCTTGCGGACTATGAAGGGCTCGACCATGCCGAGGCGGCCACGGAGATGGAGATCTCCCGACCGACCTTCTCCAGGCTGATAGAGAAGGCCAGGGGCAAGATGGCGAACTTTCTGATCGATGGAAGGGAGCTTGCGATCGAGGGCGGCAACATCCACTTTCGCGACAATGTGGTCAAATGTTGCAATTGCAAACATATGTTCAATATAAGAATGGGTACAGGACTCAAGAGTTGCCCGGAATGCGGATCTGACGATCTGGTCAGCTTCGCTGGTAATTTCGGTCATGGCCGGTGCTGTGCCGAAATCGGAAAGAACGAAAGCGAGGAAAAGGAATGAATGGAAAAAGAGATGGCTCAGGCGGCGGACGCCGCGACGGCAGCGGCAGAAGCAGCGGCTCCGGGCAGGGACTCGGGCGTGGCACTGGCAGTCGCGACGGCAGTGGTCCCGGTCGGGGAAGAAACCAGGGTACTGGCGATGGAAAAGGACTCGGCAAGGGCGGAGGCCGCGGAAGGAACCAGGGCGGCGGATTCGGGCCCGGAGGAGTATGCGTCTGCGCCTCATGTGGTCACAAGACGACTCACGCACAGGGCACGAAATGTACTTCGATAAAATGTCCCGAGTGCGGAAAACCGATGGTAAGAGAAGAACTGCTTGAGAAAAAGGAATAACCGGAAAGGGTAGTAAAGATGGAGAACTACGATATAGCAGTGATCGGCGGCGGCCCCGCCGGCATTACTCTGGCAAAGATGCTCGGAGCCAAAAAGAAAATGGCCGTGATCAGGCCAGAGGACCACAGCATGATCTATTGCGCGATGCCGTACGCCATCGAAGGACTTCTCGACGAAAAGAAGACCCTGAAGAAAGACAGCCTCGTGACCGACGCTGGAGCGGACCTCATAAGAAATACAGTCGCGTCCATCGACTTCGAAGCCAAAAGGATCACCTTTGAGAATTCGTCACAGATCGGCTGGGACAAGCTCGTCATCGCCACCGGCGCGGACCCGTTCATCCCCCCGATACCAGGAAAGGACCTTGCTGGCGTCACAGGTTTCAAAACGGCAAATGACATGTCCGCGATCACGAAAATAATCGATGCCGGACTCGGCAGGGCAGTCGTGGTCGGAGCAGGGGCTATAGGTATCGAACTCGCCCTGGCGATAAAGGCCCGTGGTGTGGAAGTCGACCTGGTGGACATGGGCGAATCGATCCTGCCAAACCTCGTGGACCGCGAGATGTCCGAGGAACCATGCTCGGCGCTGGCAGGCACGGGGATCAGACTTCACCTTCAGGCGAAGGTGACGGAGCTCAAGAGCGGCTCGATGCTGGCTGACGGAAAACAGACGGTCTCTCAGGTCATACTCGATAACGGACAGATCATCCATTTTGATTCGGGAGACGAATGTGCTGAAGACGAAGAAGGGAAACTCCCGGGACTGGTCGTATTCGCCACCGGCATGACTCCACAGGTCTCTATTGTAAAAGACAGCGGGATGAAGCTCGGAAGAGACGGCATCATCGTGAACGAGAAAATGGAGACCAGCATTCCTGACGTCTTTGCCGCCGGAGACTGCGTCGAGTTTACAAGTGGTATCACCAAAAAACCGGTGCCTGGCAAGCTCGCCACCAACGCCGTGCCGATGGCAAGGATAGTCGCGTTCAACCTGCTCGGCAAGCCCCGCACCTACCCCGGATTCTATAACGGCGCAGCGACGAGGGTCGGCGATTACTATGTAGGAGGCACTGGCCTCTCGGAAAAAGCTGCGGGAGACGCCGGAATAAAGACGATCTGCGGATATGGCGAAGTCACCACACAGTTCCCGATCATGCCCGAGGCGAAAAAGATGAGGACCAAGCTGGTCGTCGAGCGGGATACCCGTAGATTGATCGGCGCTCAGATAGTAAGCGGCGAACCGGTGACCGGAAGGCTCGACCTTCTTACATTCGCCATTCAGAAAGAATCTACGGTGGACGACCTGGCGGCGCTGAGCTATTCGGCCCAGCCGTACCAGTCTTTTTACCCGGCGGCAAACGGCATCGTTATGGCAGCGGAGGATATCATAAGAAAATTGTCCGTCGGATCGTAACGATCGGCTAACGGGCAGAAGTAAAACAATAAACAGGTTCGCCGCGCTGGAAAAATAGATTATATTAGCACCTGCAATCATCATGGAAACGTGCAGTTACCACAGGAGCGTATGGATCTATGACAGAATGTGTACTCGTCTCCGATCTTCATGGCAAGACAGACCGGTATGAGAAACTGTTCAAGTTTATCCTGGAAGATTCTCCGGGCGCTGTATTCATAGGCGGAGATATTCTCCCACATCTGGCGTCAAACGGCCCTCCGGGTAATTTTGTCACCGACTACATTTTCGGGAAACTGTCAGGATTGCGCGAGGCCATGGGGGTGGACTACCCGTCCATATTTATTATCCCGGGAAACGACGATGACCGGGGCGTTGAAGACGACCTGAGGTCCAGACCTGGAAAAGACCTTGTCATCTACGTTCATAACCGCAACGTGCCATACCTCGATTGGAGTGTCTATGGCTACGCCTACACTCCACCCAGTCCCTTCATGCTCAAGGACTGGGAAAGGTATGACGTATCCCGCTATACGGACCCCGGATGCGTCTCCCCGGAAGAGGGTCGTTATTCCATGCCGATATCTGAGGATGAAAAACGATTTGAGACTATCGCCGGGGATCTTGTTTCCCTCACAGGAGAAGATGACCTCAAAAGCGCGGCGTTTCTTTTCCACGCGCCTCCCTACAAGACAGCCCTCGACAGGGCCGGTCTCGACGGACGCATGATCGAAGGGATCCCGATGGATGTAAATGTAGGCAGCATCGCGATACGCCGCTTCATAGAGGAACGTCAACCGCTACTTACCATGCATGGACATATTCACGAATCAGCCAGACTCTCCGGCTCGTGGAAAGACCGTATCGGCAGGACGACAATGTTGTCCGCCGCTCATGACGGACCCGAACTCTCTGTAGTGAAGTTTATTCTTGAAGACCCCGGGAAAGCGTCGAGAGAATTGATCTAGGCAACCTTCAGTAAATCGATTTAGTTCAACTTCAGAGAATCGATTCGGGATGTCTTCAGTAAATCGATTTAGTTCTTCTTCGATGGTTTCATCTCAAGAGGCCTCGCGGCATCTGTGACGGCTTCTATTTTCACGGCAAAACTGGTCTTGTTCTCAATGTCCTCGTCGGTGACGATATGAACGTCGAGCAGCCCCCCCGTCCTGTAACCTGTCTTCAGATAGTTGAACTCGTCCAGGCAGAGGCTCCATCCCTCCAGCCACCATTTCAGTTCCTCGAGTTGCTCAGGCGAGCCGCTGAAATGCACTATCAGGTCGATGTCGCTTGCCAGCCCCGCGGTAGCATTCTTCGTGCTTCCGAATACGTAGAATCCAGAGACTCCGAATCTTTCCGCGTCGAGTTGTAAGGCGATCTGTTCCGCCATCCTCAGTCTCCACATCCATAGATGGTCTGTAGGTTTTTCCGCGTCGACTACTATTTCCTCTATCTCCTCATTGTCCCCACCCTGCTCTGACAATACACCCACAGCCTCGCCAAGGTCGGCATTCATCAGGACCTTGAGGACCTTGCCGCCGGTGGCCTCCGGCACATCGATCAGCTTGAGGGTACCAGAAAGATCGGCGAATTCCGGCAGTATGTCACCGAGAAGGTTTGCCGAACTTTTGAAAAATCTTTCACCGAAAATGATACCATCGTCGTCGGGGTAAAGAGGGAGATACCTGATCCGTGCCTCGACCAGGTCCTGGAAGAAATGGGTGCCGAAGGAAAGGTCCGGTTTATAGTCTCCCTTGCTACGGGCGATCTCGACCAGTACGGCAGTGTTGTTGATATCCGAGTAGGTGACCTTGACTCCGAGCTTGATATCTCCCCTGCTACCCCATCTTCCCGGTCCCATCAGAATGAACTGCCGCTTGGGAAGCACCTTGTTGAGTTTTCCCACGGCCTCTCCCACTCTCATCAGTTCACTGCGGGATGAGATGCTGCCATACGACTCGGGATCGACGTAGACTATATGGGTGATATCCGGTACCCGCCCGTTCGAGATATATTTATTTGCCGAAAAAATAATGTCTTTCTCCGGCAGATCTTTCGGTATCGCGGCCGGCGATATGTTTTCCGAGGCACTCTGCGGCCTGCACTGAAGCAGGTAGAAATCGCTGCCGTCATGCGCAAACTCGATGTCGACGGGAGTACCGAGCTTCTCTTCGAGGACTGTGAGCATCGAGTGTACCTTCTTGATAAACGAGGTGTCGCTCAAAAGGCCCTCGAAGGTATAGAGCAGCTCATCCTTCGCAAAGTCGATACTCATCGCCATCGGCTTGCGTATGTGCGTACCTTCACAGACCGAGACCATCTTCTCGATCATCGGCATCTGGTCGCCATGTTCGCGGAGTAGTTCGTCTATTCGGATCGTCTCGAACGAATTTTTCTTCAGGTCTATTACATCGACCATTTTTGGGGAATAGTGGATGATCTCATCAGGCGCCACGTTCACCCGAAGCCCCGGTTGACCGGGAGCGATGAGGACAGGATAGTCGTCACTGACCCTGTCGACCGCGCGAGTCCCCAGCCCCGGAACCATCCTTATCAATCCATCCTCACATCTGATCCGCGGAGACCATCTGAACTCGTTTCGACTGAAAGCCACCCCGGCAAAAGCAGGAAGAAAATAATCCCCCACCCTTGTACCGACCACTTCCTGAATCAGGATCCCCATCTCTTCGGCAAAGTCAAGAAGTCCACGTTCGGCCCTGTACTCGATCGGGTCGGGACCGAAAATGGAAGCATATATTTCCGATATGGCATCCATCAGGGCTTCCAGCCGTTCCTGCTTACTGCCCTG
>JAGLYV010000105.1 GCA_023131975.1 Candidatus Krumholzibacteriia bacterium | reverse complement strand
TCGGGAGGAAAACGACCGTTCTTGAACGAATTGATCACATGCGGATATTCCAGCCTCACCAGGTTGATGTCCTTGTATTTCTGTTCTACGATCTCGTCCATGTGGTTGTATTTGAGAAATCCCTGAATGATGTCCGAAGCCAGATACCAGCTGTTTGGCACTTTTATGCCGGAAAGTTCGCTGTTTTCCTCCGCTGCCCCCCTTAGTACCATACTGGCCAGAAACAGTCCGGCGCTCTTACCGCCCAACCTGCCGTGGCTTTCCGAACTGTATACCATCCTGTCGACAAACCCGAAGAAGTCCGGGATGTCGCAACATTGTTTCGCTATGTTGATATAGCCCAGTTGAGTCGACATCAGCCTGCGGACAAGGGATACGATGACTCCCGTCTTCGAGTTCAGTGAAAGCTCGAGCCTCTCCCAGTCCATGTCACGATACTGCCTGAGGACCGATATGATCTCTGGAAGCGCGATGTTCCTGTTGGCTATGTGCATGAGAAACTTCAGCTTGTCGTCTTTTATCCACTTCCTGAGATATGCGGTCATCTGATCGTCTTCGAACTGATTCGAAGCGATATCAAATATCTTGAGACTCATCTCTTCTGTAAGGCACAGAGTCTGACGCCGAAGCGGCTGGTTCTCCTCTTCCCTGGACAGGCCACTGATGCCATCTGCCCCGGGCGATATCTCTCTGTGAAGCTCTTCGGCCTCCTGCACACCGTTCCAGCAGAGAAGGTTGAGCATCCGTTCCGACACGTTATAATAGAGGTCCATGTCGGTATATCTCAGGAGATTAAGTACTACTTTCCATTCGCCGGTATCCGTGGGTGCTGGAAGTACCCCGTTCTGTTCGGCCTTTTTTCTGATCTCCCTGTGATGTATGTATTCACCTATCCTGCTGGCAATCGTCCGCAGAAGGCGCGCCTCTTCCCTTAGAAAAGGGCCATCGTGGACATCGGGTCTCTTCCTGCTGTAATAGACGGAAATCGTTCCCGCCTGTTTGCCCTGAACCATTATGTCTGCCTGCTGAATCCAGGCCGTCGGGTCGAATCCCGGCTTGAAATAGCTTTCCTGACCCACATCGATGCGGGCAAAACAGACCTCGGGGTACTGCCATCCCGATGGTATCGCTTCGACGATACCCATGCAGATGTCGCCCTGTGAAGCGTCCGGATCCTTGATGATCTCCTCGATCCTGTAGAGACACTCGAGTTCTTTTTCGCGCTCCTTGAAGAAACGAAGAAGGTTTTCGGTGTTATTCTCTCGCTTATCCATGAAGAATCATCCCCCGTCCACGCTTGCCATCTACCTTGACGGTCAGTGGAGAGTCAAGCCTGAGATGTCTGACATGTTCGGTCTCGGAGAATACATTCATACTCTTCAGCCAGTCCCAGTCGATCCTGAATTCACCGTCATGCTGGATCGAAAAGTAAAAGACCTTGAAACTGGTGACATTGTGGAAAAAATGCGATCCCTGGCTGAGCAGGAAATTAAGGTCAGGAAGCGAACTTTCTACTATCACCCTGGCACCCGATATCTGACCGAAGTCCACCGGAATACCTCCAAGTGGATCTGTAGTCCCCCACCGCCCGAAACCTATCAGGATATACTTGCGGCCCTCATCGACAAGCCTGGAGTTTATCGAATCGACCTCCTCGGCTATCTTCAGCGAATCCTTCACATCGAATCTGTCGGGGTCGACATAGACTATATCGGTTATCGAATCAATGCTGCCATTGCCGAGCACTGTCCTGGACGCGAGAAGAGCGTTTTCATCGCCGAGTTCTTCGTCCTTTATTTCGATATCCGACTGGGCCACCACCATCGGCCGCACCTGAAGGAACCCGAATTCGGCAGGTTCCCCGAATTCCTTTCCAAGCCTCATGGCAAACTCGATCTCCACCATGGTGCCCAGCTTGTCTTCGCATGATTCTCTCACGATCTTCAGAAGATCGTTCAGGGGAAGTCCCCTGTCCTGAAGGACCGGCGCGAAATTGATCAGCCTCGGCCCCCGGAAAAAAGTGCCGCTCTCCATACGATCGTCCTGCCCGTTATAAGTCGACGCGATCAGATTTATCGTGCCGTCGTATTCGGCGTCGTTTAACGAATATTGTTCGAGATACTCGTTCTCCTCGACAGGATCGTACCTGTGGAGCCTGCCCATGTTGACCGCCCAGAAGCCGGTCTGAGAATGTTTGAGCATGTCACCCGTCGATTTGAACGGTGGAGGCGTCGCGGGGTAGGCCGGTGAAAAGGGCCACGAAATGCCATCATCGACGATCGTCCTTCCCAGCCCCAGAGCGAGTTCGACGATCCCGTCTTTCGGGGTGGCCCGACCGAACGGATAGAAATTGAACGAACGCATCACACCGGACACGTGTGGATAGAACCGTTCACCAAAACGGTTCCCCACTATCTCCTGGATAATCACCGCCATCTTTTCGTCTTCGATCGTATGACTCGCCACCCGCATATAATCGCGAGCTGACTTGAAATAGGTCGAGGCATAGACGAATTTCACCGCTTCGGCCAGTTTCTTGAACCGCGAGTCGGCGCCGGGCTGATTGTTGGGTACCATCTTGGTGGCATAGACGCTGGCGAAGGGTTCGAACATAGCGTCTTCGAGCATGCTCGATGACCTGATCGCCAGAGGAGTATGCACCTGCTCGACTATGGCCCGCAGATCGCCGGAGAGTCCGACAGGAAGCGAACCTTTCTGAAAGGCATGCGCTATCAGATCGTCGCGTTTGCCGGAGAGGGCTACCTCGAAGAGGTCGTTCTCCTTCATAAACAGATCGAAATATTCGGTGGTAACGACCGACAGCCTCGGTATGGAGACGGATATATCCGGTTCGAAAGCATTGCCAGGCTTTACGCCGAGTATTCCGCTCATCTTCGCGAGGCCATGGGCCTTCCCGCCGAGTTCGCCCGAACCGATAAACGTAAATCTCTCCTTCCCGGTGAAGAACTGTCTGTCAAACCGGGTGATCGAGTATTCGTTCCGGTGGTCTGGCGTATCTTTCACGAGCTACTATACCCAACCGCGATCTTTACTTGCCTGGGCTACGCGCCCTATTGCTATGACATACGCGGCATCACGCATGTAGAGCTTGCGTTTTTCCGCAAGTTCAGATACAGCGTTGAACGCCGATGTCATTTTCGAGTCGAGTTTACCAAGGACCTCGTCCTTATCCCAGAAGTAATTCATGTTGCTCTGTACCTGCTCGAAATAGCTGCATGTCACACCGCCTGCGTTTGCCAGCAGGTCGGGGATCATAAAGATGCCGCGCTTCGAGATCACTTCGTCGGCTTCAGGAGTGGTCGGACCATTGGCGCCCTCGGCTATGATCTTGACCGAATCATTTATCTTCGAGACATTCTCTTTTGTTATCTGATGCTCAAGAGCGGCCGGGATAAGGATATCGACTTTCTGCTCTATCCATGCTTCGCCCGGCAGTACTTCGTAGCCGAGTCCCTTGGCCTTGTCTTTGTCTATCCCGCCGAAACGGTCGGTGATCCCTCGAAGTTCGTCGAGGTCCACGCCCGATGATTTTTTAAAGCTGTATGAAGTCTGGTCCTTCTGGTCCCAGCTCGACACACAGATGGTCTTGCCGCCTATCCGGTTGAACAGCTCGATCGCGTACTGGGCGACGTTGCCGAACCCCTGTATGCTGGCCGTAGTCTTTGCCGGAGGGATATCGAGTGCTTTCAGAGCCTCTCGCACGGTGAATATCACTCCATACCCTGTCGCCTCGGTGCGGCCAAGCGAGCCACCCATCCCGACGGGTTTTCCTGTGATGAAACCGGGGAGCCTCTCGCCACGAAGAGTCTCGAATTCATCGAGCATCCACAGCATGTGCTGAGCGTTTGTCATCACGTCAGGAGCCGGGATATCGTTGACAGGACCCATGTCTCTGGATAGCTGTCGTACCCAGCCGCGGCAGATCTGTTCCTGCTCACGCATACTGAGGTTGTGCGGATCACAGATGACCCCACCCTTACCTCCACCCAGGGGGATATCGACGACCGCTGTCTTCCATGTCATCCACATCGCGAGTGCACGGACAGTGTCGATTGTCTCCATGGGGTGAAATCTGATTCCGCCCTTTGCGGGGCCTCTGGAATCGTTGTGCTGGACTCTGTACCCACGAAATACCTTGAAACTTCCATCATCCATCCTCACCGGGATGCTGACATGATATTCGCGGGCGTTGTAACGGAGAAGATCCCTGGTGGCCTCGTCGAGATCGAGTTGATCAGCCACCTTGTCAAACTGCGACTGCGCCATCTCGAAGGCGTTATACGAGCGGTCTGCCATGTCCGTCCCTCCTCAGGGTAAGATTTCAAAGACCACAGGAAACTTACAAAGAGATTACGGCATATGCAAGAAATATCGAAATTATTTCAGTACTTTATTAAATATTAAGTCGCCCCTATAAGTCGTTTGTTTCCAAAGGATAAGAGGGATTGCTGATGGACCGTGGATAGAATCCTGACAATAATTACGCTGCCGGGAGGGACTGCGCCTCAATACTTCACCATCCCCCCCTACAACCCCTTTTCCTTTGTGCCCACCACGAGCCTCTTCATCCCGGCCCGTTTGGCTATATCCATCACCCTGATCACCGTGCCGTGCTGGACGGTTTTATCGGCCTTCAGAACGAGTGTACCATCTTCCGATGTGGCGGCGGCTTCGGTCATAAGTATCTCAAGGCTGTCTATCGGCACCGCCCGTCCGGCGAATACCATCTCGTTATCGGCCCCGATAAAGAGGACGAGCCGGCGCGTGACCGTCATCTCGGCGCTCTCGGCCGAGGGAAGGTCCAGTTTCATCCCGGCCTGTTCGAGAAATGTCGACGTCACCATGAAGAAGATCAGCAGAAGAAACATCACATCGATCAGCGATGTTATGCTGATGATCACCCGTTTTTTCGGTTTCTCACTGAACTGCATCAGCTCGTCCCCCCCACTTTCATCACCCTGATACTTCGCAGTAACCCCGACGAATACTTTTCGATATCGAGGACCAGGCTCTCGGCCCTGTTCGTCAGAATATTGTATGCGACGAGCGCCGGGATACCTACGGCAAGGCCCGTTACAGTCGTGATCAGCGCCTCGGAAATACCGCCCGAGAGGATACTGGCCTGTCCTATCCCCTGCACCGATATCACCTTGAAGACCTTTATCATCCCGATGACCGTTCCCATGAGACCGAGCAGAGGAGCGACGACCGCTACCGTCTCCAGCAGCACAAGGCCCCGCTCGAGAGTCCTTACCTCCTGCCTTCCCTGATCAAGTATGGCCTCCTTCAGTTCGTCGACGCCGAGGCCCCTGTTTCTCAGGGCGACGAGGACTATACTGGCAAACGGCCCGGGGTTGGCCTCACATATCCTTTCGGCCACCTTTATATCCTCCACACTCTCTATCTTCTCGATCGCCGAGACGATCTCGGCGACGAGTATCTTCTTCTTCCTCAGGCAGAAGCCCCGCTCTATCACGATCGCCAGGGCGAACACCGACCCGAGAAGAAGGGGGTACATGATGACCCCGCCATTCTGTAATTCGGAAAATAGTCCCGTCATTCTCTCCTACCTCCTGTATACGTAAAATATAAATGTCCATGTCAATTCCAGATATTCCTCGGGAAAATCCTCGGGTAACGGGCGAAAGGCCGAGGAGGCTTCCACCGCGTAGACGCTGGTCTCCATCAATGTCCTGTCCCCAGTATACTTTACCACACTCAGATCTTCCACCCGGCCGTCCAGCATCACCCTGAAGGTAAGCACCGTCTGTCCGTCTATCAGTCCCAGCGGCGAGAAGGCCCCTGGCGGATGGGTGTTCGACCTGAGTTTTCGTTTCATTTCCAGGATATACGACGCGAAGTCCCAGTTATATGTATTGAGCGTGACACCTCCGAGAGCTTTCGCGGCCTCTTGCCTCTGGTTGTAACTGAGGTCATCTGTAAAGGAACGGCCATGTGAACTCTGGTGGTCCCGGCTGCTTTTTCCAGCCGACGACCTGTTTTTGCTGAATATCTCACCGAGGTCCTGCGGCACCCTAATCACCATATCGGACATACCCGCTTGATCGGAATCCTGGCGCGAGTCCGGTGAATCTTCAGAAGCATCCGCGCCCGATGACGTGGACATATCACCGGCAAAGACCCTGTGTTCGCTGATTCCCTCGCTGTATGCCTCCCCTTCGGGAAGGTCCTCTGGACGTTTTTCGTTCCTCGCGATCGCATCCTTGTCCGAAAGCAGGCTTGCCACATCGGGCCGCTGCCTTATGGCGTCTTCCGGCGTCTCGACAAGTTCGAAGACGAGGGGCCGAACCGCTACCAGCGCCGAATCGACATTTTCAGGGGAAAAGTTGATGAGGGACAGAGGCTTGTACAGGACAAGAATCAACAGATGCACGATTACCGAGATGACAAGGGCTGTCAATTGTGACCTGTGTTTTCGCAAGACGACTTCCTTCTGGGTAAAGCCACACTCGACTGGCCTCCGGCCTATAATACAGTCGTATCATTAAACACACAAGTTACATCGGGGTTTCATCAAACTAGCCCGCACACAGATGTCGGCATAAAAGTGATTGTCTCGAGCGGATATTCAAACGACTCGACCGCACTCTCGATCGTGCTCTTTACGCGGAAGGATCGGTGGCCGAATCAGGCTTGAGGTTGCCCCTGATCTGGGCGGAGAGGATCGTCTTTTTCAGCCGGATCGATTTCGGTGTTATCTCGACCATCTCGTCGTCGCGGATAAAGTTGAGGGCTTTTTCTATCGTTATAGGCTTCACAGGCGTCAGCACGACTGCGTCATCTTTTCCAGAAGCCCTCATATTCGACAGCTTCTTCTCTTTCGCCTGATTGACGTTTATATCGTTACCCCTGTTATGTTCACCGACGATCATTCCCTCGTACCCCGGATCACCCGGATTCACGAACATCCTGCCACGGGCCTCGAGGTTGAAGAGCGCGTAGGCCACGGCCTTGCCCATTCTGTCGGCCACGATCGATCCGGTGAAACGAGTACTGAAATCGCCCCTGTATTCCTCGTATCCAGCAAAATACGAGTTCATCACGCCTGTCCCCTTGGTATCTGTGAGAAACTCGTCCCGATATCCTATCAATGCCCTCGATGGGGCCGAAAATTCTACTCTGACCCGGCCGCTGCCGTCATGGATCAAGTCGGTCATCCTGGCTTTACGAAAAGCCAGCTTCTCGGTGACCGTGCCGAGAAATTCTTCTTCGCAATCGACGAACAGCCGTTCGATCGGTTCGAGCCTCTTCCCATTTTTATATTTATATATGACGTGCGGACGTCCAACGCAGAACTCGAAACCTTCTCTTCTCATCGTCTCTATCAGGATAGCCATCTGAAACTCTCCGCGTCCCTTCACGATGAAACAGTCGCGCTCGCGGTCTTCTTCCATCTGGATCGCGACGTTCATCAGAGTCTCCTTGTAGAGGCGGTCGCGTATCTTCGGAGACTGTACGAAACGCCCTTCCTGCCCGCTGAACGGAGAATCGTTGATCGTGAATCGCATCGAGATAGTGGGCTCGTCGACGGTAATACGTTCCAGTGCTTTGGGCTGCTCCCTCGTGCAGATAGTATCCCCGATCTCGACGTCGACGATCCCGGCAAGGACCGCAATATCACCCGCGGTGACAAATTCGGCCGGCTTGTAGGACATGCCCTCGTATTTCTGAAGTTTCGTCACCCTCAGCGGATGCTGTTTGCCATGATCGCCTATACGGATGAGCAGTTTGTTCGAACCGACGGAGCCGTGGATGACCCTTCCCACAGCGAGCCTGCCGAGGTAATCCGAATATCCGAGATCAGAGACAAGCATCTGGAACGGCTCATCCGGATCGTAGGCCGGGGGTGGGATTTCATCGATGATCGCGTCAAGCAACTGGTGAATATTGTCTGTCTCTTCTTCCAGTGTCTTTTTGGCTATCCCGTCACGGCCGACCGCGTAAAGGAGAGGAAAATCGATCTGCTCGTCGCCGGCTCCGAGATCTATGAATAGATCGTAGACCGCGTCGAGCACCTGGGCGGGCTGCGCGTCCTTCCGGTCGATCTTGTTTATCACTACGATGACCTTGAGCCCCGCCTCAAGAGTCTTTTTCAGAACAAAACGTGTCTGCGGCAGAGGCCCTTCGGAAGCGTCTACAAGAAGGATGGCGCCATCGGCCATCGAAAGGGCCCTCTCCACTTCGGCACCGAAATCGGAATGTCCCGGCGTGTCGATAATATTTATCTTCACGTCTTTCCATGATACCGAACAGTTTTTGGCGGCAATCGTTATCCCGCGCTCACGCTCGAGGTCCATACTGTCCATCAGCCGATCGTCTACGACCTGTCCCTCCCGGAGCAGGCCACTCTGCCTGAACATGGCATCCACAAGCGTGGTCTTGCCGTGATCCACATGGGCGATTATGGCGATATTTCTGATTTCCTTATTTTCAATCATCCTGCTCATAAAACAACTCCGGTAAACACGTTCGCTAAAAGATGAACAATCCTTTTCCCGGCGAGGGAAGTGGCTGGCAACCCAATTTTGCCAAAAGATAAGCTGTTGCGGACATTTGTCAACAGATAATGGATGGATTCAGGGTCGCGATCGACTATTCTCCGAGGACTTGATCTAAAGTCTTCTTCAACTCACTGGCAGTAAACGGCTTCGCCAGCCTCGCACGGAACCCGTATTTCTCATGGTTCGCCAGCACATCGTCATTTGAATACCCGCTTGATACTATCGCCCTTGCATCCGGGTCGATCGCGAGAAGGGGGCCGATCATCTCCCTGCCACCCATTCCTCCGGGAATGGTCAGATCCATTATGACGATATCCCATTTATTGCCCTCCTCGATCGATTTTCTATAGAGTTCGAGGGCCTCATTTCCATTCTCAGCTTCACCGGCGGTATGCCCGGCCATCCTGATCATTCTCACAACGAGCGAACGTACCGTGTCATCATCGTCCATCACGAGGATCCTTGCCTTTTTCAGGCTTTGTGTCTCTTTCACGGGAGGATTGCCGGGAGACATTTCCTTCACCGCGGGCAGATAGATGATCAGCGTAGTGCCTTCCCCGACCTGAGACCGGACTTCGAGAAAACCATCGTGTTTGTCGATTATGGAATACGCCGCGGTCAGCCCCAGGCCCTCACCCTCGTCTTTCATTGAATAATACGGATCGAAGATATGGTCGATCTGGTCAGCCGGTATTCCTCCTCCATGATCCTCGATCTCTATCATCACAAACATGCCCGTCGCGGGAAATCGTCCCCCGATCCCGTTAGCAGCTCGCTCTATATTCCTCCCCCGAATCTCTATCACGCCGCCACTCGACATGGCCTGGCTGGCATTTAATAGAATACTGTTGATCACCTGGTTTATCTGATCGGCATCCATCCGAACCGGCCAGAGATCATCAGGCAATTTAAACCGACAGTCCACTTTCGAACCTCTCAGAACGAACGTGGCCGACTCTCTGATCACATTTTCTATATTTCCGGGCTCACGTACAGGACTGCCCCCCCGCGAGAAAGTCAGGAGCTGACTTGTGAGAGCCTTCGCCTTCTGCGCGGCCCTGACAGCCTGCCCCGTCAACTCTCTGTCTTCTTTGCTCAGATTGCCTGACATCTCCAGAAGCGAAAGGTTGCCCATGATCCCGGCAAGAAAATTGTTAAAGTCGTGAGCTATGCCGCCGGCAAGAATCCCTATCGACCTCAGTTTGCCAGCTTTCGCCAGCTCTTTCTCGATCTCCTGTTTCTCGGCGACTTTTATTTCGACCTCAGCCCGGAGCCTGCGGGCATATTTTTTCTGCGAGATAAACGCGAATACCGCGTATATGATAAACATAGCTATCGCCGCGACAACCAGCCTGAACCAGATTTCCGCCCAATACGGTTTGGCTATAGTGATAACTGGCGAAGATACTATCTTGCTCCATGGCTGTTCATAGCCTGTGGCCTGAAGATGCAGTACATACCTGCCCGGAGGCAGATTCATATATCTCAGGATCCTGCGGCGTGAAATATGCGGATCGCCCCATTCATTTTCGTACCCCTCGAGCCGGCTGCGGATCATTACCTTGTCTTCATCGGTGAATGAGATAGCGCTGAAGTTTATTATAAATGTGTTCTCGGAATGTGAAAGCTCCAGGTTCTCGTCGAGAGAGTATTCCGTGCTGGATGTCTCCAGCGAGGTCAGATCCAGGAGCGGCGCGACGCCACTATGGATATCATGTTCCTTCCTGTATACCGATACGCCCCTGTCTGTACCGATCCATACTCTGCAATCCGAATCGACGAACCCCGCCGCCCGATTCGTCTCTCTTCCGATCAGGCCTTCCTCGACCGTAAAATGATCGGACTGCCTGCCATCCCACCTGTAGACACCATTGTCCGTACCGAACCAGATATTGCCGTCATCATCATCGACTATGAAATAGACCGGTCTTTCTATCTCCGGGCCCGGGGAACTCACTTTCTCAAACCCTTCACCCGCATCGGCATAAAGACCACCGTACGTCCCGACATACAGGGTTCCATCCAACGTCTTGAGAAGGGAAAAGATATTGTCGGCCGCCGGATTGTCACCGATCAGGACATGCCTGACATTTTCACCTTCGATTATGAATATCCCCCGATTCCGCGCCCCTATATAGATAGTTCCATCGTACGATTCAAAAATACGCCGCAGATCGAAATAGGCAGGCTCATCTGTAAGCGCGAACTCCTCAAACGACCCCGCCCTGTATTTATGGACCGTTTTGTTGCCGGAGACCCACAGCTGCCCCTTTGAATCGAACAACACGGACCGTACCTGAACATCAAGTCCATCACTTCTGCCAAAAACTGTTTTTCTGCCATTCTTTTCGATCCTGATGAGGCCCGCGCGACTGGCCGCCAGCCAGATCGCGCCTTCATCGTCTTCGGCCAGGTCGAGGATCCTTTCATCCTGCCTGTTGCCTGTGATCCGTATTGTCCTGATCTTCTCTTCAAGAAATGTGAGCCCCGTGGGATGCGCCAGAACGATGACTCCGGACCGCAACTGAAGGACAGCTGTCACCTCGTCGTCGAAGAGTCCGTTCTCTTTTGAATATCCTGCGAACCTGGTACTGATGATCCTGGAAATACCTCGAAGCCCGCTTACCCAGACATTACCCTCCCTGTCCCGGAAAAGAGAGGTGGCTCCCTCGTTTATGAGGCCACTGTTCCTGTCGAGGATCTCGATCTCATTCCTGCTATCGAGCCGGGACACCCATGTCGAAGTCCCGAAATAAAGGCCTCCGGCTCTATCCGGAAGACTGGAGTAATATCCAAGGTTTACGTTGGGGTCAAGCTTGCGGATCCCCTGAATCCTGGTGAAGACCCCGTCTTTCAATTGCCCGATCCAGTCGATTCCGACAAGCCATAACATGTCGATGGATTCTTCATACGCGACGCTCAATATGGCCTCGCGCGGAGATCCCTCAACCTGGCGAAGCCCATTTTCAAGAGAACCGGCGGGAACACTCATAAGCCCATCAGGTGTGGCTACTAACAAGTCGCTATCCACAACTGCCAGGCCGTAAAAACCAGCTGTCCCTGTCGATGCTCTCTCCGCGAGAAGTTCGAATCTGTTCTCGCGGAAATAATATAGCTCACGCCTCTTCGACATGATGATAATGACAGATTTATCACCGTCTCTGACAGCGACCATACGTGAATGCTCGCTCCCGAAAACATCCCCGGCAGGAAGTTTCGCCAGAAATCTCCATCTTCCATTTTCAAGAACCGAGAGTTCCGCTTCGGCCGACAGAGCCCATAAAGTTCCTCTATGGTCCACGAGAATGGAGTTCTGCGCGAGAGTCGGCAACCCATCGCCTATCCCGTAAATCGTCCACTTCACGCCGTCATAGCAGGAGATCCCGGAACGAGTGGCAAACCACATCTTCCCCAAATGATCCTGGGTTATGTCTTTTACGGCCTGGCTCGACAGGCCATCGCCTTCGGAATATGTTCTGACATGATAGCGCTGGGCGTGTGCCGGACAGGTATATATCAGCATACAGGCCGTTACCAGGACGACCGGGAGGATAAAATAATACTGGAATATGAAGCGCCCTGGGAAAAAGCGATCCTGCAGCCCTAACAGCCTGCGTACCAGCCCACCTGAATACTGCACGTGACTCCCTGTCATGTTTTTCATGAGTGCAATCCCACGACGCGGCCTGCAGACAGCGCATCTCGGGTCACGTCGGGCTCTGCCAGGCCACACCAGCAAATTTCCATTTACATGGTAGCGATGGAAGTGACGGAAGTCAATTAAGATGTATCATCTGAACCGCTCCACTACCACCTGAGCAACACCCGTTCAGCGGCTCCATGATCACCTGAGCAGCACAAGCTTCCGGTTGAAGCTTTCGCCGCCGACTTCGAGCCGCAGAAAGTATATTCCGCTCGACACTGCTTCGCCACTGCTGCTGCGGCCATTCCAGACTACAGAATACTCGCCGGGAACCAGAAGCCTGTCCGCGAACGATCTTACCCGCCGCCCGCCTATATCGAAAAGCTCAAGAGTGACTGTCAGCGGCGAGGCAGTATCCCCTACCCTCCCTCCGACTATGAAACGGATCATCGTAGAAGGATTGAAAGGGTTCGGATAGTTCGGCAGAAGCGTTGTTCTGAGCGGCGGGGTCATCTCCGTGTCCGTAATATCGCTGACCGTATGGAAAACTATATTGCTGCCCCGGCTTTGATGACCATCGATATCGGTAGCATTGACCTGGTAGGCGAAAAATCCTGTCTCGTCCGCCTCTCGCACATAGAAGGTGTCAGAAAGCGATTCCGCGAGGACAACAAGGTCCTCGTATACCGTAACAGGACCTATATCGTCGATATATATTCCCTCTCCCATGACACTGGCATCGGTGCTGTAAACAAACCTGATCTTCAATATCGAGTCGGTCAGGATCCCGGGTATCTGATCGAGATAGAATTCGGCGGGAACCCATCCGGCCGAAGATCCCGTGATGCCGTTCCCCAGGTTATTGCCATTCGGATCATAATCTGTCGTCAGATCGCCGGGCACAGTCTGCCAGGTCAGGCCGTCATCGAAACTTGCCTCGACAAACGCGTAATCCCATCCGTCCTCGATGTCGTACCATAACTGGCACAAAATGGTCGCGGCCTGGGAAACAGGATAGAAGGCCGCCATCTCTATGTAGTTGTGCAGGTAGTTGTCCTGCCCAGAATAATAGCTGCCACTTCCGCCGTAGGCCCGCGCGCTGCTGATACTGAATCCATTCTCCACCCAGAGCGTATCCCCGACCTCACAGGGGTCGGTCACCCATGACAGGCCGCTGTACTCCTGCAGACTGTAGGAGACCGGCGGATTCGGATCGGAAGGGCTACCTGCCGTCCAGCTTACAAGATGCGACGGATCGGCCAGGTCCACGACCTCGTAGAGGGACGGTACTTCAGGCGGCAGGACGCCGGCCGGGTCCCCGGCTCTCCTGATGATAGTCAGGTTCAACTGGAGGACCTTGTCGAAGGTCGGCTGGATCATCGTATCGGGGGGACCAAACCCACCCTCATCGGCAGTATTGAGTTCTATGGTGTAACAGTAGATCGGCGGCTTGAGAGTCGTATCCCCGTACGCCCAGTCGTCTGTCCCGCCATTCGCCGGATACAGGACGTTGGTCGCCGTACAGCCGGGAGCGTACCCCAGCCCCACGTTCAGCGAATCGGCAAGGGTGGCAAACAACTCATGGTCATCGGTATAGATCGCGTCATACCCCCATGGGTAGATGATCAGTTCACTGTACGTATGATAGGATAGAGCCGTGACGAACTCTCTCGAATCGCAGAAATCCCTGACAGCCTGGGCCTCCGGCTCGCTGAAAGGAGCCGTCCCCCTGTATGTCCATCCCCCCGGATCAGGGTCGCTCCCGACATCGTCGTATCCCCACTGGTACCCGTAGTTCCTGTTAAGATCGACCCCGAAAGTGCCGTCTCCGTTGTCACGCCTGTTCTTCCTCCACCAGGTCCACCAGTCGCCTCCATGGTTGTTCTGAACGTAAACATGCCCGTCGGGATTGATCATCGGCGCTATCCAGATCTCCCGCTCATCGACGAGTCCTGTGACCTGCTGGCTTGTCCCGTAATTATCGAGAAGGTAGGTCACCATCATCAGAGGTATCTCGACCGACATGATCTCCCTCGCGTGATGGCATCCCATGAGGAACACTTCAGGCTCGGATTCGTCGATCGCGGCATTGTCCGATATCTTGATGGCCCTTATCAATCTTCCCTCGATCGATGTCCCGAGCGTGTCGATCCTGGTAAGCCCCGGATACTCGGCGTGAAGGCTGTCGAGTACGATCTCCATCTCCACATATGTGTGATAAAGGCCGAGATTCTCATTGAGAGCGGACGGAGCGAGCAACATAGATCTCTCGATTACTTCCGCCATCGGGGCCCGCAAAGTGACCCACTCAAGCTGGCTCGCCGTGACACCGAGATCTACCCTTCCATCGGGGTATACGGCCAGTATATCTACATTCAGCCTTTGCAGTTCCCTGATCGTTATCTCTTTCGAAAGCCGTGTCCGGACCATGGCAGTAGACTTCGTGTCTTCAGCATGAGCGCCCGCAATCGACGCGGCCATACAAAGCAAAAATATCCAGACATGGTAATAGTGCCTTGAAGTGATGAATGTTCTCTTTCCCAAAGAGGAGCCTCCCGTTTTTCTGCAGAAAATCAGATGATGAACGGACATTTCAGAATTTCTCGGACAACGCATGTCGTCCGAAACAAATATCTTCCAAAACGTATGTCCCCCGATTATAACACGTCCCGCGTGAATTATAAAGAGTCGTCAGGAAATCCTTGTCGATGCCGGGCTTGACGATGTCACCATATTCAAATAAGCTTCAGTTTCGGCACTAACAGAAAGGTTTGTTCATGAGATCTATCTTCACAATCAGGAATATATTCGTAGTTCTTCTGGCTACTCTGATCATGACAGTCACATTTTCCACCACACCCGTACTTTCGGCCCAGGCACCAGGCGACACTCCCGGTCCTCTGACCACCGCCGAAAAAACCGACTACGCGGAGACGACCCTCTATCCGGAGATCATGGATTTTGTCTATCAAGTCGCGCGGCTATCCGATGTAGTCCAGGTCGTGGAGTTCTGTGTGTCGACCGAGGGCAGGCTCGTCCCCCTTGTAATACTGAGCGAGAAAGGGATCAGCAGTGTCTATGAGTTGTCGATGACCGGCAAAGACGTGGTCCTGATCCAGGCAAATATCCATGCCGGCGAGGTCGAGGGAAAGGAAGCCAGTCTCATGCTGATCAGGGAGGTCGGCAACGGTAATCTGGCCCGGTTGCTGGAGAACCAGGTGATCCTCGTCATCCCCGATCTCAATGCCGACGGCAACGAAAAGCTCTCCGAGCGCAACCGGCGCGACAACGGCCCCAGGCTGGCCGGTGAACGGGTGAACGGACAGAACCTCGACCTGAACAGAGATTATCCCAAGCTCGAATCACCTGAGATCACAGCGCTGGTCAAGCTGTTCAACGAGTGGGACCCGGTCCTCTTTGTCGACATGCACGCGAAAAACGGCTCTTCTATCAGGCCACCCGTGACCTATACGACCGTTCTCCACCCCGATGCCCACCCGGAGATCGGCGGATACATGTGGAAGAAGATGTTCCCGAAGGTGGAGAAGCTGATCAGGAAAGAACATGGGTACGACGCGATGCCGTACGGCAATTTCAGCGACAGGCTCGATCCTTCGAAAGGCTGGAGGAATCACGCCATGGCGGCAAGGTACGGTTCCAACTACTTCGGGCTGCGAAACCGTTTCTCTATTCTTGATGAAAACTATCCACACGCCGATTTCAAAACGAGGGTACTTGCCTCATACGCTTTCATCCAGTCGATACTCAAGTTCACGAACGAGAACATCGGCGAGATGCGCGAGATCGCCTCTAAAGCAGACATGGAAACTGCCAACAGCTTTCATGCTGACAGCCTGACACTTGAGTCCAGGACAGACGTTCTTTTCGAACTCACAGTAAAGAGCTGGGTATTGATCAACGAAAAGATCCCCGAAGAACAGCTGGACAGCTACCCCTCATGGTGGAACGGCGTCGTCGTGAGACAGACCGAAGAGAAAAAAGACTACAAGCTCCCTTACTATTCCAAAGCGGTGCCGACCCGCAGGATCGGACTGCCCGAAGGATATGTCATTCTCCCCCACCAGGATCTTGTTATCGACAAGCTGCTGAAGCATGGCATATCTGTCAGCAGGATCGAAAAGGCGGCTATTGTTCCTGTGAAGCATTTCGTCATGAGCGAGGTAAGACCTTCAGCCTCGATATTCCAGGGACATTCTTTCGTTGAGGTCAGTGGCGAATACAGGGAAGAGGAGACGGCCATTCCAGCCGGCGCGTACTATGTGTCCCTGAAACAGCCCCTGGCCAGGCTTGCCGCAATATTGCTCGAGCCTGAATCTGAAGACAGCTTCCTGCGCTGGGGGATGCTGAACAGAACGATCGTCAGGCAGTGGGGCAGTAACCGCCCCAATATATACCCTGTATTCAGGGCAGACGGAATCGAGGGAAAGCTGGATCTGATGGGAATAGATATCAACGGGAATCATTGATCAAGCCTGTTTATTGATCAAGCCTGTTTGCGATCAAGCCTGTTTGCGATCATTTATCCACCGGGAAAGTCATCCTGCCCTTCCACTCGATCCGCGGAGTCTCGCGATTGATATAGTCGACCAGGCGCAGAGCGATACCGATGGTCTGCACCGTGCTGTCGAGGCTCCAGGCCGGATCGTATTCGTCCTCTACCGTGTGATATTTTCCGAGGAAAAACTCTCTCAGCCTGTTCTTTCCACTCTCGAAGTCTTCGCCGGCACTGAGCCATACCGACGGTATCCCTTTACGCGCGAAGCTGAACTGATCGCTGCGGTAGAAAAAGCCACGATCTGACATGGAAAAATACGAATATCCCAGACCCTCTTCCTGCAGGATCTTCTTGAGTATATCTTCGAGAGTCGAGTACTTCGCGCCTACCCCGATAAAATCCCGCGATTTTTCCCACACCGGAGTCGATTCGAAAT
>JAGLYV010000104.1 GCA_023131975.1 Candidatus Krumholzibacteriia bacterium | reverse complement strand
CTATGAAATCAAGGAGCCAGTACATGTCCGTCTTCAGATATTCAACGTGCAAGGGCGGCTGGTACGAACACTGGTAGACTCTAAAAGGAATCCAGGCAAACACGATGCTATCTGGAATGGATTGGACGATGTCGGCCGTCCGGCGGTTAGCGGCATCTACTTCTACCGCCTCGTCGCTGGTGACTTCGTGCAGACGAAGAAGATGGTTCTTCTGAGATGATTGATTTGTTGTAAGAAGTAGAGTTGCCCAACGCAACCCGACCCAATCGAGTGCTGAGGGGACCCCATGCTGATGGGGTCGTGAGAGAACAGGCTGTGGCCTCCAATATGAAAACTGCACGTTATTGAATAAAAGTTAAAATTACAAACATCAAGAAGAAGGGTGTGCTATAATCAGGGCCGTAAGTTGAAGGATGATGAGCTGATCTGGCCTTCATTATTCAGGGAATGTGTCTATAAGTTTTTTATCAATATGTGTCACTTGTCTAGCAACCTATATCATGGAGATAACGCTTTGAAATATGTGATAATAGTTTTTCTTATATTCTTGCCCTTAAATGTGAACAGTTCAATCACCTTCGTTAATGGCAGCTTTGAAGATACGACCAGTCTGCAGATAGGAAGACCGTATGGAGTCGGATATTGGTGTGGAGATATATGCGAAGTGGTTGAGGCTATGGACGGGATTGTTCCATACGATGGGAATCAGATGGTTAAATTTGTAAATTCGACAACTTATGGTCCCAGTTCCAGTTCAGTCGCGTCACAATTATATCAGTTCATCAACTTAGCTGATTATCAGGCATATATTGAGACGGGAGAGGCACAAGTTACCGTATCATTTTATGTAAACCGGATTCCTGGAGATTCTGAGATGGATACGGAATTCGAGGTCGGAATTGACGCTTTTGCCGGTGGTCCAGGGAATTACCCTAACTCTAATTATACGACTCGGATGGATTCAGTTCTCGTTGGTTGCCTTTCAAATGGGGATGTGGCAACTTGGGAGCGGATTCAAGCGGAATTGACTATACCAGCAGGAACTGATTACTTATGTATTATTATCTCTGCAGTTGAAAATGTTTACAATGACGGGTCTTTGATTGAATTCGACGGGCAATATTGTGATTTTGTCGAGGTTAACGTTTTTCTGCCAGTTGCAGTAGAGAAGTCATCATGGGGGATGATAAAAAAGGTAATTAATTCACACCCATAATTATCAGAATATAACGATCAGCATCAGGCCATAATTTGCACACCCTGAACACCCATGTACTCTCTTTTAATTCCAAACAAACAAACTTGATGCTGTCCCTCACCAATAATAAAACGGTACGTCATTGTCGGAAGTATTATGTAGATTGTAGTGATGTCCGACAAATATGGATTCCAGCACATTCCAACCCTACCCTTCCAGACCCTATCGAGCGTCGGGGGGACCCCATGCTGATGGGCTGGACAGATATCTGGCTGAGTACTGCCGATATTTATGATATTGTAGAATCGACGTAACCGCAAAGATGGCAATGCGGACGGAATGAATAGAAGGGACAGGTTATTCGCAAAGTATTGGCATAGCTTTACGACTTCGTCTTTGCCCTGATTAAACGTTTTATCCATTTTTATGTCATATTCCAAAAACGATTAGATCAAATTGTGAAACCGCACCAAGATATTATCATGTTAGAAAGAGGCAGGTCAATCTAATCGGATGAAGCAATATGGGATGAAGTAATATACTTTAGTTTTAGTGGCCTAATCCATCATTGTTCTCGCCTGTGTGGATGGGAGTCCAGCATAAAGCCTGTCCTGGGAGACACTGCCAGATGCTCGCGAATCATCACATCCGAATGAAATCGCCATATCCTGCGTTTGGATTGCCTTGACAACCACATTCGCACACGCCGAAAGCACACTGGAGATCTCGGTTTGAAATATTTTTTCAAGCATTTTTTGATAAATCTGCACCAGGCGCATAGCCTGCATCGGTTGCAGCTCCGCGATGTACATTCCGGGGTTTTCGCTTGTGTTGATACCGATCGCATGTATTTCATCCTGACAGTGGGGTGTCTTTTCGATCAATTGCTTGGCAACCGCGGCATTATAGCCTTTTTTGTCAACCAGTTTGTCTATCATAGACTTTTTAAGATCGTTCCCGCATCCGAATGCGTAACGTGCCCCGGGGCATGTAAACTGGTGGGGATCGATAAGAACCTTGCTGACCGAAGCAATTTTCAGTGTCTCACAAAAACGATTGACCTGTGGACACACATGTTCCGTTTTGCGTTTCACGGGAACAGCATAGAGGGAGACACCAAGCCAGCGTCCGCCTATTGCACTTTCCAATTTCCGTATTATTTCCATATTTACCTTCTCCTGTTCAGTCACTCCTCTCGGGAAGGCACACAATAGGATAGATAGCCTCGCGGAATGCTTTTGTTGTCGGAGAGTCCGGAAACGCCTTCACATATGGAACCCCGTTGTCTCCAGATTTTACGATCTCGAGGTCGAGGGGGATACAGCCAAGGAACGGTACGCCCTTTTCGTCAGCCAGTCTTTTTCCGCCGCCGACGCTGAAGATGTCTACCGGCTTACCGCAATGGGGACAGATAAATCCGCTCATATTTTCCAACACGCCGATAATCGGCAGATCGAGTTTGTTGCAGAATGTGATCGATTTGTTTACATCACTGATGGCTACCTGTTGTGGAGTGGTAACAATGATCGCGCCGTCCAGATCTTCGATCGATTGCACGACGGTCAGTGGTTCGTCCCCGGTCCCCGGCGGCGAATCAATAATAAGGTAATCCAGCTCTCCCCATGCAACGTCCTTCAAAAATTGTCTGATCGTATGATATTTCATCGGACCACGGACAATAACTGCATCTTCCTGGTTTTTCAAAAGAAAGCCGATGGACATCACCTTGAAATCCTTCAGCAGCTCGACTGGAAGCAAGGTGTCGCCAGATCCTGTTATTCGTCTGTCCTCCAGATTAAGCATTTTCGGAATGCTCGGTCCGTGAATATCCACATCGAGAAGCCCGACTCGTTTTCCCGCCTGCGATAGAGCAATAGCCAGATTTGTTGAAACGGTGCTTTTCCCCACACCGCCCTTCCCCGACATAACAATTATCTTATGTTTTATTGGGCGCATCCTGTCCGTTAATTGAATCTGTTCCTTTTTGCGCCTTTCCTGCATCTCTTCATCACTCGGAGCTGCGCTCTGCTGTGCGCTCATACCCGTTTCTCCTTGGCTTGCTTAGGTGTTACACCGGTCTCCAAATAGTTTCGTTCCGATCCGTACAATGTTTGCGCCCTCATCGATCGCCTGCACGTAGCTGTTGCTCATTCCCATGGACAGGTATCTCATTTCAGTGCGCGACGTCTTCTCCGCCGCCAGTTCATCGAAGAGCTTTTTTGTAAGGCGAAAATACGGCCTGGCCTCTTCGGGATCGCCGAAACGCGGACCCATCGTCATGAGCCCCTTGATCCTGATATGCGGCAATTCTGCAACATACCTGACAAGAGATCTCACTTCATCGGGGGATACCCCGGTCTTGTTTGACTCCCGGCCGCTGTTGATTTCGATCAATACCGGCATGACCTTGCCGATAACTGCGCAACGGTTGTCTACGGCCTCGGCGATTCGCACGGAATCAATGGTTTCGATCATGTCAAACAATTCAACCGCTTTTTTCGCCTTGTTCCGTTGCAGATGCCCGATACAATGCCACTGTACCCTGTTCGGTCCCCATTCTTCCAATGCTTGATGTATTGTCTCGGCCTCCTGAACATAGTTGTAGCCGATTGCGGTTATTCCGTGCGTTATCGCGGTTTTTACTTCAGCTGATGTACGTGTTTTGGCGGCCGCTACGAGGAGAACATGTGGCGGAATTTCGGTTAACACTGTCTGCACTCGCTGTTCCAGGTCTTTTTCTTCCATTGTTTGCCCTCCTGGTCGAACGGATAGCGGAATCATCATGCCTTCTGAAGCATCAATGCGCCTTGTGGACATTCAGCAACGCACTGTCCGCACCCCGTGCACTTTGCCCCGTCTATATCGGCAGCCGTATTGATCGTGATAGCGTGCGTCGGGCAGATACTTTCGCACAAGCCGCATGCCGTGCATATCCCCACGTCCACAACCGCCACGAGTAGAGGCTTGGCTGTTCCGCCCTCGAGTCCTTCCAAGCGTGCGTTGATAGCGTGTAATCGTGTCTCTATGTTCTGCGCCTCGGCCTTAAGGGCGACCATTTCATCGTTGCCGGGAGGTGTAAATGTGACCGGGGGAGTGCCTCCGGCCGGATCAGGTTGGAGGGGGACCCCGCTCGTTGCGCCCATGCCGCGTCCGCCGCCCATGCCTCTTCCACCACCCAAGCCTTGTTCGCCACCTGGCGCCGGTCTCATCACGGTACCGGAGCCCGCTTCGGAGTCGACGACTTGCGGTGCGCTACTCAGATCGCCGGTGGGGGAGGGTGTGTTATCCGATCTCATGCCGAAATGGCTGGCGACGTTTGGATCGTTCGTAGCATCCAGCAAGCCTGCCTTGAAGCGTTCCACGGTGTCACGTATACTTCCGCTGGCGCCTACGATGATCCGTATCCCCGCCGCGCTGAGTGTTTGATGGGCATTCGGCCCACAGTTGCCGGTGATCACTGTCTGTACTTCGTGTTCGGCCATGATCTGCGCCGACTGAATTCCGGCGCCCCCACCGAGGCTAAGGTTGGGATTCTCGATTGCCTCGATAGCCATGGTGTCTGTATCGATGATCAGAAAGTACGGGCACCGGCCGAATCGGGGATCCACCTGATCATCGAGACTGTTTCCTCTTGTCGTTACGGCGATCTTCATGCTTCTCCTTCGCTAGTGTTCCGTTATATAGATTATTTCTGCGAAAAGGGGGCCGCGAGTATTTCCTGCAACTGTGTCCAGATTTCCCGAATAGCTCTCGCTGCCTCACTATCCCCGTATTCGATTACTGTTTTCCCTGCCATAAGGGCGTCGTTCACTTCTCTATCGAAGGGAATGTGACCGATCAACCGTGATCCGTGTTCCTTGGTGATTTTTGCGATTCGTTGCGCCTGTTCGTCGTTCAGATCCGCCTTGTTGATGACTACGGCCGTCGGAACACGGAAATGGTCGGCCAGCTGCATGACCCGCTCCATGTCGTGCACTCCCGAGACGGTCGGCTCCGTGACGACGACAACGAGATCGGTTCCTGAGACGGACGCGATCACCGGGCACCCGGTCCCCGGGGGGCCGTCACCCAGAATAAAAGCCGTTTTCAGCTCGTCGGCTAATTGCTGAGCGCGGTTGCGGACCTGTGCGACGAGCCTGCCGGAATTCTCCTCGGCGATTCCCAGCCGTGCATGCACCATCGGGCCGTAATCGGTTCCGGACACGTACCAGGACCCCGTTACATTTTTCTCGCCCGTGATGGCGCCCTCCGGGCAGACAAGAGGACAAAGCCCGCATCCCTCGCATGCCAGGGGTTCGATTCGAAAAGTCGTATCTGTCGTGTCATTTCCCGGACCGTCTCTTCGAATCGCGGCAAAGTGGCAATAGTCGGCGCATAATCCGCAGCCAGTGCATTTCCCGGGATCGATCACGGCCTTCGTACTACCGACAAAATCGTGTCCCTCGCGCACAACGGGCTCCAGGAGAAGATGGAGGTCGGCAGCGTCCACGTCATTATCGGCGAGGATCTTGTTTTCCGCCAACTGTGCAAGGGAGGCGACAACCGTTGTTTTACCGGTTCCGCCCTTGCCGCTGATCACCGTGATTTCGCTGTAATCCGACGCGGAACCGGTTGCAAAGGGTTCCTGTTTGCCACTCTCGATTTCGAAGACGTCTTCCACTGGTATCGGGGGTTGCGCAGTTGCCATATTGTCGTATATATGCAGGAGATTCTCTTTTAGCTCGGGAAAGAGATTGACCAGTATCTGACCGCTCGAGTAAGCCTCGGCGTATTCCCTCCTGAATGGAATGCGGCCCGTAATCGGGAGACCAACTTCCTCGGCGTATTCGGCGATGATCCGGTCTTCACCGTCGGAACGATTGATAATGATCCCGGTGGGCACTCCGATTTTAAGTGTCAGTCCAACGGCTAGTTTGAGGTCATTCAGCCCGAATGGCGTCGGTTCGGTAACAAGCAAGACGGCATCGGAGCCCTCCACAGCCTCGACAACGGGACAGGCTGTTCCCGGCGAGGCGTCGATGATATTTATAGCTTCCGGACTCAGGTATTGCTTGACTGCACGCACCACGCTCGGCGCGAGAGCTTCTCCGATATTCAACAACCCGTGGGCGAAGAAAAACGGTTTGTTCGTTGGAGCTGCCTGCACCGTTCCGATCACGGCGTCCTTCTCGACCAGAGATCCTTCTGGACACACGTAGGAGCATACGCCGCAGGAGTGGCACAGATCGTTAAAGATGAGAACCTTCCCCTTGATCACTGCTATCGCGTTGTAATTACACGCCTCCGCGCATTTTCCGCAACCGGTGCAAGTGCTCTCGTCCCAGATCGGCTTGGGTCGGACGACATCCTTCTCCTCGGTGAAAACCGGTCGAACGAAAAGATGATCGTTCGGTTCCTCCACATCGCAATCGAGAAGTCGCACGTTTTCGTTTCGTTCGGAAAGCGCATGTGCCAGATTTACCGCAAATGTTGTTTTCCCCGTGCCGCCTTTGCCGCTAGCAATTGTTATGACCATACTGACAGCCCTTTCCGTTCTGTTTGTTCACCTGACGAATTGGCAGGTTCTCGTTATCCCGTACATAAATAGATTGCAGCCGTCCGCTGCAATCGGCATATGCCATTGCCGTGGACGGAGGGTGCTGCCTGATTGGCAATCGATGCGATAGTCACCGGTGCTGTTGCTGATGCGACAGGTTGCTTCGACTTTCTCTACAACTGCCAGGTCGGTAATTCGATAGCACCCTCCATTACACGGCTTTCTTAGGTTTTACTTCTTTTCTCCGGCTTCGAGTTCGGAGATCCGTTTCTTGATTCCCTCAAGCGTATTCTCCAGGTACTCAGCCTGTCCTTTCAGTATATCGGTTTCCTGTTCAGGGCTGGGTCTCGCAGCATAGCCGTATGGCAAAGCATAAGGTACGGTCTGCGCGCCATATGCCGAGCCGTAGGGATACGTGTAACCTCCATACGGGTCTCCCCAGTATCCGCCCCAGCTGCGGCCGCCCCGGAATCCTCGTCCAAGACCACGCCCGAATCCACGGCCATAACCGAGTCCTCGGCCGTAGACCGGGTTTATCGATCCCGGCATGGGATTCCCGGCACAGTATCCCGCTGCGCGTCCCGTCATAGGTCCCATTCCACTCGGTCCTGTTCCGTCTCCACCTGGCATTTTTATCACCTCCTTTCGTCCTGTACTGACATATCGCTTCTTTTCTCCCTCGTTGCTTTCCCTGTTGGCTCGTCCGATTTCACCTTCATTGTCCGCGAGGTCCTCGGCCGCGTCGCCATCTCCGCCGCGCCGCCGGTGGCGAACCAGGTTGGAGAAATCGAAAATCCGCCAGGCGGCCGCACAGATACGCCGCCAGCACTTCGTCGATCGGCCCTGAGACAAACGGCACAAGCAGGATATCGCTCTGTGTAACGAACCTGGCCAGCGACTGAGAGATCGCTCCGCATACCAGCACCTGCACGCCCAACCTGTCGAGCCGCGAAGCTCGTTGCGGAGCGGGTTCGTCTGGAAGCGACACCTCCCGGCGCGATATCTCACGGTTCCCCTGAGTATCGATCAGGAGCAGACTTTGCGAGAAATCGAACACCGTTGATACCGTTTCCCGCCAAACAGGGATTGCCAGTCTTGTCTTCACATCTCCTGTAAACGCATGTCCCGTGCCAGCCACTGTATAAGGAAGAAATACGCACATAACCTGCAGTGATATATCAGGATATATATTTAGGAACGAGATTGGTACATCGAGCAAGGGTAGCATTATTGCTACTGTCGAGATGAACCGGAGTAGCATTAATGCTACCCCGGTTCATGGGGTGAGCAGAGTGCCAGCGAGTGAAGTTTCGAGAGAAAGCGGTGCTAGCGGAGGGGGAGTTTCAGGCCCAGCGCTTTTATCTTGCGAAATAAAGTCGTTTTGTGGATATCCAGGTCTTCCGCTGTCTTTTTGCGGTTCCAGTTATTCCGCCGCAAGGCGTTCATGAGGAATGTGGCCTCCATCTGCCTGAAGGAAAACTGGTCGGTCGGTGGCTCTCCTGTCACCGGAGCCTGATATATCCCCGGGGGAAGCAGAGCCAGCTCGATCAATCCAGTGTGACAGAGGACAAAGGCGCGCTCGATAATATTCTCCAGCTCGCGAACATTGCCTGGGAAACGGTACGCCATGAGGCACGCCAGGGCGTTTTCGGTGATACCTGCGATGTTTTTGCCTTGTAGACTGTTGAAGCGTTCGATGAAATGGTCGACCAGAAGGGGGATATCCTCCATGCGATCACGGAGCGGGGGCACCTCGAGCTTTACGATGTTGATGCGATAGTACAGATCCTCCCGGAAACTTCCGTCCCTGACCAATTGTGCAAGATCCTTGTTTGTGGCGGCGACCACCCGCACATTGCCCCTGACGGGTTGCACCGAGCCAAGCGGATCATAGACCTTCTCTTGAAGGAATCGAAGCAGGCGTACCTGCATGGCCGGAGAGACATCACCGATCTCATCGAGCAGCAGCGTGCCTCCCTCAGCGAGGGCAAAGCGTCCGGGCTTGTCTGTCTTCGCGTCGGTAAATGCGCCTGCCTTGTAACCGAACAGTTCCGATTCCAGAAGTGTATCAGGCAGGGCACCGCAGTTGACGGCGATAAAGGGACGGTTTTTCCGGAGGCTCATGCTGTGTAGTGCTCTCGCGACCAGCTCCTTGCCCGTCCCGCTCTCTCCCTCGATGAGTACGGTGCTTGAGCTTTGCGCGATTCCGGGAAGGATAGTGAAGATCTCGCGCATGCGGTGGCTGCGGCTTATGATGTCCGCCACCTTATATTTTTGAAGTATCTCTTTGCGCAGCTGTTCTATGCGGCTGAGATCGCGAAACGTTTCGACACCGCCGATGATATTGCCCTCCCCGTCCTTCAGCAAGGCCGTTGTGATATTGATCGGTTTCTGCTGCCCGTTCACATCGATCAGCGTGACGCGCTTGCAGATGATCGGCTCGCCGGTGCGGATGGTTTCGGCGAGAGTGCATCTACCTTCGCAGATATCTGCCCGCAGGATGTCCTTGCAGGGTTGCCCGATTGCACGGCTCCGTGGGATGCCGGTAATCTTTTCCGCTGCTCGATTGAATGATGTGATGCGCCACTCACGATCAACGGTGAACACGCCTTCAGTGATCGAGTCGAGAATGATGTCGCAATCGCTTTGCATCAGTGCATCTTTCTTTTGTTCCCGCTAAAAACCTGTCAAAGATCACAATATCATGTTGAGCATAGCGCCGACTGACAAGCTGCTCAGGATCATGATAAGAACGCTCCGCGTGAGATCCGCCCATCCCAGCTCCTTCCACAGCACGACGAAGGTTGCAACGCACGGGAAAAACATTGCCAGAACTGTCACCGCCACCGTCAGCTGCCCGGCAGTGAGGTTCATCGCTCCCAGCATCCCGACGGCTACGTCCTTTCTGAGAAAGCCGACCGCCAGGGCGACAATGGATTCTTTAGGCAATCCCAACAACTTCGTTGTAACCGGCGCCGCCCAATCGGCGATCACATTGAAAATCCCAAGAAAGTAAAATGCATTTATGATCAGAACGCCCAGCAGCACGATCGGCACTGCTTCCTTGATAAATGACACCATGCGCATCCAGAGCTTTTTCCCGAGTGCCCGCAGCGACGGCATGCGGTACGGTGGGATCTCCATGATAAGTTCCGGGCTCCATCCCTTGAGCACGCTGTTCAAGAGCCGTCCGATCCCCGCCCATGACAGAAAGAGCGCTGCGTAAACGATAATGACATATCCCACGCCCCGCTCACCGAGCAGTCCCCAGATCATCGCCTGGAGAGAAGCACAGGGAACCCCGATCGAAATGATGGTCGCCGCTATGAACCGTTCTCTCCTGCTTTCCAGGATGCGGGTGGCCAACACCCCGGGAACATTACAGCCAAGGCCGAGAAGTGAGGGGATGATCGCCCATCCATGAAGACCCATCCGGTGCATCATCGTATCTAGTAGCACGGCGAGCCGGGGAAGATATCCGAAGTCTTCGAGAAATCCCAGCACAGCGTAAAAAGAAAGCACGTACGGCAGCACCATCCCGATCGGAACGAACAGCCCCGTTGTAAGCAGCCCGAACGATTGAACAAAATCTATCTCGCCGCCGATGAGTTTTCCTATGAGGGTCGAATATAACAGGCTTCCCGGTTCCAGCATCGAACCGAGGCGCATCACCACCGGTTTCCACAGTGTCGCGAACAGTGGTTCGAAGACGAGATTGATGAGGCCCTCGCCGACGAGTCGTACAACGAGGAATGCGATCACCAGCACCAGGAGAGCGATCGGGGTGCCGGTCAGCGGCTTGACCGAGGCGTCCCCCAGCGCTTCGAGCACCGTCCGGTGGCGGTGTTCGAGGGACTGTACCTCGGATAGTATCCGACCGATTTCGAGCCATCGCTCCTCCTCCGTAAGCTTCTGCATGCGAGGAGAACCGGCCTCGTTAATCCGGGTGGTCAGTTTCTTGATCCCTTCGCCGCTGATCGCGACCGTAGGGACGACCGGGACACCGAGGATCGCCTCCAGCTTCTCGATGTCGATCGTAATACCCTTGTGTGCGGCATCGTCCCACATATTGAGGGCAACGAGCGTTGGTGTGTCTCGCTCCAGAAGGCGGAGCGTGAGACCGAGGCTGCGTTCGAGATTCACAGCGTCGATCACGTTTATGATCACATCACCGTTTTTAAGCATGTTGACGGAGATTTCTTCAGCTTGGGAAAACGATCCCAGATCGTATGTGCCCGGAACATCGATCAGGGTCATTTTTTCGCCCTGCACGTCCATTGTTCCCTCGGTGAACTCGACCGTTGTTCCCGGATAGTTCGACGAGATGACGCGTGCTCCCGTCAACCGCGAAAATACGGCACTTTTGCCCACGTTAGGATTGCCCATCAGGAGTATCTTTTTCAACGCTGGATCTCCACTATGATCTTGCGTGCGACGCCATAGCCTACGGCAGTCTGGCTGCCCCCGATCTGGACGACAATCGCGCCCGGGCGTATAGCGCTACCGATCTTTCTGACTATAGCGCCGGGTCGTATACCCAGCAGCTGCAGTTTATGGTGAACGCCTCTCCCTCCGTGTACCTCGACGATTATTGCCTTCTCCTCAGTTGCCACGTCTGTCAGGGGGATGCGTACGGTCATCAGTTTCCCTTTCTCGGCTGCAGTCGTTACGCCAGCACCATTTCATTCATTTAAAGCGCTTGACGATGTTCTATTAACAGTATATTGTTAGATTAATAGAACATCAAGGAGCTTTTTCATGGGGACTGAAAAGAAACTCACCTCGAAGCTCGAGGATTACCTTCTCACGGTGTATCGCCTTGAGCGAGAGACACGCGTGGCACGTCCCCGTGATATTGGCCGGCGGCGGAAGGTAGCCAAATCGACCGTCACCTCGGCCCTGCGAAGCCTGGCGGAGAATGGTCTGGTCAACTATGAGCCCTATGAAGCCGTGACCCTCACGGTGGAAGGAAAGAAACAGGCCGAATCGCTGACCATACGCAACCATGTGCTCAGGGACTTTCTCGAAGACATACTGGGATTTCCACCCGAGGAAGCGAGGTCGGCGGCATGCGGGATGGAGCACGCTCTTGACTCAACGGCTGTGGATCGTTTCGTGTGCTTTCTGGCATATATAAAGCATGGTGGTCACGAAATCCCGCGCTGGATCGAAGAGTTCAGGGACTGCGCGAAAGAAGGTAGCCTGGGCGAGTCCTCCGCGGAGTATGTTCAGAAGTATCTGCAAGCCATGAAAGTGGTGGAATCCTGAGCGGTGTCTGCCGGCTGTCCCTCGCCAATAATAAGACGGTACGTCAAAGTCAAAAGCACCTCGTTGATATTCACGTTCAATTCACTCGATTTTGCTCTTTGAATTAGAAATCCAGGTAGGAAAGAAAAG
>JAGLYV010000103.1 GCA_023131975.1 Candidatus Krumholzibacteriia bacterium | reverse complement strand
CGTGACTGAGATCATAGAGTAGAGAAAAGGGATATCTGGAGGTAGCCCGGTGGATGGTCAGAACATAAGGATTAAGTTGAAGGCTTACGAACACTCGATGCTGGACCGCAGCGCCGAAGAGATCGTAAAGACAGCGAGAAGGACCGGTTCCGAAGTATCAGGACCGATTCCTCTTCCCACGAAGCGTACTGTCTATACTGTTCTTCGTTCGCCTCATGTAAACAAGAAATCCCGGGAGCAGTTCGAGATAAGGGTGCACAAGAGGTTGATAGAGATAACGAACGTTACCGCTAAAGCCGTTGATGCATTACAGAAACTCGATCTCCCGGCCGGCGTGGATATTGAGATAAAAGTCTGATTCGGAGGAAGAGATGATAGGGTTGATCGGCAGAAAAATAGGCATGAGCCAGGTCTTTGACGAGCACGGTGTTCTTACGCCAGTTTCAGTCATTCAGGCTGGTCCCTGCCCGGTCGTTCAGGTAAAGACGGAGGCGAAAGACGGCTATAACGCTGTTCAGGTAGCTTTCGACCTGGTGCGCCCCACGAGGGCGAACCTTCCGCGCCTGGGCCATTTCCGCAAGGCCAACCTCCCTCCTTATCGCAACCTGCAGGAATTCAGGGTCGAGAACCCGGACGAATTCAAAATGGGACAGCTAATCGATGTCAGCATCTTCAAGGACTCGGCGAAGCTGGACGTTTCGGGCAGGACAAAGGGTAAGGGTTTTCAGGGAGTGATGAAAAGGCATGGATTCGGCGGCGGCAGGAAGACTCATGGATCGCATTCGCACAGGATCCCCGGTTCTATCGGTATGGCTGCTTATCCGGGCAAGGTGTTCAAGGGAACGAAGCTTCCCGGGCAGACCGGATATGATATAAAGCATATCAAGAATCTGAAGATAGTCGAAGTCGATACTGAAAATAACCTGATCCTGGTCAAGGGAGCCGTTCCTGGAGCGAGAAATACGGTTCTCAGGCTGACCGCCACGCACGTCTAGGGCGAGGCGCAACAAGGAAGAGAAGAAAGTGAATGCAAATTTGTACGATTTCAAGGGTGACCTGAAGGGGAAGATCGATCTTCCCGAGTCCCTCTTTGGTGGCAGGGTGAATCGCCCGGTCCTCTACGATGCAGTCCGGATGTACCTGGCGAACAGGCGCAGCGGCACTGCCAAGACGAAGCAGCGCGGCGAGGTGTCTTTCAGTACAGCCAAGCCTTACCGGCAGAAGGGTACTGGTCGGGCAAGAGCCGGAATGCGTTCGTCTCCGATCTGGAGAGGTGGAGGCGTTGTGTTCGGTCCCCATCTGAGGGATTACCGGTTTTCGATACCCAGGAAGGTCAAGAGGCTTGCCCTCAAGTCGGCACTGGCCGACAAGGGACAGGAAGAGAACGTTTCAGTGGTGGAGGGTGTGTCAGCAGACGCTCCCAGGACCAGGCCGTTCGCCGAATTCTTCAAGGCCTCCGGGCTTTCTGGAAAGAGAGTCCTTTTCGTCGCCGATTCGTTCGATGACAACGTTCTCAAATCGATGAGAAACATCAAGGGTGTAAGCTTCATGGTCAGTAGAAACATGAATGCGTACGAGATCCTCCATGCGGACGTTCTTCTTTTCACGAAGGAAGCCCTGGCAGGACTCGAGGAGGTGTTCGTGTAATGGCGGATATTCGCAGAATTATCTTCAAGCCCATAATCACCGAACGGAGCGCGATGCTCAAGGAGATGGACAACAAGTTTGTCTTTGAGGTGGATGTAAGGGCTAACAAGAGAGAGATTAAGACCGCCGTTGAGAAGCTTTTCAAGGTGACGGTAAAAGATGTCAGGACAAGCGTGATGCGTGGGAAGACCAAGACGACCTTTATGAAGGGCGGTAGGTTTACGGGGAAGCGTCCTGATAGAAAGAAGGCCATTGTTACGCTGGCCAGTGGTGAGAATATAGATATCTTCGATCAGGTATAGGCTCACCTCGCGAGAGCCTCTGAAAAGGGGCCGCAAAGAGTGTTGGGGCCCGCGGTTGGCGGGCGATAAACGAAAAACGACAAGGAAACGACCGATGGCTTTGAAGAAGTACAAACCGACGACACCGACTCTTCGGTTCAAGACGTCTACAGATTTTTCCGGGTTGACTAAAAAGGCTCCGGAGAAATCGCTTCTCGAACCGATGAAGAGCAGTGGCGGCCGCAACAATACCGGCCGCATAACGATGCGCCGGATGGGTGGCGGTCACAAGAGACGTTACCGCAGGATCGATTTCAAGAGGGACAAGCATGGTATACCCGCGAAGGTAGCTGCCCTCGAATACGATCCGAACCGTTCAGCGTTCATATCCCTGCTCCATTATGCCGATGGCGAAAAGAGGTATATTCTCGCTCCCAACGGTGTGAAGGTAGGGGATGTCCTTGTGTCGGGCCCCGAGGCGGATATATATCCCGGCAACTCGCTGCCTCTGGAAAAGATCCCGACAGGCCTCTTTGTCCACAATATCGAGCTGGTAGCCGGTAAGGGTGGGCAGATGGTCAGAAGCGCCGGCGCTTACGCCCAGTTGATGGCAAAAGATGGTGACTATATTCATCTGAGGCTTCCCAGCGGTGAGATCAGAATGGTCCGCAGGGAGTGTTCGGCTACGGTCGGGCAGGTCAGCAATATTGACCATGAGAACGTGAAGATCGGTAAAGCCGGTCGTTCACGCTGGCTCGGCAGAAGGCCCAAGGTCAGGGGCGTCGCTATGAACCCGGTCGATCACCCTCATGGTGGTGGCGAGGGTCGTACAAGTGGTGGACGTCATCCCGTTTCGCCATGGGGACTGCCGACGAAGGGATATAAGACGAGAGACAAGAAGAAGTTGTCGAATAAATATATTGTTCACAAGAGGAAGAAGAAGTAATTTCGCTGAACCGCGGACCGTTCTGCTGACGGTGTGCGGCAACGCGGCCGTTCCGATGGGGCGGTGAAGATCAGGATTTCTGGAGGATAGATGACCAGATCACTTAAAAAGGGCCCTTTCATCGACGAGAAGCTTTTCAGCAAGATTGAAAAGATGAACGATGTCGGGGACAAGAAGGTTGTGAAGACCTGGGCCAGAAGGTCTACGATCTCCCCGGAGTTCGTTGGACACACGCTTGCGATTCACAACGGGAAGAAGTTTGTGCCGGTCTTCATTACCGAGAATATGGTCGGGCACAAAGTCGGAGAGTTTGTTCCGACGAGGACCTATAGAGGTCATACGAGCAAGAAGAACAAGTAATCTCATTTGGAGGTAGGCTGAAATGGAAGCACGCGCCAGAGCGCGGCAGATAAGGGTCTCGGCGAGGAAGACGCGGATCGTTGCAGATCTGGTCAGGGGCCAGTCGGTGGAAAAAGCCATCGAGATCCTCAGGTTCTCGAATAAGGCAGTCGCGCGCCAGATCGAAAAGACGGTCACATCAGCAATGCATAATCTTGCCGGGCAGTTTGAGCACCCGGTGGAGCCGTCTGAAATGGGAATCAAGGAAATATTCGTGGACGAAGGCCGAACGATGTACAGGATCAGGCCCAGAGCGCAGGGTCGCGCATTCAGGATCCGTAAGAGAAGCAGCAGCATTACAGTCGTCGTCGAGCATAGAGGCGAAATAAAAGAAAGTAAGTAGAGGAGGATATCTTGGGTCAGAAGACAAATCCCATAGGGTTGAGGCTCGGTATCAATCGTACCTGGGATTCAAAGTGGTTTACCACGAAGAACTCGGCGGATTGGCTTGAGGAAGATATTAAGTTGCGCCGTTATGTGAAGAAGCGTCTGGCGAGAGCCGGCGTGTCCAAGGTCGAGGTCGAAAGACGCGGCGACAATGTGAAGGTGCACATACATACCGCCAGGCCGGGAATGGTCATCGGGCGGAAAGGTGCCGAAGTCGATTTTCTGAGTGAAGAACTGGCCCACCTGACGGACAGAAAAGTCAATATAGATATCAAGGAAGTAAAGAGGCCCGAACTTAACGCCCAGCTCGTCGCCGAGCATATTGCCGGTCAGCTGGAGCAGAGGGTATCATTCCGGCGCGCCATGAAGAAGGCCATCGGTTCGGCCATCAGGATGGGAGCCGAAGGTATCAAGGTAAAGACCTCGGGAAGGCTCGGCGGAGCGGAGATGTCCAGGACCGAAGGCTACATGGAGGGTCGCGTGCCTCTTCATACGCTCAGGGCAGATATTGATTACGCAAGAGCTACCGCGTTTACCACTTATGGAACGGTAGGAGTGAAGGTCTGGATCTATAACGGGGAGTTGTTTCCGAAAGATTTCAGGCGCAAGATGGGAGAAGCTGTGGCAGACGAATCGGGACGCAATAATCCGACGCGCTAGCCCGTGCAAGAGAGGTTGATAACAGATGTTAATGCCGAAACGTACAAAGCACAGAAAACAGCAGAGAGGTCGAATGCGCGGCATGGCACAGCGCGGGTCGAAGATCAGCTTCGGCGAATACGGTCTTCAGGCTGAGGCTCCCGCCTGGATCACCAACAGGCAGATCGAGGCTGCCCGTGTGGCCATTATGCGCCACATAAACAGGCAGGGGAAGCTGTGGATCAGGGTATTCCCTGACAAGCCGGTCACGGTAAAGCCGGCAGAGACGAGAATGGGTAAGGGAAAAGGCGCGCCTGAATACTGGGTGGCCGTTGTAAAGCCGGGCCGCATCATGTTTGAGCTCGAAGGAGTGGAACAGGATCTGGCAAAGAGAGCGATGGAGCTTGCTTCAGCAAAGCTTCCCATCAAGACGAAATTTGTCCGTCGTGTCGTTAGTGGCAAGGTCGCTGGATAGGGTGACCCGGGCAGAGGGTGAACCGGAAAGATCTGGATGGTTGATATGAAGGCTGTAGAATTTAGAGAACTTACGCTGGAAGAGTTGCAGTTGAAGGAAGAAGATCTGGTCGAAGAGCTGACTACGAGTAAGATCAAGCTTTCGATCAAGCGTCTCGACAATCCGCTGCAGGTACGCAGTACGCGGCGCGAACTGGCGAGAGTCAAGACGATTATAAACGAGAAGCTAGCCGCGAAACGGGAGAGCGAAGAGGCGTAGCGGGAACGCTCAACATGAAGCGTGATCAACGCTTGCGGGGCTGAGAAGACCGAAGGGTCAGCACCCCGGATGGACGAGGAGAAACGATGGAGGAAAGAAAACCTAGAAAGACCCTGATCGGGACAGTTGTCAGCGACAAGATGGAAAAGACCATAACGGTCTCCATCAAGCGGACGTTCCAGCATCCGCGTTACAAGAAGATCGTGAAGAAGACATCGAAGATATGGGCTCACGACGCGGAGAATGATTGTCACATCGGGGATAAGGTGAAAGTGATGTCTACGAGACCGCTCAGCAAATTCAAACGCTGGCGTGTAATCGAAGTAATCGAGAGGGCGAAGTAGGAGAACGACCATGATCCAAATGCAGACAAATCTGGCTGTAGCCGATAATTCGGGAGCGAAGAGTATCCGCTGTATCAAGGTTCTCGGCGGTTCAAAAAAACGTTACGCGCGTATCGGTGATATCATCAGTGCCTCTGTCAGGGTTGCAATGCCCGGTGGTGGCGTGAAGAAGGGCCAGGTCGTAAAGTGTGTCATAGTACGCACAAAGAAGGAAATCAGAAGGAAAGACGGCAGCTATATCAGATTCGATCAGAATGCGGCTGTCATCATAAATGAGCAGAAGGAGCCGGTCGGAACAAGGATTTTCGGACCGGTCGCAAGAGAACTCAGGGAAAAGCAGTTCATGAAGATCGTGTCCCTGGCTCCTGAGGTCATCTAGATATCGAACGGAAGTCGAGATGAGGATCAAAAAGAACGACACAGTTAAGGTCATCGCCGGTAACTCAAAAGGTCTGGAAGGAAAAGTCCTGAAGGTCCTGCCTGATAACAGCAGGGTTATCGTCGAGAAGGTAAGGCTTATCAAGAGGCATACGCGCCAGACAGGTCAGGGCTCCCAGGGCGGGATCGTGGAGAAGGAAGCGCCGATCGATGTTTCGAACGTTATCCTTGTCTGCCCGAAATGTGGCAAGCCCGCGAAGACCGAGATGGCAAAACTGGCCGACGGCCGCAAGGTCCGCAAGTGCAAGAAGTGTAATGAGACACTGGCGGACGATGATTAAACCTGGATGGGGTAGTTGAACGGGGCCTGAGAGAAAGGCCCGAATATGAATGGTGAAGGAAATGGCTGAAAAGAAAACAATGACGAATGTAAGACGCCTCTACGAAGAGAAGGTAGTACCCGGACTCCAGAAGAAGTTCAATTACAAGAACATCATGGAGATGCCGAAGCTCAAAAAGATCGTAGTCAATATGGGTGTTGGCGAGGGTATTACGGATGCCAAGCTTATCGAGGCGGCTGTAAAAGACCTTTCGATTATTACCGGGCAGGCTCCCGTCGTGAACAGAGCCAGAAAGGCTATCGCCGGATTCAAACTCCGCGAAGGAATGCCCGTTGGATGTTCCGTCACGCTGCGCGGCGAGATGATGTACGAGTTCTTCGATCGTCTCGTCAATGTCGCCATACCGAGGATCAGGGATTTCCGTGGCCTCAACGCCAGGAGTTTCGACGGTAATGGCAACTATACTTTCGGCGTAAAGGAACAGATCATATTCCCCGAGATCAATTACGACAAGATTCTCAAGGTGCTGGGAATGGATATTACCATAGTGACTTCGGCGAAGACAGACGAGGAAGCGCGAGAACTGATCATGCTCCTCGGCATGCCGCTGAAGAAGGATCAGTAAAAGGAAAGAGGAGACTCTGTGGCCAAGAAGTGTCTGATCGAGAAGGCAAAAAAGAAGCCCAAGTTCAAGGTCAGGGCCTATAACCGTTGCAGGCGGTGCGGTCGGCCAAGGGCATTCATAAGAAGATACGGGATTTGCCGGATCTGTTTCCGTGAGCTCGCTCTCGACGGGAAGATACCCGGCGTGGTAAAGGCAAGCTGGTAGGACCAGCGAAAAAGAACGAGGTGGATTCAATATGATGACAGATCCCATAGCTGATATGCTTACGCGTGTGCGTAACGCGTACGGGGCTAGAAAGACGTACGTCGATATGCCCGCTTCAAAGCTGAAGGCGCATATCGCGAAGATCATGTTTGAGGGCGGATTTATCAAAAACGTCAAGTATATCGATGACGGGTTGCAGGGCAAACTCAGGGTGTATATTCGTTACGATGAAAAGAATAACAGCGTCATAGAGGGAATAAAGCGCGTCAGCGTTCCCAGCAGAAGGGTCTACGTTGACAGGGCCAACATCCCCCGCGTAATGGGTGGTTATGGTGTGGCCATTATTTCCACATCTAAGGGCGTATTGACCGACAAGGAGTGCCGTTCCCTGGGAATCGGTGGCGAAGTCATCTGTCATATATGGTAGTCGGATATTAGCCGGCGTCCCGGAGGTCCCATGGGATCCCGGACCATAACGGAGGTAGGAGCAAGAAATGTCACGAGTTGGAAAAAATCCGATACCGGTCCCTTCCGGTGTGCAGGTGGATCTGAAAAACAACCATGTGAAGATCAAGGGATCGAAAGGTGAGTTGGAGAGGACCCTTCATCCCGATATGATCATCGAGGTAGAATCAGACATGATCACGGTCAAAAGGCCCACCGAATCGAAGCAGCACAAGTCGCTTCACGGCCTGACCAGGACTCTGATCTTCAATATGGTCGAGGGTGTCTCCAACGGTTTCGAAAAGAAACTCGAGATCGAGGGCGTTGAGTACAAGGCCGAGATGAAGGGCAAGACCCTTGTCCTCAGCCTGGGATATTCGCATCTGGTAAATTACAATCCGAGGGAAGGGATAGAGATCGAACTGCCCGACCCGAAGAAGATAACCATAAAAGGTATAAACAAGGAGAAAGTCGGTCAGACCGCCGCCGAGATCAGAGCTTTCAGGCCGCCCGAGCCTTATAAGGGCAAGGGTATCCGATATATGGGTGAGCAGATCATGCGCAAGGCTGGAAAGGCCGCTGTTGGAACGGGATTCTAGCACGGACTGATGTGCCGCGGTCGTTGTTACGATAAGTGACGGCCCGGCCCTGAAAAACAGGAGTTGAAAAGTGAGTAAGGGAACAGGAACAAGAAGATCAGCAAGGCTGAGCAGGCGTACCAGGGTGCGCAAGAAAATCCGCGGTACGACAGAGAAGCCGCGTCTTTCTGTCTATCGGAGTCTCAACCATATCTACGCCCAGGTCATCGACGATGTTACCGGGCAGACTCTGGCCTCGGCCTCCAGCCTGAAACTGACGCTTGCGGCAGAGCCCGAACCGGCGGCAGAGACTCCGGAAGAGGGGAAAAAGGGCAAGAAAGGCAAGAAGGGGAAAAAGAAGGCACCTCTCAGTACCAAGATCCGTCGCTCCATCGAAGTGGGCAAGGCAGTAGCCGAGAAGGCGAAGGAGAACGGGGTCGAGAAGGTCGTATTCGACAGGAACGGATTTCTATATCACGGAAGAGTAGCGGCGCTCGCGGATGCGGCCCGCAAGAACGGTCTTAAGTTTTAACCAGGAAGATCCTGCTGAGGCGGGACGATCGCCCATGGGGGTAAAATAGTTGGAAAATAGAGAACAAGGCAGAGGGCAAGGCAGAGGCAAGCAGAGAGACGGCGGTCGCAGAGACGGCCGTGGGGGGCGCCGGGATCGAAGAGAGGATACCGGACCTGAACTTCTCGAGCAGACTGTGCACATCAATCGTGTAGCGAAGGTAGTCAAGGGTGGACGCAGGTTCAGCTTTAACGCTCTCGTTGCGGTAGGTGACGGAGCGGGAAAGGTCGGCATAGGCCTCGGCAAGGCTAACGAGATCGCCGACGCGATCCGCAAGGCTGGAGAAGAGGCTCGTAAGGACATGATCACTATCCCGATGGTTGCCGGAAGTATACCTTACAAGGTCGTCGGTTGTTTTGGCGCCTCGAGGGTCCTTCTAAAACCGGCTTCGCCCGGTACAGGCGTAATCGCCGGTGGCGGTGTGCGTTCGGTGCTGGAAGTCGCCGGTGTTAAAGACATTCTGACCAAGTCGCTCGGATCGAACAACCCGCATAACATGGTAAAGGCGACGATGGTCGGTCTCAGGAGTCTGAAAAGCGCGAAATCGGTCGCGAAGAAGCGCGGCATGTCGATCAGAAAACTTTTTGGGCTTAAAGACGAAGTAAAAGCAGCTCCGGCGAAAGTCGAAGAGGCTCCAGCTGGAGAGCAGGCATCAGCCGAATAGGGGCTGGATAGAACAGGTCCTTGCCGGAAGGTGGGGGCTGCACGGGATGTGGATGCGGCGATATGCTGGTCATGCCCCGATCGGGAAAGATCCCGAACGAACAATAGTGAGGAAGCAAGATGGCGAAGAAATTGAAAGTCACACAGGTGCGGAGTATCATCCATTCTCAGGAGAAGAAGCACAAGGTAGTGATGGAGTCTCTGGGATTCAAGAGAAACTATCGTACGCTGTATAAGAACGATAATCCACAGATCAGGGGAATGCTTGCTAAAGTGCGTCACCTTGTGACCGTGGAAGAGATCGATGAGAAGGATATTCCTTCCCCCGTGCAGAAGACGGCTGGGTTTACCGTTCTTGAAGCGGGCAAGCCCGATGCCGGAGCACCGGCTGAAGCTGCCGGGACGGACGGAGAGGAATAATCATATAGTCCGGCAGCAGGCCGGAAAGGTATTCGCCGGTTGACGGCGGCGAGAGGTCGGTCAGTCCAGGGCGGCCCGGGGAAAACAAGATTTAAGGAGCGCGTAGAAGATGAAGCTTAACGAGATCAGCCCGGCAGCGGGAGCTGTCAAAAAGAGAAAAAGGATCGGTTGCGGTCCCGGGTCGGGTCATGGAAAGACCTCCTGTAAGGGCCACAAGGGTCAGAACTGCCGTAGTGGCGGTGGTGTTCCTCCCTGGTTCGAGGGTGGGCAGATGCCACTCCAGAGGAGGCTCCCCAAGAGAGGGTTTCATAATATCTTCAAAGTTGCCAGCCAGGTGGTCAATGTAGGCAGCCTTTCAGCGTTTGAAAAAGGTACGAAGATCAATCGGGGTGTCCTGGTCGAAGCCGGACTCGTCAGGAAAGCGTCTCTTCCCGTCAAAATTCTCGGACAGGGAGAGTTGAAAGTGGCTCTGGACGTCGAAGTCGACAGCGTGAGCAGCTCTGCCGCGAAGGCCATTATCGACGCTGGTGGTAGTATCAGTCTCGTTTCAGGCAAGAAGGTCCCCGAGCTTGATAAAGAGGAGCAGAAATAATGCTAAAGAAGTTTCAGGATATATTCAGTATTCCGGAGCTTAAGAAACGGATTCTTTTTACGGTCGGATTGCTGATCATCTACAGGATCGGTGGCCATATCACCGCTCCAGGTGTAAATCCGCTTGCCCTGAAGGCGTTTTTCCAGACACAGTCGGGCACGATCTTCGCGCTGTACGATCTTTTCGCCGGTGGAAACCTGAGCCGTGCGACGATCTTCGCGCTTGGTATCATGCCCTACATCAGTGCTTCGATTATCATACAGCTTCTCCAGGCGGTCATTCCCTATTTCGAGAAACTGGCTAAAGAGGGAGAAGAGGGACGCAAGAAGATCACACAGTACACCCGTTACGGAACAGTGGGGCTGGCGATTGTCCAGTCGTTCGGTATCGCGATCTTCCTGCAGAACCTCAATGTCGGTGGAGCTCCCGTCGTGACGATGGCGAACCTTCCGTTCAAGCTTCTCACAATGATCACGATGACGGCCGGTACGATCTTCGTCATGTGGCTGGGAGAGCAGATATCGGAAAGAGGTATCGGAAACGGTATTTCGCTTATCATCATGATCGGTATCATCGCGCGTTACCCGGCCGATATGCTCAACACCTACCGGGCGATCACTCTCGGCAACATGACTCCTTTCAGAATGATATTTTTTGCCGCGATCATGGTAATGGTCGTAGCCTCGGTCATCCTGATCACCCAGGGGCAGAGAAGGATACCGGTACAGTATGCCAAGAGGATAGTCGGTCGCAGGGTATACGGTGGTCGTTCACAGTACATCCCCCTCAGGGTCAATACAGCCGGTGTTATCCCGATCATTTTCGCGCAGTCGATCCTCATGTTCCCCACGACGATCGCGTCCTTCTTCAATGTAGGATTCCTTGAGGGCATTCAGCAGTGGCTGGCCCCTTCATCGTGGTTGTATGTGTCGATCTATTCGCTGATAATCATATTCTTCACTTATTTCTACACGGCCATCATCCTCAACCCCGTAGATCTCGCTGACAACATGCAGAAATATGGCGGATTCATTCCGGGGATAAGGCCGGGGAAAAGAACGAGTGACTATATTGACAGGATCCTCACGAGGGTCACATTGCCGGGAGCTGTTTTTCTGGCATTTATCGCGGTACTTCCGGATATCCTGATCTATCGGGGTGGTCTGCCGTTCAGGTTCGGTGGTACGGGACTCCTTATCGTCGTCGGTGTCATGCTCGATACGTTACAGCAGATCGAGACTCACCTGTTGATGAGGCATTATGACGGGTTCATGAAAAAGGGCAAGCTGCGCGGAAGGCGCTAGATATAGAAAGGCAACAGGTTGGCTGGTAAACATATTATCATCCTCGGCCCTCCGGGGTCCGGCAAGGGAACGCAGGCTGTGCGGATCGCGGAGCAGCTTTCGCTGAGACATCTTTCTACTGGCGATCTGCTCAGGGAAGCCGTGACCAGCGGGAAGGAACTCGGGCTGAAGGCTAAGGCATTCATGGATCGCGGGCTTCTCGTCCCGGACGAACTTATGCTGGGCCTGGTTCAGGAGCAGCTTGGAGGCGAAGAGGGTGGATGGATACTGGACGGGTTTCCAAGGACGCTGCCGCAGGCGGAGGCGCTCAGCGCTATGCTCGATAAGAGCGGAGTCATTGTCGACCACATACTTGCGATCTCTGTCGATCCGCAGGTAGTCGTGAAACGTGTGAGCGGCAGGCGGGTCTGTGAAAGCTGCAAGGCTGTTTACAACATCGAGACTCTGGAGAACGGCGAAGATACTCCCTGTGAGAAATGCGGAGGGAAGTTGATCAAGAGAGCCGATGACGAGGAAGCGACGATTCTGAGGCGCTTCGAGGTCTACAAGGACCAGACGGAGCCGGTCCTGGATTATTATAAAAGCAGGGTCGATGGCATAGTTGCCGTTGACGGATCCAGGAGAATAGACGAGATTACAGCGGAAATAATCCGCGCTTTGAAATGATAGTTATAAAGACTGAACCGGAACTGGAACTGATGCGCGCGAGCGCCAGGATCCTGAAAGAGACCTTTGACGAGGTCGAGAAGAATGTTCGGCCGGGAGTGACGACCGGAGAACTCGACGCGATAGCCGAGGATTATATCCGGTCCAACGACGGGATTCCCGCTTTCAAGGGTTACCAGGGGTTCCCGGCGACAATATGCTCCTCGATCAACGAGCAGGTGGTGCACGGGATACCCGGGCCAAGAAAACTCGAAGAGGGGGATATCGTCGGGGTCGATATGGGAGTGATCCACAAGGAATTCTACTCCGATGCGACCCGGACATACGCTGTCGGAGAGGTCTCTGACGAGGCCAGGCGATTGATGAGGGTGACGAAAGAGGCTCTCGACCTGGGTATTGACAAGGCCAGGCCCGGGAACCATCTTTCCGATATATCGCATGCGGTTCAAAAGCATGCTGAGAGTCACGGGTACTCGGTTGTAAAGGTACTTGTGGGGCACGGGATCGGCAGGAGGATGCACGAAGAGCCGCAGATCCCGAATTTCGGCCCTCCGGGCCAGGGACCGATCCTTAAACCCGGGATGGTTCTGGCTCTGGAACCGATGGTGAACGTCGGCGGGAGTAATGTGCTGACGCTCGATGATAACTGGACCTTTGTTACGGTGGATGGGAAATTATCCTGTCACTTCGAAGATACCGTAGCAGTCACCGATGACGGTCCCGAGATATTGACAAGGTGACCGCACGACACGCAGGCTGCTTCGGGCGGAATATCGATTCTGCTCACATCGCGGAGATCCCCGGTGGAAGTCAGAACCGGAAAGAGACCCGCGAAGAAAGAGAAAGGCTGGATGGCCAAGCAGAAGGGAATACCGGTAGAGGGAACTGTCGTAGAGGCGCTGCCCAATGCAATGTTCCGGGTTGAACTCGAGAACAAGCATATTGTGCTGGCCCATGTCTCTGGAAAGATGCGGATGCATTTCATCCGGATCCTGCCCGGCGACAGGGTGGCACTGGAGTTGAGTCCCTATGATCTGGGAAGAGGACGGATAACTTACCGGTATAAATGAGCTGGTGTAGTGGCAGCTGATCCGGAAGCAGTTCCGGGGCCTGACAGCTCGTTGATGTTTCGCTGGTAATGTTCTCTGCCGAACGTGGATGATCCCCGGGGTCGGCAGGAAGATCGAAAAGGAAGAAGAAAGATGAAAGTAAGAAGCTCAGTAAAAAAAATGTGCCCTGAATGCAAGATAGTAAGGCGCAAGGGAGTCCTTCGCGTTATCTGCAAGAACCCCAAGCACAAACAGCGTCAGGGTTAGGGCTGTCTGAGATCTGGGAAACGAAAGGAGAAAGCCTGTGGCGCGTATAGTCGGAGTCGATATACCCGACAACAAGCATGTCGAAATCTCATTGACCTATATCTTCGGGTTGGGTCGTACGAGTGCTCGAAAAATACTCGAAAAGGCGGAAGTGCCCGGTAATACCAAGACGAGGGACCTGACCGAGGACCAGAAGGTCAAGATCAGGGATATCATCGAAGACGAATATAAGACCGAGGGGTCACTTCGCACGGAAGTCACGATGAACATCAAGCGATTGATGGATATCGGGTCCTATCGTGGTCTCAGGCACAGACACGGTCTTCCCGCTCACGGGCAGCGTACGCATACTAATGCCCGTACGAGAAAAGGACCGCGCAACCGTCCGGGTTCGAAAAAGAAAAAGTAATATTATTCGCATGATGAACGCCCCGGCGATGACCGGGGGATATAGGTAATTCGAGAGGGAGGTTCCCAATTGGCCCGTCCACAGAGGTCGAAGAAGAAAAAGATCAAGAATGTAGATGCTTATGGCGTAGCCCATATCAAGTCTACTTTCAATAATACGATCATTTCTATTACCGACCGTGAAGGCGCCGTTATTTCCTGGTGTAGTCCTGGAAAGCTCGGCTACAAGGGCTCTCGCAAGAGCACGCCGTTTGCCGCTCAGCAGGCCGCCCAGACAGTGGCCCGCGAAGTGATGGCACTAGGCATGAAAAAGGTAGAAGCATGGATCAAGGGTCCCGGTCCGGGCAGAGAAGCGGCCATCCGTTCGCTCCGCGCCGCCGGCCTTGATGTCTCAAGCATAAAAGACTGTACGCCGATCCCGCACAACGGTGTAAGGTTGAAAAAACGCAGAAGAATGTAATTCAGTGAGTCGGTCGTGAAAAGACCGGGGAGGTAGGATTAGATGGCAAGATATACGGGTCCCGTTTGCAAGCTATGCAGGCGTGAGGGAACAAAATTGTTCCTCAAAGGGGACCGCTGTCATTCTGACCGATGTGCTATTGAGAAGAGGAACTATCCTCCGGGAGAGCACGGAAGGTCAAGGTTCAGCAGAAGAAGCAATTACCGGGTGCAGTTGAGAGAGAAGCAGAAGTTGCGTCGTATGTATCAGGTGCTCGAACGCCAGTTCCGCAATTATTTCAAGAGAGCGGCGAAGATGAAGGGCGTAACGGGCGAGAACCTGCTCAGGCTCCTCGAAAGCAGACTGGATAACATGGTCTTCAGAATGGGATTTGCCCCCTCGCGTGCTACGGCGAGACAGCTTATTCTGCATAACCATTTCGAGGTAAATGGCAGAAAGGTGAACATCCCCTCTTTCAAAGTCACACCGGGAGACCGGGTCAGCCTCAGAGAGAAGAGCAAAAACCTGCTCGTCACAGAGGAAGCTCTCAAGGCATATGGCAGCAGGGGAACGGTACCTTACGTATCTGTCGATGTCAGTAAGAAGGAAGGCACATATATCGAGGAACCGACGAGAGACGTTATCCCGGTTCCGATTGAAATGAACCTTATTGTGGAGCTTTACTCCAAGTAATGTGGTGCTTGGCCGTAGCGCTTTGGAGCTTCGGCCGGTGCCGGAATACCGCGCAAGGAGGAACGCGTAGATGAAATGGCGTAACCTTTTAATGCCGAAAGAAATCGTGATGGATCAGTCCACCGCGACTCCGATGTACGCAAGTTTTAAGGTGGAACCGCTCGAGCGCGGATTCGGTAATACCATCGGTAACGCGCTCAGGCGCACGCTGCTCTCTTCTATACAGGGCGCGGCAGTCACCGCGGTAAAGGCCGATAAAGTGCTCCATGAGTTTAGTACGATCAAGGGTGTCAAAGAAGACGTTACGGATATCGTACTCAACCTGAAGCAGCTTATCGTCGTCATGCATTGTGACGACCCGAGATTTCTGACTCTCGAGACGAACAAGAAAGGCGAGATCACTGCTGGCGATATCCAGGAAAACCCGGAGATCGAGATACTGAACAAGGATCTCGTTATCGCGACCTGTACGGAGAAGGTCAAGGTGCGGATGGAGATCCTCATCGGTCATGGCCGTGGATACGTAGGTTCGGAAGCCCATAATCTCGAAGACTACGACATCGGGCTGATACCGATGGATTCTAATTTCAGTCCCGTGACCAAGGTCAACTACTCGGTCAAGGACACAAGGGTCGGACAGAAGACGGATTACGATTCGCTGACACTGGAGATCACGACGAATGGAAGTGCAAGTCCGGAGGACGCGCTCGGATACGCGTCCAAGATCCTCAAGGATCACATGCTCCTCTTCATACATTTTGAAGAAGAGCCTGAAGAAGAAATAGAAGAAATCGTTAATGAGGAACAGGAAAAGATGAAGGAACTTCTCGGCAGGAGTGTCGATGAACTCGAGCTTTCCGTACGTTCTTCGAACTGCCTCAAGGCTGCAAATATCAAATCACTTGGTGAGCTGGTACCGAAGTCAGAGAGCGATATGCTCAAGTATCGGAACTTCGGCCGCAAGAGTCTCAAGGAGATCGCTGATATTCTCGACGGTATGGGGCTTCACCTGGGCATGGATATGGATGAATTGCTCGGTGGTGAAACAGAGAATTCAGAGGAGAAGAAGTAATGCGGCATAATCATGGATACAGGAAGCTCAACAAGACCGCCTCACACCGAAAGGCTATGCTGCGGAATATGGTTACTTCCCTGTTCGACAAGGAAAGAATAACGACTACGACGGCAAAGGCCAAAGAGGCAAGGCGTGTTGCCGAGCGGATGATCACCTTCGCGAAAAAAGGGGATCTCGCGTCGAGGCGTCACGTTGCGAAGACAGTTCAGAACCCGAAGGTATTGCAGAAGCTCTTCGATGATATCGGTCCGAGGTTCGAGAGCAGGCCCGGCGGATATACGAGAGTGTTGAAGCTCGGTGAGCGCAAGGGTGACAATGCCGAGACCTCGATACTTGAGCTGGTCGGCGAAAAAGACAAACCGCGCGGCAAAAAGAAGAAGCCGATGAAGAAGTACCACAAGGTCGATATTCCAGGTGATCCTGTCGAAGCGGCGAACAAGGCTGCGAAGGAAGCTGAGGAAAAGGCCGCGGCGGAGGCGAAAGCTGCAGCGGAAGCGGAAAAGAAGGCTGAAGAGGAAGCCGCCGCTGCCGCCGAAGCAGAGGCCGCCGAAGCCGGTTCCGAAGAAACGGCCGAAGGCGATGCCGCTGAAGGCGAACCTTCTGCCGAAGACGGGGAAGAAAAGAAGTAGATCTTCTTCCGGCACAGGGGTCCTGATTGGATTTATATAACGGGAGCTGTCATTACGACGGTTCCCGTTTTGTTTTTATGCTGAACGACCGTAGCATTTTCGCTACGGTACAGGGCATATACCGTAGCGTTTTTGCAACGGTACAATGTGCCGGCCTGTAATCCATGCAGTGGTCTTCGGCGCGGGTAAAGATAAAAACGATAGCGGTATGGGTTGGATACAAAATGGTTACATGGTATCTTCTGTGAGACAGGGTACGTACGGTCGGGTCGATTTTGAGAGGCGATAAATGGCGGTAATCACTACAGTCATCCTTCCAGTCTTTTTTGTCGTAGCTCTCGGGTATCTGGTGCGGAAATTCGGGAAGCTGGACGAGCGTGTCATATCACGCGTACAATTGTATATTCTGACTCCCTCCCTGATATTCATGGCAATGGCCGGAACGAACGCGGATAACGGGCTGATCATGAAGGTCCTGCTCCATGTGACCTTGCTTTCGATCCTTCTGTATATAGCGGCGCAGATCTTTGGAGGCCTGAGAAAAGCAGGTTCCATAGAACGAAATGCTATCTCCATGTCGGCTCTTTTCACGAATAGCGGGTTTTACGGTATTCCCGTCTGCATGCTTGCCTTTGGCGAGCAGGGTGTGGTCTACGCGGCGATCTATGTAGTCTGTTCGGCAGCTATTCAAGCGACAGCGGGCGTCTATATCGCCAGCGCGGGAAACAGGAAGCCGCTGGAAGCCCTCGCGACCGTCTTCAAGGTGCCTCTTGTCTACGCGATAATATTCGGCAGGCTTCTCTCTCAGACCAACATGCTTCCTCCCGAACCGTTCATGAAGATGATCAGGTTGCTGGGTCAGGCCGCGATTCCACTCGGGCTTCTTCTTCTCGGCATGCAGCTGCAGAAGATAATCTCCGAACGGATATCTGAAAGGAAGGGCGCGGAGGGTACTCCAAAACCCTCGCAGGCTGCCGGATCTCGAATGGGGATGGACAGTTCTGACGAGATTGCGGATCGAACCGGGCCGGGAGGGAACACCGCGATACTCAATGGGGTGGGTGCCGGCATGCTCAAGATCGTGGGCGGGTTCATATTCGGGTTGATACTCTTGAGATTCTTCGAGTTCGACCCCATTTTAAGGAATGTGATCCTGGTCGAGTCGGCAATGCCTACCGCCGTGAATGCCGTTGTATACGCGACCGAGTTTGACTGCAGACCCAGGCTGGTCACTGTCGCGATCCTGACCTCCACTCTGGTCAGTATTATCAGCATAACGTTGATACTGAACTACCTTGGATGATGTACGAAGATATGAACGAGAACCACAAGAACATCGATAAGACAGAAGCTTCCCTGAAAACACCCCTGAGTGTCGAAGCGCCAGCAAACACCGCTGAGGCTGCCGATCTGTTCAAAAGATTCAATGACTTGAAGAAAAGCGGACAGGATATCCGTGTTTGCATTCAGGACAGTCCTTTCTGTCCCGCGGATCAAAAGGGTTGTTCCCTCCTGTCCAGCGGGAACATGAATAAGATCAGTGAAGTCTCCAGAAAAGATATGCTCGCTGTCTGCGGAGGAGGAGTCACTCTGGCAGAGCTGCGCGGAGCAGTCGAATCCGAGGGCCTGTTCTTTCCCTATGATCCAGAGCTCGCCCCTACCGATCTGACCATCGGCGCTCTTGTGATGGATGGGGGAGTGTCGAGGTATGAAAGGTCGTACGGTCGCCTGAGGGAATCGATCCTTTCGATAGAGATAGTGACTCCTGCGGGAGAAATCATTCATACGGGATCGCGGAGCATAAAGGATGTGGCGGGATACGAGCTTGCAGGCCTTTTTGCCGGAGGGGGCGGACAGTATGGACTGATCAGTTCCGTGACCTTGAGACTGCTTCCTGTTGCTTCCGCCATCTCGGGGATCGTGGTCACGGGCGAAAGATCCAGGCTCGAAGGAATAGAATCGGGGATGTATAATTTCCTGTCTTTTGACCTGAGAGGACCTCTGGCGCTTCCTGGCCCGCCGGCATTTGGCTGGTCGTCTGTCATGCCCCACAGAAATATCGTCATATGGCCCGAATCTTCCGGACCAGATCCGGAAAAAGACCGGAGCGACGAGAATAGGATATTCCGGTATGTGAAGGACAACTTTTCTCCGGGCGCGCGGTTTCGGGCCGGGTATATAAAGATTTCCGGCGAAGGAGTCGTCATTCGGAGAGTACGGCCGAATGACAGGGCGGGAGGACTGGCCGGGCTTTCGGCGGAGCTGGAAGAAGGCCCTGCTGTTTCAGAGATATCGGGCAGGATCAGGAAACTCTTCGATCCTGAGGGGATCATAGATGACGGGTTCGCAGATGACTGAAAAGAACAGCAGGGACATTACCAGAGATTTTCTGCTGTGTAATCGCTGTGGAAGGTGCGTGGCGGTCTGCCCCGTCTACGATGTGATCCGGGAGGAGTGGGGAGGATCCAGGGGAAAGGTGGAGGTAGCGGAGGCGTTCTTTCGGGGGGAAGAGATCGGTGACAGGGAATTGTTGCAGGTCTTCGACCTGTGCCTTCACTGCATGGCCTGTGAGGAAAGCTGTCCGTCGGGGATGAGAGCCGATGAGATCGTACTTGCTGTTCGCACGGAAATGGCGAAAAGGGGGCTCATGCCCTGGGCGAAGAAGATTGGTCTTAAATTACTCGGCTCAATGGATTCAGTGGCTTTCAGGATAATGAGAGCGTTCGG
>JAGLYV010000102.1 GCA_023131975.1 Candidatus Krumholzibacteriia bacterium | reverse complement strand
AAGTTGAGGTCTTCTACCGTAAAGCCACTCTCTTTGACCTTTTCCACTACCTCGGCAAAGCGGAGGGTTTTCGTGAACGGGTGATCGTCATCGGCAAGGATTGCCAGCGGGCCGGACTTGAGTGGCTCGAATGGGTTAAGACCTGATAGCCCCTTCAAAGTGATGAGGTCGATGACCGGGCGCTTTAGCCACTTTGCCAGCAACCCGTAGCGGTACAGTAGGGAAACGGTTTCCAACGTCAGCTCACTGTCGAGATTTTTTTGGACATCCCTTAGAATCTGTTCGATTTCACTGGATGTTAAGTTCAGCGCGGCTTGGAGGGCGAGTAAGTGGTCTTTAATGAGGACGCCTGCTTCCGAGAGATAGTTGCCCAGAGGATCATCGAACACGGGGTCGTTCTTCAACACGCTACGGGTGAGGAAAAGCTGGGCGTAGAGCGGGTTCTTTCCTGTAGTGGACAGGTTCGACCAGATAGTGAGGAGTTTCAGGCGGCTGTTTTTCCCAACCTTCACCTGCTCGTCGAGGGCATCGAGATGGGCAAGGTAAACCAATGCGGTCTTCAAGGCTGTCCCGAAAGCAACCCCGAAGTCCACATCGGTCACCGGCGGGATATTTTTTGGCATGAAGACTTGAAGCGTCCTGTCGGTTTCCTCAATCGTCCAGCCGAGTTTTTTCCACAGTCGTATAAAGAGATTGATCTTGAGCAGCGCCAGCTTGAGTTTTTCTTCTTGCTCATCCATTTCTGCGTCTGATGATCCCGGGACGGCAAATTCGAGGTACGTTTGGTCAAAATTACAGAGTCCGGATGTGTCACGAAGCAATAAGGTATTCTTGAACGTACCATCTGTCCAGTGCTTCTCGAGCTCGGATAGAGAAAAATTCGCTGGAAGATTGTGTTCTATGTCAAATTCGTTGAGGCGATCTGTAATGGCCAGCATTTCAGATGAGTTTAACTGGTTGTTGAGATACCCCACCACATCGCTCACATTAATCCGCAGCTTCCAAACGATCGCCAGCTTATCAAGTTCAGGATTAACGAAACCGGTCTGAACGATTTCTGTCAGTTCCTTGTAACTCACACTCAGCCGTCTGGCGATTGTCTTGGCGGATTTCAGCTCCGTAAGCGCATCGATTTCGGTCGTGTAAGTGTAACCGAAAAGGTCCCACCATTTCGCCAGCGGGTCGGTGTTGGTAAAAATGCCATGCTCGGCAGGTGATATGCCGAGATATTCAGCGAAGATGTTTGCCCGATTGTAGCAACGATCGGCTTTTACCAGGAGGTCATCTGCAACCGGCGGGGTAGTCCATACGCCTGAAAGTGTTATAAGTGTTTTTCCCACATCACCAGAGCCAGCAGCACCCATTGAAGAGATGGTCTTTGTCTCGGTATGGGGTGCATTGGCATCCACATCGAAGTATGTCACAACATCCCCGATCTTGAACAGGACGGCGTCAGAGTCAGGCACCTTCACGGTGGCGTTTGTAATATTCGTAGGATTTTCGATAGCAGTCTTAGGCGACAGCGGCAGGTCAAAGAGTTCGTTCGTCCGACGGAAAACCTCCATCACCTGCCACAGCGGCGTCTCGAAGTGGTCGAAGAACCGGCGGACGGTTTCGAGCCAGAGATCGAAAGGCAGAGCGAGAGGGTAATGGGCTTTCTTGAGTTCGTCGTACGCTTCTGATAGGATGTTTTGCGGCTCAGCGAGAAGTTCGGGTGTGGTCGCCTCACCGGTATCATGCCCACGGTACCTATTGAGATTATTATTGTTGGCGACGTAGTACTCGAGAATTTCATTCACCACGTCAATATACGGCAGTGCAGTATGGGTATTCTCGCAGGTGAGAGGTAGATATGGCAGGTCTGGGCGGCGCTCGATAAGCACATAATAAGGTTTTTTTCTTTCGTCTTCGTACGCCTCCCCCTCATGGTCGTAATCCCAGTCCTCCTCATAACATTCGCCATTGTGTTCATTTTTCCAGTCGTCGAGAGTCTTTTTCCACACTTGGTCATCTGGATCAAGAAACTTAAGCAAATCCACGAAGTACGCTGCCGGACTCAGCACAGAGCGGCAGTGTTCACACTCACAGAAGTCGAGCGATCCGAATAGCGACGCCATCGTGGGGAAGTGCTTGATGAGTTCGTTTTTGGCGTTTTCCCGGACCTCCGGAGGCGAGGAAATGACGTGAATGTCAGGTGTACTCTCCATCAACTTGGCCATAGTGAAAAAGGTGTACGTAACGGCGCTGACCTGCTGAGATTTACGGTAAATGAGCCCCGCCACATCACGTGAAGAAAACGAATCGCCAAACCTATGAATGAATTCATCTTTTGAAAACGCGACGACATCATGGGCTGATGTGAAGCCCAATTCGAGGATTACGTTGAGTGCCTCGTTGGACGGAGTGATCTGGTAAAGGCGTTGGAGCTTCTTGATGCTTTGCCCCACGGCTTTGATTCTCTCCGGAGTGGTGTTCGGCGGGAGCAACTTATTCTCGTATTTCCGAGTAAACGCTTCTATCGGCACCCGCCCCAGTTCGAATCCCAACCCTTCGGCGTTCTTAAGGAAGGTGACAGCAGCCGTCTTGTCATGACCGGCCCCGAGGCGCAGTTCATCTTTCTCAATCATCCGCCTGACAACCCGGGTAGGGTAACTCAAGCGCACCTTCCGGGCGAGGTCGGCGGCATAGGCATCGAGGCGATCGGCGGTCTTCTCGCCCTCATATCTCGGAGGGATAATTTTTTGCAACTCTTCCTCTTGGTTGCTAGCCATGGCATTAAGGCGGGTTTTCCAAGCGTCTTCTTGGTAGAGATCCTGCTCCACCAACTCGGAGAGTTTGTCCAGCGAACCGATTTCTTGTTGGAGCTTGTTGGTGAGGTTGGCGTTGTTAAGGGTCAGGTATGCCAGTTTGCCTTGAAGGCGCAGGCATTTGATTTTCTCCGTGGAGATTCCCTTATCGTGGGCTTCTTGCCAGAGTTCTGCAGGCGCGCCGCGATGAGCAAAGTAGAGGTCTTCAAATATCCGCTTATCGTTATCGTCTTCGTCTTCGGAAAAAACTGATTTGTTCAGCAGTTCGTCGAAGCTGGACAGTGTGCCTGATGCTTTCATTTCACGAAGGGTTTGCCTGGAAAAGCTTTCAAATGCTTTCTTTGCATTTTCGACTGAAAAGTCCGGGTCGATAATTCCCGCTTCTTTTGTCTTGTTGAGCGCTTTTTCCACTGCTGAACTACTCACTCTTGCGAGTGTCTGTTTTTCGGTGGGCAGTCCTGCGCGGAAGAGGGCGTAGAGTGCATCCTGCCGAATGCCGGTGTCAGCACTCATCCTGGCCGCGGTGGCTGAGAGGGCGATGAGTCGGGCGTCCCACCCGGTGGCCTGGTGCAGAATCGAGATGTCATGGCGATCGGCTTTTTCCTGGGCATTTGCGAGATCCTCCATGCTGACGAGCTGCTTTTCGAGGTCAGTTGTGAGCCGCTGGTATTCAGCATCGAGTGGCTGGACACTTGCCGGAGCAACAAGATTCAGCACTTCATGCTTTTCGACCTTGAACTTCGTGTCGGAGAGCGGGATTTCCTCACCCTGTGCGTCCTCGATACATACTTCGAGGTTTGCCGGCTTGCCGCCGGGGTCATAAGACACTTCGTAGAACCCCTGGTCGTCGGTTTTGCCTTTGTCGAGCAGCGTTTTCACGCCGCCAAAACCACGGCTGTACAGCCGCACGGGAATACCTCTGGCAGGGAGCCCGTATTCGAAAAAGATGTGTCCTTCGACGCGCTGTTTCTCGATCGTCGCTCCGGCTACAGTGGTAGATAACAATTCATTAAAATGAAATGTATGTTCACCAAGTCCAGTCCGCGAAAAGAACTGGATGATACGGATGCTGCCCGCATTCAGATAATAGTCTTCGTCTCTTATTTTTCTTAGGTCAAAGTCATATTCATGCCACTCACCATCATCCTTGATGGTGAAGCCGTCCTTTATAACCACATAGGATCCAGAGTCTCCTTTAGGTGTCTTTCCTATCACCACAAATCGTCTTATATAGTCATACGGTTTTTGATCATGCACCATCACGAATAAGCAGGTGTCTGTATCTTTCTCAGCTTTGATTGCTATATGTAGATATGGGCACTGGTCAATATCGAAGCTAAACTCTTTTCCCTCTGGAACGAAAAAATTACGTCCTGCATGTGCCTGTATTCCCTGTATGTCCGTAACTTTACCTGTCGCCCCGTCATAAATTTCCTTGTCGTCTATCTCTGGATACCCATACTGCTTGTCAAAGATACCCAAACCTTCGCTAAACCTCATGGTAATACATTCTTCATGTTGCATATTCACCACCATACCGTTAAGGATCTTTCTACTTCCCCACTTAGCCTCATTCACTTAAACCTTTTGCAAGAATGGATTAGAACAGAAATATGTCACTTTTTATGCCAAAAACATACTATTTATCTATCAAAACTTTTATCTCAACAGCAGATAATATCCCAATCCCATAATGACAACAGTCCCACAGTTTCGTGCTGAACACATGGACGTCTTGCAACTTCTTGGCGTCTATCGCGCGTGAGTTTTTGGCTGTAAATGATCTCCACGACCGTCCAATGGTGTAAGAAGAGAAATTGCAGGATGACGGTATTTGCAGTACTATGTGACAGTTTCTGGTCTTTGGTTTCGAGTATACATTTTTAACCGTTGTCCCCCTGCACAAATCATTTCTCCCACCCTTAACCACCCAAAATAATCTCTTTTACCTCTTGTTCACATCCCTCAAGTCTCCTTAGGGGATATCTGTTCTCCTTCTCGCATATACGGAGTTTTGATTCACACGCCA
>JAGLYV010000101.1 GCA_023131975.1 Candidatus Krumholzibacteriia bacterium | reverse complement strand
TTGCCCTCATGACTCCGCCTCCCGCCTGCTCTAAAACCCCTGGCCTCTTAAGATTCCTGCTCTGAAACACTGTTTTCTTCCCCCAGTGACTGCATTATACCATGGGATTTTGGGGCCTCGACAGGCCTCCGCCATGGCCCAAACAGACAGGCTGGGATGACGCAGGCCGGAAAGAACGAGATAACGCTGTAGCGCAGACAAGAGAGGTGTCGTACGCCGAATATCCGCGCCAGCACTGAACAAACGCCGAAACACACAAAAAACCATGTCAAGGAAAAACATGAAAATATTTCGGAAAATTATAGAAATATTTGCGGGAATCTTGTGGGGATTTTGTGAATATTTGAAAAGTCATGAAATAATTTAAGATAATTCAGATGATCCTGAGATGATTTAAATGATCATGAAATAATTTGAATGATCCTGAGACATCAGGCAGATATAATTGATTTCGATTTAAGAGAATAAAAAATGAGCCGCCCGGGACTTGAACCCAGCACCACCTGCTTAAAAGGCAGGTGCTCTACCAGATGAGCTAGCGGCCCATACAATTCGTCAGTCTATTTGATGCCGTTTTCAAACGGCAGAAGTATCAATCTAATAAGAGCGGCCACCCCTGTCAACCTGTTTAGAAGCCGGCCCTTATGATAGTCTTTGAGCGCTCGGGCCCGTGCGATATGAACGACGCCTTTACACCGAGACGCTCCTCAAGCATCTCGACGTATTTCCTGGCATTTTCGGGCAGTGCGTCATAATCGCCGCTCTCGTCTCCGTTCCCTTCCCATCCGGGAAATTCCTCCAGAATCGGCTTGCACCTCGACAGCATCCCGGCGTTCTGCGGGAAATATCCGATCTTCTTCCCGTCAAGCTCGTATGCCGTACAGACCTTCACCTTCTTCATCCCCTCGAGGACATCCAGCTTGGTCAGCGCGATCTCTGAGAGCCCGTTCAACTGAACGGCGTATCTTGCCGCGACCAGGTCGAGCCAGCCACATCTTCGCGGCCTGCCTGTCGTCGTACCGAACTCATTCCCCTTTTCGGCCAGATACTTCCCGTCGTCATCGTCGAGTTCTGTCGGAAAGGGACCGTTCCCGACCCTCGTCGTATAGGCCTTGAAGATCCCTATTACGCGGTCGATATCGGAAGATGCCAGTCCGCTTCCTGCCATAGCACCACCTATGGAACACGAACTCGAAGTGACGAACGGATAAGTACCATGGTCGATATCCAGAAGGGTCCCCTGGGCACCCTCGAGCATGATCCTCTTACCCTCGCTCCTCCACTTGAAGACCAGTTCCTGGGAATCGACGATTATCTGCGAAAGAATTTCCCTGACGTTCATCAGGTCAGCAGCGACTTTCTTCGGTGACAGCGGAGGCGCACCCAGCAACTTGATCAGGCTGTTCGAGCTTTCGACCATACCGGTTATCAATTCGTGAAGCTCCTCGGTGGGAAGCAGGAAATCCCCCATCCTCATCCCTCGCCTCGTGTATTTATCTGAATAAGTCGGGCCTATGCCCTTCTTTGTGGAGCCGATACTGTCTTTCTTCAGTTCAGATTCAAGCAGGCTATCGAGGAGTTTGTGCTGGGGCATGACCACATGAGCCGCTGAACTGATGAAAAGGCGCTGGCTGACATCGATCCCCCTTGAGATCAAGCCGCTGAGCTCTTCGAGAAATCCGAAGGGGTCTATCACCATCCCGTTTCCGAGCAGGCCCGTGACCTCAGGATAAAGAAGTCCCGATGGAATCTGATGAAAGGCGAATTTACCCGCATCAGTCACTACGGTATGGCCGGCATTCGCGCCCCCCTGGAAGCGTATCACGACATCGTGGTGCGGCATGAGGAAATCGACTACCTTGGCCTTCCCCTCGTCTCCCCACTGACCACCCAGTATTGTAGTAGCTGACATATTCTATACTCCTGTTTTTTTTATAAATAACTGCGGCCAGCGGCCAGCGTGAAGTCTATGTTATAGCAAGTTCGAGCGCAACTTATTTATTGCCGGCATCGAAGAACTGTGGGGAATCGGCTCAGAATGGCGCTCATGGCTCCAGGAAAAGGGCACAAAAAAACCGCCAGTCGGGCGGTATCGCTGCGATCTTCTGCCGTCATACTTTATTCGCTGAACAGTTTCTTGATGACACCCCACGTCTTTGGAGGAAGTGAACTGGGGACCTCCAGCGGATCACCGGGATTGCTGCGCACGAAACTGACATCCGGAGTACCGTCTCCGCCTTCGTCTCCAAGCTCGAAGCCGTTCTCGAAGCTGTCGCCATCAGAGTCCATAGCGGCCAGCGTCGCGTCCCACTTGTCACCATTCTCGTGAAACGCCGTTCCAAACGGGTTAAGCGCAGCATTGCCCGTCGTCGGCGCGGACACACCATGACAGATGGCACATCTGAAACGGTCATAGAGAGGAAGTTTTTTCATGAAGTCTTCCGAGCTATTCGTAATGCCCGCACCCATGAGTAGCGAACATACAATCAGCACGGCGAGACCCCGTCTCTTTAGCTCAGGTCGCAATCGCACCTCCTTGTCACTGATTAATTATATCCCGTCCAACGATTTATGTCAAGTAGCTCAGATTAAATATCGCAAAAATGCATGATATTTCTCAGCTTATCCGACATGGTCTTTCAGTCCGGCAAGCTCGCCGAGCGCTCTGCCGAGGTCCCGGTCGAAACCCTGCTCCCGAAGACCACCGGCAAGACCTTCGACCAGGCTCCTCGTCACTCCGGCGCAATGAACTCCAAGAAATCCTGTACGGATCATCTTTCCCTTCAGCTCGCCCTGACCACCTGTTAATCTAAGCCCCTTTTTATCAACAAGATACAAAAGCAGATCGTCCGCGATCACTCCCTGCGGCATCCTGAGAGCCTGCACCGATGCGGACGGGACTTCCGGAAAACATTCAAGACCGAGCAGCGCTGCCGCCCTCAGGAAGGCCTGCGCAAAGACAGCATGTCTCTCCCTGACCGCCTCGACCCCGTCATCCTTCATCTTTACGAGCGAACCATGCATGATCTGCAGGGACTGGACGGCTGGGGTAAAGGGAGTATCCATCGTCAACATCCCTTCCTCGTACCGCCTGTATGAAAAATAATACTTTCTGTTATCGTTCTTCCTGTATAATGCTGCCGCTCTTTCACTTGCAATCACAAGGCTTATTCCAGGCGGGGCGGCCAGGGCCTTCTGCCCGGCCGAGACGAGCAGGTCGATCCCCCAATCGTCCATCCTTATCTCTTCACTCCCAAGGGAAGCTACGGCATCGAGAATGACCAGTGGTCGTGGTTCTGGCAGGGATTCGAGAAGTTTTCCGAGCTCAAGAAGCAGGCCGGTCGAAGATTCCACCTGCACCAGTGTAATGACCGCGGGCGTCTTCTTCTCCATCCTGTCGAGGATTATGGAGACATCGATCCTCTTTCCGGGTTCAAAGCGCACGGGGTCGACGTCACAGCCAAAAGCCAGGGCCAGTTCGGTCCACCTGTCCCCGAATTTTCCTCCGGAGACCGTCATGACGCGCGTACCGGGAGAGGTAAGATTGCAGATCGCCGATTCCATCGCGCCCGAACCTGAAGCAGTCAGAAAAAAGACGTCCCTGGATGTTCCGGCAAGGACACCGATCATCGCGCTGGATTCCCTGACGATCTCCCTGAACCGCTCTGTCCTGTGGTGAACAGGCTCAAGCGATCCCCATGCCCCGGGCTGAATATGCACCGGACCGGGAGTAAGAAGGAGTTCGGTTTTTTTTGATTGAGTCATTCCGCCCGTCGCTGATCAAAGCCTGGACGCAATCCATCTCCAGATGTCGTCGCGCCCTAAACCTGTTTTTGCCGAAGATAATACCATCGGTATCTCGAATTCTTCCTGATCCTGCCCACCCCTGTAGCGGCCCATCGAAAACCCGTCGAAATACGAACGAAACTCCTTCAGCATCTTTGCCTTCTCGTTTCCACTGATCTTGTCGACCTTGGTGAATACTATCAGAAATTTCCTTTCGCCGTCGACGAGGTTCTGGATCATCTCGAGATCGTCCCTCGTGGGGGGATGTCTCGAATCGATCAGCTGGATCACTCCTGAGAGGTTTTCCCTTTCAGCCAGATATTTTCTGATAATACCGTTCCATTCGGCGCGCATCGTCTTCGACACCTTCGCGTAACCGTAGCCGGGAAGGTCGACCAGATGGAATCTGTCGTTGATGAGAAAGAAATTCACAGTGCGGGTCTTCCCCGGCGCCCTGCTGACTCTGGCTATATTCTTTCTGGAAAGAAGGGTGTTGAGCAGAGACGATTTACCTACGTTGGACCGGCCCGCTATAGCCACTTCCCGCATCGGAGTATTGGGGAACCTCGCGAGACTCAGTTCGGTGGCTGCCAGACTAAGACTTTTTATCTTCACTGGTTTCTTTTTCCGTTAGTTAGTCGATTTGGATGCCTGGTCGCTGAAAAAGCCCCCGATACGCCTGCGGTGTTTTATACCCCAATCGAGTTTCTTTGCCAGGGCGTTTTCCAGGACATCATCTATCGTATCAGCGACTACGATCTTCATCTTCTTCTTTACTTCCTCAGGAAGCTCCTTGATATCTTTCTCGTTCCCCTTGGGAAGAACGAGTGTCTTTACGCCAGCCCTCAACGCAGCTACGGCTTTCTCGTTGAGTCCTCCAATGGGAAGGACCTTTCCCCTCAGGGTAAGTTC
>JAGLYV010000100.1 GCA_023131975.1 Candidatus Krumholzibacteriia bacterium | reverse complement strand
ATGAACGTCTATGGTGGAGAAGAAATCGTTCTCGAGATCGAGTACTCTCGCCTTCGTCCTGGCGAAGCTGAGAGCGATTTTCGCCGACTCCTGCATAACGTCGCCCAGCTGGCCGGTGAGGATCAGTTCGCCCTTGCCGGGCATGATCGTCACTTCGATATTCAGTATCTCTCCGCCCACCTCGGTCCACGCGAGGGCCGTGGCCATTCCGATCGACTGTTTCTCGTCGATCTCGCTCTCTGTATATTTCGGAATACCAAGATAGCTCTCGATATTTTTCTTCGTTATCCTCACTCCACCACTGTTTTCATCGGTGACGAGCTTCCTTGCCACTTTCCTGCAGATCGAGGCAAGTTCCCTCTCGAGATTCCTGACACCCGACTCTCTCGTATACTTCTGAATAATCACCCTGAGTGTGGCTTCTGATACCTTGAGCTGCTCGGGTCTGATACCGTGATCCTTCAACTGTTTCGGCAGAAGGAACTTCTGCGCGATCTTGATCTTTTCGTGCAGGAGATATCCTGGAAGCCTGATGATCTCCATCCTGTCGAGAAGGGCGGGCGGTACCGTATACAATACGTTTGCCGTAGTAATAAACATCACTTCGCTGAGATCGAACTCCACCTCGAGATAGTTGTCGCTGAAGGCGTTGTTCTGTTCTGGATCGAGTACTTCGAGAAGCGCCGACGAGGGGTCGCCCCTGAAATCGCTACTCAATTTGTCGATCTCGTCCAGAAGAAAGACCGGATTCCTGGTGCCCGCGGTTTTGAGTCCCTGAATGATCCTTCCGGGCATCGAACCGATATAGGTCCTTCTGTGCCCCCTGATCTCAGCTTCATCCCTCGTGCCCCCAAGAGATATTCTGACAAATTTCCTGTCCACCGCGTCCGCGATCGATCTTCCCAGCGAGGTCTTCCCCACTCCGGGGGGACCGACGAAGCACAATATGGGGCCTTTGAGTTTGCCGACCAGCTTTACCACCGCAAGGAACTCAATGATCCTTTCCTTGACCTTCGCGAGACCATAATGGTCAGCATCCAGCCTCTTCTTGACCTCGTCGAGATCGAGATTCTCTTTTGTCCGTGTCTTCCAGGGAAGGCCGGTCAGGGTATCGAGGTAATTCCGTACTACGGTCGCTTCGGGCGTCATCGGCGACATCATCTTGAGCCTGTCGAGCTCCTTGTAGGCGATCTTCTGGGCGGTCCTGCTCATCCTTGCCTTGCGTATCCGCCGTTTCATTTCCTGGAACTGGGCCATCTCGTCGCCATGCCCGAGCTCGTCGCGAATAGCCTTCATCTTCTCGTGAAGGAAGAGTTCCTTCTGGCTCCTCTGCACCTGGCTGGAGACCTTTTCATCGATATCCTTCTCCACCTCCAGGATCTCGAGCTCCTCAGCAAGGATCCTGCTGAGCATCATAAAACGTTCTTCGAGATTATCCGTTTCCAGAATACGCTGTTTCACGTCGTTTCGTACCAGCAGCTGAGCGGCAACCGTGTCGGCCAGGCTGGATCGATCGTCGATAGTCTGCAGCGAAAGCAGCACCTCGTTTGGTATTCTGTGGTTCATCCTGACATAATCTGTGAAGAGGGTCTCGACCTTGCGTGTCAGGGCCTCGATCTCTCTTGTCATCGAATCGTCTATCTCTACAGGCTCCACCCGGGCGGACATGTAGTTCCCGTCCTCCAGATACTCCCTCACCCTGACCCTGCTGATCCCCTCGAGCATCAGCTTTATCGTTCCGTCCGGCAATCTGAAGAACAATCCAATACGGACGATCGTCCCGACCGTATACATGTCATCCGGGGCTGGATCGTTTTCGGTGGGATTCTTCTGGGTAATCACCAGTAATAGTTTGTCCGACTCGATGGCACGTTCCACGGCGTTGACAGAAGGCTGCCTTCCAACAAGGATTGCCGTGGCCATCGAGGGAAATATCACGACGTCCCTCAACGGGACGATCGGAAGGATCTGATCGAATTCACTTATATCGTTATCATGCTTACGGCCCATGACGCTCCATTCCGGGCAGATTGTATATCAACCAGGGGCTGTGTATTTATCAAGCCCTCTTCTGACGTTCCTTCTGAAGAAACAGTTCGGGCTCGTCCCTGTCAACAATTGTTTCCTCTGTGATGAGTATCTTCTTAACATCGGAACGGGAAGGGATGTCGTACATGATATTCAACATGGTGTCCTCAAGGATAGCCCTGAGACCTCTCGCTCCAGTCTTCCTCTCCATCGCCAGTCTGGCAATGGCGCTGAGGGCACCGGGAGTGAAATCGAGCTCTACGTCCTCCATGTCGAACAGTTTCTTGTACTGCTTTATCAGAGCGCTCTTGGGCTTGAGCATGATATCCAGCAATGCCGCGGCATCGAGATCCTGAAGCGGTGAGACTATCGGAAGCCTTCCGACCAGTTCGGGGATGAGCCCGAACCTGATCAGGTCTTCCGGCTGTACGTGCTCCATGATCTCATTTATTTCTTTGCGGTAGTTAGGGCCCCTGTCGGCGCCAAACCCGACGACCTTCCGGCCGATACGTCGTTCGACGATCTCTTCGAGTCCCTGGAAAGCTCCACCGCAGATAAAGAGGATATTACTGGTGTCCACTTCGATAAACTTCTGCTGTGGATGCTTCCTGCCACCCTGGGGCGGCACATTCGCCACCGTACCCTCAAGAATCTTCAGCAGTGCCTGCTGCACGCCCTCCCCGGATACGTCCCTCGTGATCGATGGATTCTCACTCTTGCGTGCGATCTTGTCGATCTCGTCAATATAGATGATACCTCTCTCTGTAGCCGGGAGATTGTAATCGGCGCTCTGGAGGAGCCTGACAAGGATGTTCTCGACATCTTCCCCGACATACCCCGCCTCTGTGAGACTCGTCGCATCCGCGATGGCAAACGGTACTTTAAGGAATCTGGCAAGGGTCTGGGCCAGAAGTGTCTTTCCCACGCCGGTCGGGCCGACGAGAAGAATATTGCTTTTCTCCAGCTCGATATCGTCGGTACTTCTCTCGTGCCTGATCCTCTTGTAGTGGTTGTAGACTGCCACCGAAAGCGTGATCTTGGCCTGATCCTGGCCTACCACGTATGCGTCAAGATTTTCTCTGATCTCTTTAGGCTTCGGAAAATGTTCCTCATCGTAGAGGACCGTTCCGGCCATCTCCTCCTCGAGGATATCGTTACAGAGCCTGATGCATTCATTACATATGTACACCGAAGGTCCCGAGACAAGTTTTGCCACCTCGTCCTGACCACGGCCGCAGAATGAACACTTGATAGCCCTTGGTGACTGAGTCTTTTTTTTCATATTCCCCTCGATATTCCCTGGTGTTGCTCCCAATAATAAATATACATCTATTTCGGCAAATAGTTCAAAATCATTCGGATTTTTTCGCGTCGACCTTGGAAACAAGCACGTTATCGACCAGGCCGTACGCCATGGCGTCTTCGGCCGACATGAAAAAATCTCTATCCGTATCTTTCGTCACCTTCTTGATTGGTTGCCCTGTATGGCCCGCGATGATCTCGTTCAACCTTGTCTTGAGTTTCAGGATCTCTTTGGTATAGATCTCGATCGTACTGGCCTGGCCCTGTGATCCGCCGGAAGGCTGATGGATCATGACCCGGGCGTGGGGAAGAATGGACCTCTTGCCCTTTGTGCCGGCCGCGAGAAGTACCGCAGCCATGCTGGCGGCCTGCCCCATACAGATCGTCGCCACGTCACAGGAGATGTACTGCATCGTGTCGTAGATCCCGAGACCCGCGGAGACCACACCACCGGGACTGTTGATGTAAATATAGATGTCTCTCTCCGGATCGTCCGCCTCGAGAAACAACAGCTGTGCCACGACGGCGTTAGCCATATTGTCCTCGATCTGGGTGCCGATGAAAACGATCCTGTCTTTGAGAAGCCTCGAATAGATATCATACATCCGCTCTTCTCTGCCCTTTGTCTCTATAACATAGGGGATCGGTGTCGAGATTATCTTTTCATTCGCCATCCGGATATCTCCTTTACTGGTCAGATTCTTCTAAAATCCGCTTTTTCTCAATCCTTTTTCTTAAGAAGAGCTTCAAAGACACTCTTTTCACGAAGTCTTCCCTTCAGGTTGTTGTAATTGTCGCTGCCCTTCCCGATGACCTTCTTCACTTCGTCCAGGGGCCTGTTCCCCTCTTCGGCCAATCGCTCGATCTCTTTATCCATATCCTCATCAGTGATCTTTATTTCCTCAGCACGCGCGATATGATCGACAAGGAAAAAACGTTTGATGTTCCTTCGGGCTATCTTGTTGAAGAACTCGTCGATCTCCTTCTTCTTTTCCTCGTCCTCCTCCGGACCGACTCCCGCCGCCTGGCGCCTCTTCTCGTCCTCGCTCTCCAGTTCATTCTTGAATCTGAGGACCATACTTAGAGGAACTTCGAACGGGTTCTTTTCGATGACCTTGTCCATCGTCTCTTCCTCGAGTTTACGCGTCGCGTCGCGTTCCTTTTCCTCAAGGAGCCTTTTTTTGATGTCGGCCTTCAACCCTTTCACCCCACCGAGGCTCTCATCGAGCTTGTTCACAAACTCGTCATCGATCTCGGGAAGCTTCTTCTCCTTGACCTCTTTGAGGGTGAAAGAGTATTTCACCTTGATGCCGGCGAGCCTCTCCGGTTTGTAATCCTCCGGATAGTCTATCGCGACATCTCCCTCGTCACCGGCATTCTTTCCGACAATAGCAAGCTCGAACTCGGGGAACAGCTGCCCGGCGCCGAGCTGTACGGGATAATCCTGAATCCTCTTTTCTTCGTCGACCTGACCGTCCTCACCGACAGGAGCGTAGCTGATGACGACCATATCAGACGAAGTGGCTTCTCTCTCGACCGATTCGTACCGGACTTCCCTCTCTCTGAGATTCTCCAGGACCTTTTCGACCTCCTCAGCCGTTACTTTCGTCTTGTCCATTTTACCGGCAAGGCCCTTGTACTTCTTCAATTCGACGACAGGAGCGACCTCCACATCGACCTTGAAAGTAAGGGGTTTGTCTTTCTCATCGTTGATATCACGGAAAACCGGCTCTCCGAAAGGATGTATCTCCTTGGTCTGGATGGCGTGTCCATAGGCCATCGGGAGGACTTTCTTGATAGTCTCGGTATGGATCTCGTCCGCAAACTTCCTCCTGACGATGTCCACCGGGACCTTTCCCTTCCTGAAGCCGGGAATCGACACTTCTTTTGTGATCTCCTTGAGCACATGTTCCTTTGCCGAATCGAAGATCTCGGGCTTGACCTCTATATCGATTACTTTTCTGCAATCTTTCTCATCTGTCACTTCTACGCTGAAACCGCTGGTCTCGTTGTTGTTTTCCATGGCTCCTCTCCCGGAAAAACGGATGGTTTTTCCACACATCGGCAAATTTTCTCTTATGCGAGAGGGGGGACTCGAACCCCCACGGGTCGCCCCACTGGATCCTAAATCCAGCGCGTCTGCCAATTCCGCCACTCTCGCATCACCTTATCAGATCATAACTATCGATATTACAACAGGTTCTGTTATATCGAAAATCCAGGCTATTAGCGTGACCTGCTGTATCCGGATTAATCTAATAGGTAACAGCGTATTTTTCAATCTCTTTACTGCAAATTTTCTGCCAGTCCGACTAGCGTCCCTTGAAGGTCGCTTCACGCTTCTCAAGAAAAGCGCTCATCCCCTCACTGAAGTCCTCCGTCCCGCAGGTCATAGCGAAAAGGTTGGCCTCCACCCTGCACGCCTCCTCATAAGAGAGTTCTGTACCGTGGAGTACCGCTTCCATATTCGCCTGCAGCGCGAACGGCGGCTTGCTCAGGAGCTGCGCGGCCAGTTCGTCGACGGCAGAATCGAGTTCGTCGTGAGGGACCACCCTGTTGAGCAGGCCCAGTTGCTTCGCCTCTTCCGCACCGATTATCCTGCCCGTAAGCACAAGATCCATCGCCACTCCACGCGGGATCAGACGGGCGAGTCTCTGGGTCCCTCCGTAGCCGGGAATAGTACCGAGATTGATCTCGGGCTGACCCAGTTTCGCCTTCTCGGAAGCAACCCTGAGTGTGCAGGCCATCGCTATCTCGCAGCCGCCACCAAGGGCGAAGCCAGGTATCGCGGCGATCACCGGTTTGCCCAGATTCTCAATGAGGTTGCACAACCTGTGACCCCTCTCGGAAAATTCCTTGCCACTCAACATATCCTGCTTCTGAAGCTCCGAGATATCCGCGCCAGCGGCAAAGGCCTTCCCTCCCTCGCTCCCAAGGATCACCACTCCTATCGATCTATCTGCCTTTACATCCGTAAAAGCATCGGTCAACTCAAGAACCGTCTTGATATTCAACGCGTTAAGTTTATCCGGACGATTGATAGTAATCCTCGCGAGTCGGTCACTTTTTTCCAGTTTTATGCATTCATATGACATAATCCACTCCTTTCTCAACTGCGCAATTAAAGATGGCATACACGTTGCTGTCAATAGTTTATTAACCTTGTTCGAGCAATATCCCGTCACTACCCGGATGGAGATAGTCGGAGATGAAAATGTTTAATTCTGATAAACACCTGATTTTATATGTTGTTATGCCTTTTCTGTTATTTGCGGCTCTATCCCTGTCATGGCCCGGACAGCTGGCCGCGGATAATGCGGAATATACTGTAAAACAACAACTTACCAGTTTTCTTCAAAGCGGTGCGGATCCCGGCGTGATACAGGAAAATCATCTCCTTTATCCGGTAACTCGATACCCCGTCCTCGCAACGACCATCCTCTACCTTTTCGGTGACGATCCGGCATTGCTGGAACGTCTCTATCCGCGGATAAACAATATTGTGATGAGGCGGTTCGCGTCGGCAGCGACGACTGCAGAGGGATTCATCCCCGGTGATGGAAGCGGTAATGCCGGAAATGATGTCTACAGTTCTCCCTCACTGAACGCGCTCGCGAGTATTGAGCTTCATGCTCTTCATATGATCGCGGCACGGATCGGGGCACTGGAAAACGCGCTCGAGCTGCAAAACTGGTCACGCCAGTTTTCTTCGGCCGTTGTAAATACTTTCTTCGATCATACCAGAGGATGTTTCTACCCGATCTCAAGCGAGGGGAATTATATCATAAGACATTCCCCGGATCTTCTCCTCCCACTGGTGATGGACCGTTCTCTGAGCACTGCCGAGAAGAGAAGGATCGCTGACAGGCTGATGCATAATATGGAGAATATGCGATCAGGAGTACAGGGCGGAAACATCTGGAACGATCCCGCTATCAGGCCACTGATCGTCTCTCTTCTTTCCGGAATCGAGGATTTCCCGGCAGCAAGACTTGCGGGCCTGACCGAATCTCCGATACACAGGTCTCATTCAGGCTCACGTCCTGTCGGGCATGCCTCTCCATGGTCTTCTATCTGGAACGATCCCGGCATCCTTCGAGATATCCTGTTTCCCCCGTCTGAGAAGATATCCTCTCTGCTTATTTTCATGGATATTATGCAAAGGGAAAAACTTCTCGTTGAAAAACTGGCACCCGGACTTGTATCAGACGTCGATAGTCTCACCGAAATCCTTGCGCTGAGCAGTGCTTCGATGGATGAACATATCTCAAATACGAAACTGGTCAACAGTCTGCTTATCAGATTCGGCGATATTTCGAACCGTCTCAAGAATAACGAGAAGATCTGGAAAGTCGTTGATGACATCAAATGGAAAAGGCTTTCCCCCAGAACAAAAAAACAGACGATATTCGCTGCCACGGAAGCCGTTGACGAACTCAACCGATCCAAACACGCGTTGACACAGATATTCATGAAAGAGTCAGGGATAAGATTCGCGGTAGCGATGCCCGATATGGCGATCCCTCTCGGAAAAAGCATAAAACTTGAAGTATCGATAATGAACGGTTCAAAAGACCTGGTAATCGACAGGGCTCTTTTCCAGATGTCCGGTAACAGATGGAATATGACCGATGACGGCGCGACGATCAGGATCGGGGCCGGAGATCCGCCCTGGAGATGGAAGAAGACTTTCAATCTTCCTCCCGGATCGGTTCCTGGTGTGATCGAACTGTCGGCCTTTATCGATTTCATGACCGATGGAAAACGTGTCGAGATACACTTCGACGAAAGCCTGATACTGACGACTGGATACGATGTGACCTTCGACATGCCTGAGGGCCGGAAGTTCGCAGATGACATGATCCTCCCGGCCAATATCACCATCAGATACAGAAGCGCCGGAAACACACAGGGCGAAGTGGACGGCGTCTTTCTCGATGGAATACGATGTTCTCCAGAACTTCCAGCCAGATTTGTGGTCAATGGCGGATCAGAGATCACGGAGTTGCCGATTCAGATTGCCCGGGTCGGAGAGATCTCACCCGGCGTCTATCCATTTTCCCTCTCAGTTTCTCTGGATGGAACCAGGCTGGCTTTTTTCGAAAACGAGTTGATCGTTCCGATGGAATGGCTTCATATGGGGCCCGTCACGAACAGGACATGGGCTCTCGAGGACGGAGTCCAGCTTCAGGACGACCTGTCGAGGAGCTACCTTACGCCGGAAGGCAAACGACTTGGATGGGCATCTGTTGCCGATGGAGCTATGGATCATGACGGCAGGGTCATGCCCGACCACCTGTACGGAGCCGGGACAGACAGGGGAATGCTTCTATATACGGTGATCTCCGTAAAAAAACAGTCGAAAGTCCTGTGGAAACTCGACACGAGAAATATCGTGTCTCTCTGGATCAATTCATCTCCTGTCCTGGAAGCAGAGAGCGGGCGTGATTCAAGGGACGGCGCTATTATACTCAGGAAGGGCAAAAATTCCATACTCATTGCCACCTACTGGCCCCTCATGGCTGCGCCACTATCGTTTTCAATGATGGACGAATCCGGGCTTCCCGTTCCAGGACTGAGAAACGACCTTTCTGGATTGATAGGCCCGCAGCTCGCTTCCCTTGAAGGCGGCACCGAAATGTCCGGAGCGAACGATGAAGATGGGCGTCCACAAGAAATAGACTTCGAAGTCAGTATTCCCGACGCGAAAGAAGTGACGGTAATAGGAGAATTTAACAATTGGGCTCCCCACGCTACGCCCATGATAAAAGGCCCGAACGGTAGATGGTCCGTGACTCTGCTGCTTATGAAGGGAACATATCAGTACAAATTCCTGATCGACAGAAAAATCAAAATCGTAGATCCGTCAAACAATACAGTCGAACCGGACGGATTCGGAGGCATGAATTCGGTATTGACTATCAGGTGATCCGAAGAAAGTATCTTAGAAGGTGATCCTGGTCAGGCCAAGGAAAAGATTAAGAGCTCCACCACTCATCAGCGAAAGAAATAAAACGAAAAAGAAGATCACAAGCGCGTACTTCGTCCCCACTTCCTTTATCATTACTATAAGACTCGCCAGGCATGGGAGGAAAAGACTCATCACGGTAAGGGCGACCGCGATCTGATTGCCTGTAAGCAAACCTTCCTGCCACATCCTGAAAAGACCGGCAGCACCGTAATCTCGCCTGAAAAACCCTATTATGAACACAGAAGCAGTCTCTATCGGAAGTCCGAGAAGCCTTCCGACGACAGGTTCGACGGCCCGGTAGACAAAAACCATCGCGCCGGTCCGTTCCAGAGTGAACAGGATCAGAGTGGCAAGCATAAAGTACGGTACGGCCTCCACAAGGAACCACCTCGCCCGGGCCCCTGTCTTGATCGCTATATTGTAGACGCGGGGTACCCTCAGCGGGGGAAGATCCAGGATGAAATCCGACCTGGCCCCCTTCAGATAACGTCCCAGTATATGTCCGACTATGAAGAATTCCCCAAGGACGATCAGAGATATCGTGATGACCGCGCCGGTCGATATTGCTGACATGAGGGCCAGCATCACTCCCAGCTGCGCGCTGCATGGGATCGCGAGCGCCAGTAGAGTAATAACGATTATTCTCTCTCTCTTCGTCTCCAGGATCCTGCTGGCCAGGATAGCCATGGTCACGCATCCAAAGCCCAGCACGATCGGAAGAGTAGCCTTGCCATTGACGCCGACGAATTTGAATACATTATTCGTCAGGACCGTGAGCCGCGGGAAATAGCCCGTATCCTCCAGTATCCCGAATACGAGAAAGAAGACGACGACGATCGGTAACACAATCGATATCGAATAGCTCAATCCCATACTTATAAGACCGTATTCTCCGAGTAGAAGATCCGCGGTAAAACCGTCACCAGCGATCTTTTCCAGCGCCGGAAGAATAATTTTCGCGAATACACCCGTCTCGATAAGATCGACCAGTGTCCCCGCCGCGAACACTCCCACCAGTTTGTATATCATATATATGATCAAAATGAGGACACCGAGTCCGTAGACCGGGTGCAGGGTGATCCTGTCCATCCTCTTTTTTCCCGTCAGCGCCATGGCAAAGACGAAGAGGGCCAGGATATAAAGGGTCGGGTACAGGCCAGCTTCAGATAGAGTCGCGGTCGAGTAAATGAGATCGAGTACTCCCGCCATGGCCGCAAGAATAATCGCTGGATAAAATCTTCTCAGCCATCCAGCACCGGCCTTGAGAAGCTTTCCATCCTTCCTGACGACCGATTCGAATATCATGTCTACAGATCTTTTTCGCGTCTTTGCGATGATATACGAAAGATGCTCAGAATATTTTTCCGCCTGGACCTCGCGGTTTTTTGAAGAGGTCAGGAGCGCTTTCTGGTCGATCGACTTGTCTTCCCTGAAAAAATCGTCGTCCCCCAGGATGTGGGAAAGTATTCCGAAACGGCCGTATTTTTCAAGACCGTCCACATCCGCTACCGACTCGGTTATCGACTGCTCGATCGTTTTCGAATACCTGATTCCGACTGAAGGTAGCCGGGCTTCTCCCGCGTCGATAAGCGAAGAGAGTCTCGAGAGTCCCCGCTTCTCGACCGCGACAGTCTCGATCACCTCTACACCGAGAGTTTCGGAAAGTGCCGCGGTGTCGATCCTGATACCCCTCTGCCGGGCCTCGTCCATCATGTTCAGGACGAGCACGATCCTGCACCCCGCTTCGGCCAGTTGGGTGGTAAGCATCAACGCTCTGTAGATATTCTTGGCATCCACCACCTGCACCACGGTGGCGTCCAGATTCGCAAAGACAATATCCCTTGTGACCCTTTCATCTTCGCTGGCGGGAAAGAGGGAATTGACACCTGGAGTATCGACCACCTCCGGCCCGCTTTTGGATCCATAGTGACCCGTCGAGACTTCGACCGTCGTCCCCGGATAGTTCGATACCACGACATATTTGCCAGTCAGGTATGAGAAGATGACACTTTTGCCGACATTGGGATTGCCGACCAGGAGTATCTTGCTTTTATTTTTATCGTCAGCTTTCATTCAGTTCCAGTCCAGGCAGCTCAGGTGCCGGGCGTCAGGTATTCCGTATCTCCGGAGTCCGATCTTACTACGAAAATATCGCCCACTATCTCCTTGTCCAGAGCCAGCTGGGTCTCCCCTATAAAGATCACAAAGAGTGGTTCTCTCTGATGGATCCTCACATGTCGTCCGGGAAACAGACCCAGCGAAGTGAGCCTGTCCAGTCTCTCATGTTTTTTGGTAGTCATATATAGGATCCTTCCAGTCTCTCCGCATTTCAGCGAATCGAGAGGAACGACAGCCGATTCCACTTTCATTTCCGATGTCAGGCAGCACTTTCCCATCGGGATGGCATTTCCGTGAGGACATGTCCTCGGATGCCCGAGAAGGACGCAGATATGGTCGGTGACTTCAGGTGAAAGAACATGCTCGAACCGGCAGGCGTCAGTTTCCATTTCATTTTCATCGCTGACATTAAGTACATCGGTCAATAGTCTTTCAGCCAGTCGATGACGTCTTATGACACCTTCGCCCCGCTGTCTGCCAGTATCGGTAAAACTGAAAATCCCGTCCTTTTCGGAAAGCAGCCCATTGCTCGTCACCAGGTCGATCAGCTGCCTGGATATTACTCCACGCCTGTCTCTCTCGATGATCTCGTCATACCCGGTTTTCTGACCCTTTTCATCGAGTACCCAGATGGCCTCGAGGATCTCGTCGGTCGGATCATGAATACAGATCCTGTTCTTTCCCAGGATACATCTATGATTCTCACTCAAGGTACACCTCCGCTATGATTGCGAAACACGCTAAGTATTGTAAAATCTGGATTTAAATTCAATATTTCTTTTAAATAAACGGGACCGGCATTATATTTAATCATCAAAGAGTCTCGGAATCAAAAAGAAAGGGGACATCTTGGCTCACAAGACATTTTCCGGCCTTCTGTCAGTGAAAATGGCTGGAGTTGTAGTTGTCTTTACCGTAATCCTCCTGGCGGTCACGGCTATTCCCCGGAACGGGTACGGCCATGTATCACGGAGGATCAATGCGGGAATCCTCGCGACATTCACCCTCCTCGACGACGAATACTGGAACATGGATAACGCCGCGGGTATGGATCTGGTCATGAGGTACGAGATGTTCGGAAACATCTACCTCGAAAACAGGCTCGGGTTCCAGGCAGGTAACAGCGAAGGCAACAGCGTCACCTGCTTTAACGGACAGCTCGGGCTGATGGTCTTCGCCACACACTTTCTTCCGTACAGACCGTATGCAAGAGCAGCCCTTGGACTCATGTCGGCCAACCCGGTGACTACGACACCGACAGACACATTCAAGCCTTCACAGACTACATTCTATTTTGTTCTCGGACTGGGAACCAGTCGGTATCTCTGGAAAGAGATGATGATCGAAGCAGGCGCCGATGTCCTGTTCGCGCCGTACGATTACAACAAGTACAGTTTCGATCGTCAGAGCGTACTGCTCGAAAAAGTGCAGTTCACCCATTTCAATTTCTCCCTGGGTATCACGTATACGTTCTGAAGAATAGCCAGCTAGCGAAGCAGGACAAGCTTTGTATTACAAGTGGTACCACGGTACCTGATAACGCAGAAATAGACCCCCGGAGAAACTTCCGCCCCGGGTTCCCATTCGATGGTATGTTCTCCCCTGCCATATTCCCTGCCACCCATCCTGGACACCTTTCTACCGGCGACATCGTAGATATCCGTTGTCACATTTCCACGTTCTGGAACAAAAAAGCTCAGAGTCGTAGATCTGCTGAACGGATTTGGCGTCGCCTTGTCAAGGGTGAACGGTTCGGCGGTGATCGTCCACAGTCCCGGGGCCTCGAGATACTCCGAGAGCATAATGAATCTGGCTTCGATCATGTAGCGGTACGAAACACCGGGAACGATGCTGCTGTCGGCGAAAGTGAAAACACCGTGTACTCCCTGGATCGTGTCGGGAGATACAGGATGATACTCCCCTGAACCGTTTTTCCTGTATACCAGGCATCCCCTGAGTCCTTCGGTCGATCCGACCGTCCACGACAATGCAATGAAGTTTCTTCCCGGAACCACATCAATATCATCAAAAACCGATTCCACTTCGAGAGCCCCTGCCAGAATACCGGTCTGTCCATCGCCTCCAGTCACTACCAGATCATAGCTCCCCGACAGAAGGGCTGTCGAAGTGAACGAAGCCAGGACCCTGTTCCTGCCCAGCCAGACGTGATCGTACGCCCTGGCCTCTCCGAAAACACCGGTGAGAGAGCACGACACTCCCCTTTCTATATTCGCGCCGGATATATCAAGTGTAAACGAATCCTCAACCGCTTTCACGATCTGGCCGGGAGAAGAACCGATCACTTCCAGCGGAAATCTTCCAGCGGAAAATACCCCCCCTGAAGAAGTGATCGAGGTGATAGTGACGGGAGTCGCCGTATTGCCGTTGCTCCTGCTCGAAGGTATCGAGGAAGGACCGAATGCCCTGTTCCCTGCGGAGCCCGGAAAAGGATCGCTGTCCTCACCGAAATTTATCGGGTAATTATAGTCGATCATATCGAATCTGCCGTCGGCCTCTTCCAGGACCACTCCTCGGGCCTGCTCGTTCTGATAGCCGCCGGTGTTCCCGTTCTCTCCGTATACTATGCTGTTCTCCGCGTGATAGATGAGCAGCCCATCCCGGATCAGCTCTGAATCGAACCCTCTCCCGACCCGCCTTTCGATCAGAAAATATTCGGCCGGTTCGCTGTCGCAATACCATCCGCCGGCGTCATCCTCCAGGTCGGTGATATAATCCAGACCGCCTCCGGTAAGCGAGATATCGTCGACATGCAGGGCCCACCCCTCGATGGAATCAAATCCCCCGTCCTCATCGCTGAAATTGAAATCGCTTTCCAGGACAAAACGGATCCTGAATCCGCAGTCTCCAGTTGGCAGAAAGCCATCCAGCATCAATTGCTCGGCCACCGGGTCTACCCTGCCGGAATAGGCGGCCAGGGTATCGGTGCCTCCACGGAGTTCCATGATGACATAAGCAAAATCGTAGCCATCCTCGAGGTCAGTCCCGATACTGTAATTCAGAATCACCGGGCGTGAGCCGTCGACCGTAAAATCGTGTGCCATAGATTCGGTCCACATGTTTCCATACCCGCCGTCATCCATGTATCCCCTGGCATCCGCTTCAGCTGCCGTATAGCCGCAGATCAGTGACCAGCCGGTAATCGGCGCGAGATTCTCCATCCTTCGAAACCGCTCGGTCGGAAGGACCATCCTCACTACGGCTCCACCCCTCTCCACCGGTTCCAGGTCGACCTGCTCCGGTGCCCAGCCTATATCGATCGTCTCTACCCAGCCGAGCTGATGCCTCGACCAACCGCAGAGATGGGATGGCGACTCCGGGCTGTTCCAGTTGCCTGTCCCCATCAATCCCCAGTGCCCTATCCCGCTTCTGCCGTAGGTGTCGTAAAGGTCGGGAAGTCCGAGAAAGTGGCCAAACTCGTGGCAGAAGACGCCTATCTCTATCAGCCCTCCCTCGCACGATACTGCCGGAGCGATATTGTAGTCGTCTATCAGGATCGTCCCGCCATTGGCCGCCGGATCGGAGGTGGCAAGTGGCTGCAGGTCTTCCTTCCACAGGGAATACTGAAACGAATGCGAGCCCATGTGATCGCTGTAGCTGTAGGAGCACTCGGCCCCTGGTGTCGGATGGACTATAACGAGTATATCGACATAACCGTCATCATCACCCGAATTGGGAACCCCGTCGGGACCATCGTTGTCGTATTCGCCGTAATCGATCGAATCGTCCAGGGCCGCCACTATCTCCTCGATCATCTCGTCCGTGTGAGAAACGCCGATAGTCATTCCATTCTCTAAAAACCCGCCCGTGTAATATATTTCGGTCTGTTCGAGCTCCACCCACCCGTGGACATCCCCTGTGACGGCCAGCATACCGGAAGAGACCTCGTCCCAGTATTCGGTCATAGTGCCGGGGCGCCAGGGGCCGTCGAAGAGTTCTGCCTGTAACATGTCGAGATCTTCGGGCTGTCCACTAAAACCGCTGTAAAGCCCGGCGGCGACCAGCACCCTCAGCGAGCCGGTGACTGCCGCCCCGTTGCCAGGTATCTCCGCCTTTACCGGTTCCCATGAGGAAGCCGCGCAGCCATGCGGAAATGCCCCGTCAGAAGCGGATATCGCTCCCGGAGCAACGGACATCCGAACATTCTCTGCCCGTGTCCTTCTCTCATCCAGCCACCTGCTGCCGTACCGGAAACGACCTTTCTTGCCAGTCTTTCCGGCTGAAAGAAGGTGTGGCACCGTGGCCAGGGCCCTATCTTCCTGTCTCATAATATCTGGTCGTGGTGATACAACGGAGGTTACATCTCTGTTGACGGAAAGATCGTCAGATCGTATAAAGCGGCCCATGAGGAACGGGCAGAAAAAAAGCAGCGCAACCGCGGTACGGACAACCATCGATTCCGCTGCTGTAATAAACCTTCTCAAGTGATCACCGCTGCCTAGTTATCGGGATTCACAACCGCCTTGTACGAGGATGCCCTTTCCTGTGGGAATCCTTCGGTGCAGTTTGCTATTCCGAGGAAATTACCGTCTTTCGATGGAAGTATCGAGATCGCGGCGTTCTTCAGTTCGCCGGTAATATTGAGAGTCAACTCATGGATCACCGCGGTCGGTCCGGGGAGACATGGCTTGAACCTCTCACTGATCCCGAATGGCATCTGGCCGAGGGACATGACCCTGTCCTTGTGATATCTGTCGACATCTACCTCCAGCCCTTCAGGAAGAGAGAGCTGCCACTGGGCAGCCGCTATCTCGATAAACTCGGGGACCTGTACGATGATGAATACCTGAAGCTGTTTCTGCCCTCTCTTGAGATCGACAGTCCTCTTCGTTCCTTCCCTGTCGAAGAATACGCCGAAACTGATATCCTCGGAGACATAGGAGATATCATCTCCGGTATTCTCCACAGCAGTATCGTTCGTTTTCTCCGATTTTTCTTCAGAGTTCCCGCCGCACGAGACAAACGCTGCCGCTGTCAGGATCAATATAAGCAGCAGAATGGACGACCTCTTCAATAACATTCTCTTACCTCCATTTGAAAGATGTTCGATTTTCGACTCCCATACAAGTCGTATTGTCATGATATCATAAACGTCTTTTCTGGATTTTACAATCCAATTCCATGATATTAGATTGACCGCAGCGGGCTCATTAAATAAAATGGGCCTTTAATGCATATCGGACACTTCCGTCCGGCGCACTCCGAAGGGAGAACTGGATTTGAGATCGAAAAAGGAAAAATTCGAAGAACTCCGGCAGAAACGCGAACAGGCCCTCCTTGGAGGAGGCAGGAAAAGGATCGAGAAGATCCACGCGTCCGGCAGGCTGACGGCGAGGGAACGTATTCATGTCCTCTTCGACGAGGAGACTTTCCAGGAAATGGGAGTCTTCGTCACTCACCGCTCGACATGGCCCGGCATGGCGGACAAGAAAATAGTCGGCGATGGAGTGGTCTGCGGTCAGGGACTTATCGATGGCAGACTGACATACGCGTTCGCCCAGGACTTCACCGTGTTCGGCGGTTCGCTGAGCGAATCGAACGCGGGAAAGATCATCAGGCTGATGGACATCGCGCTCGACAACGGCGCGCCGATAGTCGGGCTTGCGGACAGCGGCGGAGCCAGAATACAGGAAGGGGTAGCGTCCCTCGCGGGATACGCGTCGATCTTCCTGCGCAACACTCTCGCTTCCGGTGTCATCCCGCAGCTTTCGGCCATCATGGGTCCAAGCGCCGGGGGCGCGGTCTACTCCCCCGCGTTGACCGATTTCATCTTTATGGTCGAGGGTACGAGCCATATGTTCATAACTGGCCCCAACGTGATCAAGAAAGTCACACACGAGGATATCAGCCAGGAAGAGCTGGGTGGAGCAGACACGCACAACACCAAGAGCGGCGTCGCGCATTTCAAGGCAGAGGACGATGAGGAATGTATCGACCAGATCCGGACTCTCCTTTCATTCCTCCCTCAGAACAACCTGGAAGATCCACCCTACGCAGCTCCGTCAGACGATCCGATGAGGATGGATCCACGTCTGAACGAGATCGTACCCGACAGCGCCAGAGCGCCCTACGATATCAAGGAAGTCATAGGAATGGTCGTCGATGATGGTAATTTTTTCGAAGTCCAGAAGTACTACGCGCAGAATATCGTCGTGGGATACTCCCGGCTCAACGGACATGTGATCGGAATAGTGGCAAACCAGCCCAAGCACATGGCGGGAGTCCTCGATATCGAAAGTTCGATCAAGGCCGCCCGGTTCATAAGATTCTGCGACGCGTTCAACATCCCTCTCGTCACCTTCGAGGACGTCCCGGGCTTCCTGCCCGGCACGGACCAGGAATGGAACGGGATAATCAAGCACGGCGCAAAACTTATCTTCGCCTATTGCGAGGCGACCGTACCGAAACTGACAGTCGTCACGAGAAAAGCCTATGGGGGAGCCTATTGTGTCATGTCGAGCAAACATATCAGGTCCGATTACAATGTAGCCTGGCCCACGGCCGAGCTGGCCGTTATGGGAGCCGAGGGTGCCGCCAATATTCTCTTCAGGAAAGAGATCGCTTCCGCCGATGACCCCGAAGCCGAGCTGAAAAAACGTGTCGACCATTATGCCGACACATTCGAAAACCCGTACATCGCGGCCGGGCTGGGATATCTCGACGATGTCATCATGCCCGACCAGACGAGGCCGATGCTGATCCACGCGCTGGAGAACCTCTTTAACAAGCGCCAGCAGCTTCCTCCAAAAAAACACGGAAACATCCCATTGTAACAGGAGGTAATAGTGGCTGAGAAGGATCATGGGCTCTCGAGCCGTTTCAAAAAGTGGCAGGAAGAGATCTACTCACCCTTCAGGGAAAAGGGTGGAGAGCGAAGGGAAAGCTTCGAGACTACCTCGGGGATAGGGATCGAACCTGCCTATACCCCCCTCGACAGCCCGGACGAACGTTACAATGACGATATCGGACTCCCCGGATCGTATCCTTTCACCAGGGGCGTCTACCCTACGATGTACAGGGGCCGTCTCTGGACGATGAGGCAATACGCGGGATTCGGTTCTGCCGAAGAGACCAACAAACGTTTCCTCTATCTCCTCGAAAGAGGGCAGACCGGCCTCTCGGTAGCATTCGACCTTCCCACCCAGATGGGGTACGACTCCGATCACAGGATGGCCGAAGGTGAAGTTGGAAGAGTCGGTGTAGCAATCGATTCCATCGATGACTTCAGAAGGCTCATGAATGGCATCCCTCTTGATAAAGTCTCGACGTCGATGACTATCAACGCTACATCTGCGATACTCCTTGCGATGTACGTCGTTCTCGCCGAAGAGAGCGGAATCGGTCCCGCTTCGATCGCCGGCACCATTCAGAACGACATTCTGAAGGAATACTACGCGCGCGGTACCTACATCTACCCTCCCACACCCTCGATGAGGATCATCACAGATATCTTCTCCTGGTGCAGGGAAAACGCCCCGAAATGGAACACCATCTCGATCAGCGGTTATCACATCAGGGAAGCCGGCTCTACAGCCGTCCAGGAAGTGGCATTCACCCTTGCCGACGCGGTCGAGTATATCAGCGCCGCTATCGCGGCCGGGCTCGACGTAGATGAATTCGCGCCCAGACTCTCCTTCTTCTTCTGCGTACATAACAATATCTTTGAGGAAGTGGCGAAGTTCCGTGCCGCCAGAAGGATATACGCCCGGTTGATGAAAGACAGATTCGGAGCAAAAAAGGATAAATCCTGCCTTCTCAGGTTCCATGCGCAGACCGCAGGATGTTCTCTCACCGCACAGCAGGTCGAGAACAATGTCGTCAGGGTAGCGATGCAGGCTCTCGCCGCCGTCCTGGGAGGCACCCAGTCGCTTCACACCAATTCGAAGGACGAAGCTCTCAACCTTCCTTCTGAAAACGCGGTCCTCACCGCGCTTCGAACGCAACAGCTTATCGCGGAGGAATCGGGAGTCTGCGACACTATCGACCCGCTTGGCGGAAGCTACTACATCGAGAGACTTACCGACGAGATCGAAGAAAAGGTACTGGAGTTGATGGGCCGTGTGGAAGACATGGGTGGAATGACCTCTGCGATAGAAAAACATTTTCCCCAGAAGGAGATCGAGAGAAGCTCCTACGAGTACCAGATGGGTGTAGAAAAGAAGGATATCACGGTGGTCGGGGTGAACAAGTATACCGGCGGCAATACGGCCACTCCGGAGAAATTCGCCATCGACCCCGAAATAGAACACAGACATGTAAAGAGACTGACAGCATTCAAGGCGGCTCGCGAGGCCGGGCAGGTCTCCTCTCTCCTCTCGGCTGTAAAAGATACCGCCTCCGGAGAAGGTAACCTTCTGGTCCCGATCATCGAGGCTGTCAGGGGTGGATGCACTCTCGGAGAGATATCATCAACGATGGAAAAGGTGTTCGGCCGGTATGACCCCGGCTCGACTACCTGATCGACGGAGGAACAATGGACGAAAGACTCAAAGATCTGAACCACATCGGAATAGCTGTCGAAGACCTCGAGGAAGCGAAACATCTCTATTGTGACATCCTCGGTTTCGAGCTGGTAGAGGAGAAAGACCTGCCCGACAGGGGGCTGAGAGTCGCGTTCCTCTCTACCGGCAACACTACGATAGAGCTTCTGAAAGGGGTCACCCCTGAGAGCGCCATAGCAAAGTTCGTGGACAAACGCGGACCGGGTATCCATCATCTCTGTTTCGAGGTAGACGATATCGACGCGGCACTCAAGGGACTGGATGAAGAAGGCATAGAACTTATCGACGCGAAAGCAAGACCCGGCGCGGCGGGACATCCCGTAGCCTTTATCCATCCCCGGTCCACGATGAAGGTATTAATAGAACTTGAGGAAAAGTAAAAAACCGGCAATCGAACCTCTTTATTCTGCCGGCGATCTGGTTCCAAAAAGGGAGATATCATAATGATATCTCCCTTCATCCATACATATCATCTAAACCAGAGATCGTCCCCAGCGCCCCATCGAGCAGCACACAGCCGATCTACTTGTTATATTCGTAGAATCCCTTCCCCGTCTTTCTGCCGAGATACCCGGCTTCGACCTTCTTTACCAGAAGAGGACAGGGACGGTACTTCGGATCACCCATACCGTCGTGGAGCACACGCAGGATATTCAGGCATATGTCCAGGCCGATCAGGTCCGCGAGCTGCAGAGGCCCCATCGGATGGGCCATTCCGAGCTTCATCACACCGTCTATCGCTTCGGCGGTCGCCACACCTTCCATCAGGCAGAAGCAGGCCTCGTTGATCATAGGCATGAGGATCCTGTTAGCGATGAACCCGGGATAATCGTTGACTTCTATCGGAGTCTTCGACAGTTTTTCGCTGAGTTCCATCGTCGTTGCCATTGTGGCGTCGTCAGTGGCCAACCCCCTGATGATCTCGACCAGCTTCATCATCGGGACAGGATTCATGAAATGCATTCCGATAAATTTCTCCGGCCTCTTCGTGGCAGCGCCCAGAGCAGTTATCGATATCGATGAGGTGTTACTGGCAAAGATCACTTCATCTCCACAGACTTTATCAAGCTCTTTGAATATCGCGGTCTTCGCGTCGAAATCCTCGAATATGGCCTCCACTATCAGCTGACAGTCTCCCGCCGATTTCAGATCGGTGGATCCCTTTATCCTTCCGAGTACTTCCGCCTTTACTTCATCCGTGATCTTCTCTTTCTTGACAAGCCTGCCGAGGCTCTTGTCTATCGCGGAGATACCACGCTCGACGAATGAATCTTTGACATCTATCATCAGGACTTCATACCCGTGAAACGCGAACACCTGCGCGATACCGTTACCCATCGTTCCAGCACCGATGACCGCGACCTTTTTTATCGCCATTTCATTCTCCCTTCACGGCATGGTTCAGCCGTTACTATGATATTTCCTGTTACAGCATCTCCACACTCAAGGCCACTGCATTACCGCCACCGAGACAAAGCGTCGCCAGTCCCTTGCTGCCGCCTGTCTGTTTCAGCGCGTACATCAGGGTGACCAGGATCCTCGTTCCGGAACAACCGATCGGATGTCCAAGGGCCACCGCGCCACCATGAACGTTCACCTTCGCCGGATCCATACCCAGATTCTTCATGACCGCGCACGGCTGAACGGCGAAAGCCTCGTTAAGCTCTATCAGATCAAAGTCATCTATCTTCATACCGGTCTTCTTCAGCAGCTTCGGTACGGCTATGGTCGGGGCCATCATCACCAGTTCAGGTTCCAGTCCACCGGTAGCATAGCCCGTGATCTTCGCCATCGCCTTGACCCCCAGCTCGGACGCCTTGTCGGAAGTCATCAGAACAAGAGCGGCCGCGCCGTCACTGAGCTGGGAAGCGTTACCGGCCGTGATCACTCCGCCTTTCTTGAAAACAGGCCGAAGCTTTGCCATCGATTCGAGGCTCACGTCACCTCTAGGGCCTTCATCCGTATCGAAGATGACCGGATCTCCTCTTCTCTTCGGTATTTCGACGGAAAATATCTCTTCTTTGAATTTCCCGGAGTTTATCGCGTCGACAGCCTTCTTGTGACTGTTGTAGGCGTATTCGTCCATCTCTTCCCTCGA
>JAGLYV010000010.1 GCA_023131975.1 Candidatus Krumholzibacteriia bacterium | reverse complement strand
GAGTATGTTGCTCATCCCGGGCGCCACGCCGCAGTCCATGATAGCGGTGACTCCCTTTTCGCGGGCAAGGGGATCGAGGTCGAAAGGGTCTTCAGGAAAGAAGGCGATGTCGATGACGTCTTTTTTCGCCTCGATGATCGCTTTGAGTGTGCGATAACCCATAAACCCGGGCACGGCGTTTATCACGATATCGTATTCTGATACGAGGGAAGTGACGTCCGCGGGATCAGACAGGTCTTTTCTGATGCGGTTGATGTCATTTCTGTCGTTCAGTGCGTCCAGAGCGGCCTGGTCCCTGTCTGTGACCGTTACTTCGAATCTACTGTCTCCGGCGAGATCGATCGCCATCGGGCCGCCTACGAGTCCTGCTCCAAGAATTATAGCTTTCATTTATTCTCCTTCTCGGCCGTATTCCGACCTGAATGTCTGACATGGAAAGATTGTTTGAATTCGAGCCGATCGACCGACCGATCTCCGGGAAGATCGACCGGGGGCTCTGGACAGGCTCGTGCCTGCCGGGAAGGTAGAGAGTGTATTAGAGGCCGTTGGAACGGTTCAGCCAGCTCACGAGGGAGTCCCTATGTTTACAAAAAGCAAAAATATTGTGGAAATCTTTCATACTCATGAAGTAATATTAGCACCGATAAAATCCAAGTCAATGAAAAGCATCTCCGGGGCGGGCTCCAAAAACGCTTGACAGGTTCTGAGGAAATAGTTTAGATTGTCAATTATTGATATTGATGATATTATTGTATTGTAATTATTAACTGCCGCAACTAATGATGGTGCGAAATGAATGTCAGTAAAGACGATCAGGTATTGAAAATGGCGGAACTGATATTCGAACTGAGACAGAAATGTTGTCTCAAGGATATGTACTTTGTGACAAACGAAGGGATATCATCCGGAGACTATAATTGTCTCATGCAGTTCGTGGATACCAGATCGCACGGCATGAAAGAGCTTAGCGGAAGTCTTGGTATCACGCCGGGCGGAGTGACCAGGATAATCGCGGGTCTTGAAGAGCAGGGCCTTGTCGAGAGACGGATATCGCTTCAGGACAGAAGGAACATCGATGTCGTCCTCACAGATGAAGGTAAGAAGGTGATCGCCCGGATCAAGCGGGCTTCGATCAAGATGCACAGAGAGATCATTGACAGGATAGAACCGGCACAGAGGAAAGCAGTCATCACCGCAGTCGAGCATCTCGTATTCGCGTTGACCGACTGGCTCGACAGCAGGTCCGAATCATAGCGAGCGACACTCGCGGAAAGTGTTCGGGACAGAGGATGAGCGGAAGCGGAAAAAGATCAGGAAGGATTGGAGCCGTGATATTGAGCGGGCTGATGTTTACCCTGATCTATGTGTTCTGGACAGGGGCGACAGATCCATATGATATATCGATCTTCACGGTCCTGGCTTTCGGGACATGCGCTGTCTTCGTCAGGGGTGGGATATTTCCGCGTCCCGGGCTGAAAAAGATAGCATACGCTGCCGCCTATATTCCATACATGGTGGTAGAGATAGTAAAGGCTAATCTGGATGTAGCCAGCAGGGTCATTAAACCGACGATACCGCTCAACCCCGGAATAGTCGCGGTTGATACAAAGCTTACTACTCCGATCGGCCGGACCGTTCTGGCAAATTCCATCACGCTTACGCCGGGGACTCTCTCTGTAGAGATAAAGGGCAGCAGGCTGTATATACACTGGATCGATGTGCAGGGTCATGGTGGAGAGGAAGAGGCAAAAATGATTGTGGCTGGTTTCGAGAAATACCTGGAGGTCATCTTTGGCTGATCTGATCGAGATCATTCTTTTCGCATCGGCTGTGTTGACGATGGCGGCGATAGTATTCGCGGCGTTAAGGTTCCTTATGGGGCCGACCGCGGCGGACCGGACTGCCGCTTTCGACACGCTGACGATTATATCGATCTCTATCATAGCGATGCTGGCCCAGTATTTCGGAAGGATCATATTTATCGATGTGGCGATGATATACGGGATCCTCAGCTTCATCGGTGTTGTCGCGGTCGCGCGTTACCTGGAAGGGGGACTCTGATGGAGATCCTTCGGCTGGCAGGCGCGATAATCGTTTTCATCGGTTCGGTATTTCTCTTTCTTGGAGGATTGGGACTTCTGCGTATGCCCGATGTCTATAACAGGATCCAGGCCGGGACCAAGGCGACGACACTGGGAAGCATGTGCGTGTTTATCGGGCTCGGTATCTATCATCCCGCCCTGTTGTCACGTATGCTCGTTCTTCTGGCCTTTATCGTGATCACAAATCCCATATCTTCGCACGCTCTCGCGAGGGCGGCGCACTTTGCCGGTGTCAAGCTGGTCAAAGGTTCTGTCTGTGACAGGCTCGAAGTGGAAGAGGCTGAAGATGCTGCTTCCGGCAGCCCGGATCCGATTGGAAATGACACAATAAATGATGACCGTCCGGCTGGTGACTTGGGGGGTGGTGGCTGATGATCATCACAGCTCTTATTATCCTCATGGGCGTGACGATGGTTGTTTCGGCGGTATTCGCCCTGCATACGAAGAATCTCCTCATGGCCGTCATCGCGGTCGGGATACTCAGTCTTTTTTCGAGCATTATCTACCTGATAATGCAGGCTCCGGATGTGGCGATGACCGAAGCGGCGATCGGGGCGGGGCTTTCGACGGTGATCTTTCTGTACGCACTGAGAAGGACGACTGACAGGGATGTGGACGATGATTAAAAGAGCACTCATATTTCTGGTCCTCGCGTTTTTCGCATGGCAGTTTCTGCTTATGGTAACTGGCTGGGAAGGACTGTCCGGCCTCGGCGAGATCGCTCGCCATTACATGGAAAAAGGCAGGGAAGAGCTTGGCGCCGCAAATATAGTCACAGCGATCGTCGTGACTTACAGAGGGCTCGATACGCTCGGTGAGGTCAGTGTCCTTTTTCTCGCCGCGGCAGGGATAGGCTTTCTGCTGGGAGCTGGAAGGCTCTCGAGAAAACAGGATGGTGGTAATGCAGGTGGCCTGGAGAATGAAAAGACCCGCAGGAAAGCCAGCGAGATCCTCGAGACCGGTTCCGATATCGTAGTGCCGGCGATAGCAGTCTTCGGCGTTTACATTTTTGTCAACGGGCATCTTTCTCCCGGTGGGGGATTTCAGGGGGGAGCCGTTATCGCTTCCGCGATAGTCCTTCTTTTCCTGTCTCACCCTTTCTACTCGCTCAACCATGGAGTACTCAAGGTGACGGAATCGCTTTCCGGCACAGTCTATGTCGGGTTAGGGCTTTTGGGCCTTATCCTCGCGGGAGGATTTTTGGACGCAAGGTTCCTTCCTGTCGGAGAGTTCGGCAGGATATTGAGCGCCGGGGCGATTCCCGTGATATATTCGTTGATCGGTCTGAAGGTAGGAGCAGAACTGGTGGGAATCCTCGAACAGATGAGGAGGCCCTCTTGAAAGCTGTGCTGGTAATCGGACTTCTCCTGATGTTGACCGGGTTCTACGGCCTTATGACGAGGCGGAACATGATCAAGATGGTGCTGAGCGTCGCGATCACGGAAGTCGGCCTCCAGATGGTGATGATCACGGCCGGGTTCATCAGGGGCGGGACAGCTCCGATACTGACAGAAGATATCACGGAACTGGCGAGTTTCGTCGATCCCGTGCCCCAGGCTCTGGTACTGACTGCCATCGTCATCGGCGTGGCGGTAAACGCGTTGATGCTTGCATTTATAATAAGGATGTATGGGAAAAGAGGTTCTCTTGACGTGAGGGATTATACGGATTCGAAATGGTAACACCGATATACATATTCATAATAGCCCTGGGCATCGCTTTTCTTCTACCGCTTCTTGAGCGGGCAAAGAAAGGTGCGGCAGAGACTGTCTTTCTCGCGGCTCTCTCCGGCATAGCCCTTATCAGCTGGCACTGGCTCTTCTCGCTTCTGACCGGACGATGTGAGATCGGTGAGATATTCACGGCAGGATTCAGGCCGCCGTTCTCGATAAATCTCAGGGTCGGGATGGAGGAAGCGGTATTCACATCGGCCATCAATCTCGCTACCCTGGCAGGAGCCGTTTATCTCATAAGGGAACTTTCCGGCCGGGGAACAAAATCGATGATGCTCTACCTGCTTTTCGTGATGGGGATGAATGGAATGGTCCTCACTCGCGATATATTCAACCTTTTTGTCTTTATGGAGATCACCGGAATAGCCAGTTACGCGCTTGTGGCGTTGCGTCTCGATACGAAAGGGCTGACGGCAGGGTTCAAGTACGCGATCGCGGGCAGCCTGGCGTCGATATTCATGTTGCTCGGGATCATTGTCATATACATGATTACAGGCACCCTGAATATAGACAGCATAGCCAGCCGAATGGTCTCATTTTCCGGCACCGCGGCCGCGGGTTTCGTGGCACCGGCCGTATTCATGCTGGTCTTTGCCTTCATGATCGAGATGAAACAATTCCCTGCGAACGGCTGGGCGCTGGATGTATACGATTCGGCCGCTCCCGGGATATCGGCTATGATATCTGCCGGCAGCGCCGGGGCCGCCCTTTTTGCCATATACAAGATACTGCCGATCGCGGGTGAAGGCTGGTACATGGCCGCCGCGATAACTGGTTCGGTCACGTTCGTCGCGGCAAACCTCATCGGGCTCAAGCAGGAACGCGCCGGAAGATTGCTGGGCTATTCGTCGATCGGTCAAATGGGGCTCCTGTTGACCGTAGTAAGCCTCGGGCTGAAAGGATCTCTGCCCTCATGGCAGCTGATAGCGGTCGGATTGTTCATCAATCACCTCCTTGCCAAGGCCGGGCTGTTCTGGCTGACCGGTATCACGGGCGAGGACAGGATACGGAATTGGGGTGTCATCGCGCGGAGGCCTTTCCTTCTGATGATGATGGGGTTGTTCATGGCCGCGCTTTCAGGCTTCCCACCATTTCCCGCATTCTGGTCGAAATGGACCCTCGTGATGTCGATGTTCTCCGGCGGGATGAAGGTATGGGTAGTATTCATACTTCTCGGTTCTCTTTTCGAGGTGGCCTATCTCTTCAGGTGGTTCGGATACGCGGTGCGTGGTGGGGTGGAGGATGGGGAATCCGGAGATATCGTCAAGGGTACCCCGGAAAAGACAGCTGTGATATTTTTCGGCGCGGCGTTGCTGACTGCCGTCGCATACTATATGATGGGGAAGATGATCGATAACTCGACCCTCATGCTGATGCCTCTTGTAGGAGCGGCGGGACTCCTGCTCTTCGAGCGATTCGACCCGAGAGTCCGGGGCATCGTTTCCCTGGCGGCCGTACTTTATTACGGGTATATGATCATTCCTGGACTGTCGGGAATGCCCCTCTTTTTCAATTCGTTTTTCCTCGGTGGCGGCGCGATCATGCTCCTCGCCACTCTTCACAGGAGAACGGCATCGCGTGGATTCTACCCGATGCTGCTTCTCATGATAGGTTCGCTTTCGGCGCTGGCCCTTTCATCGACCTCCCTGCAGTTTTTCTACGCATGGGAACTGATGACCTTCTCATCCTACATCCTCGTCCTGCGCGGGAAAAAAGCGATGAAGCCCGCTCTTCTCTATATGGTCTTTTCCGCGGCGGGCGCCTATCTCGTTATGGCGGGGTTCGCTTCCGCGGGTGGAACGGTATTCGGCGGAGCAGGCGATGGTATTGCCGGCATGTCGGGATCGTTGCAGATGCTTCCATTCATCCTTCTCGCCGCGGGCTTCCTTGTGAAGGTGGCAGGCATGGGACTGCATGTATGGGCGCCGGGGGCTTACGCCGAGGCTGAGGACGATTCATCGGCGATCATCTCCAGTATCCTGTCTAAAGCGGGAGTGCTGGGATTTGTATTTTTGTTTATCAAGGCCGGGACGGCGTTCACCGGTTCTACCTATCTATATTCGACTATCGGATGGATCGGCGCGATAACAGCTTTCTTCGGGGCTCTCTACGCGGCCATGCAGGAAGACGCGAAGAAACTTCTCGCCTGGTCAAGCATCGGTCAGGTGGGGTACATGATACTTGGCCTCGCCGCGATGAACCAGATCGGGTGGGTAGCCGCGCTTTATCACTCGGTGAGCCATTTCATGTTCAAGGGCCTTCTCTTCCTTGCTGTCGCGGGAGTCGTGTACAGGACCGGAACGAGGAACATGTACGAGATGGGAGGGCTGATCAAGAGGATGCCCATGTCGTTCATCTCGGTGATGATAGGAATAATTGCCCTGTCAGGGGTACCACCACTGACAGGTTTCGGAGGAAAATGGCTGCTCTACAACGCGTTGATCGAGCGGGGCTGGTATCTGCAGGCGGCGCTCGCCTTCTTCTCCAGCACTGTCGCTTTCCTCTACTGCTTCAGACTGGTACACGCGATATTCCTCGGGCAGGCGAAACCGGCCTTCAGGAAGATCAAAGAGGCTCCCAGGTCTCTGATCGCTGCGCAGTATATCCTGATAATGGCGATAATGATGTTTTCTATGAAGCCGTCGATACTGATCAAGCCGATCATGGGTATAGTGGGAGAGAGATTCGATACTCTCCTCACATGGCAGGCCAATACCCTGTACAGTCCGTTCGGGTACTGGAATGGTTTCGCGGTCATGATGGTCGTCTGCGCGCTGTTCGCGATCTTACTCGTTATCCTGCTTCTGATAAGTCCGAAGCCGCAGAAGGTAAAACAGTTCAATATCGTATTCGCCGCCGAACGTCCGGAGACTCCCGAGACGACACATTACGCGTGGAAATTCTTCACGCCTTACGAGAGAGCGTTCAGTGGTATTCTCAAACCCGCGGCGACCAGGTTCTGGAACGCCGTCGGTGAATGGGCCGAAGCTGTCGCCGCGATGTCGAGGCACATCTATTCGGGTAATACCGGTGCCTATGTCGTTCAGATATTCATATTCGGGATACTGCTGTTCATCCTGTCGCGGGGAGGCCTGTCATGATGGAGGTATTGAAGCAGGCGGGATACTCTCTGGCGACTCTCATGGTCGTGATGAACTACGGTCTGCTCCTGGTCGGTCTTGTGACCATTATTGTTGCTCGTGTACATGGCAGGATCGGTCCGCCGATCTGGCAGCCCTACATAAACATATTGAAGACCCTGTCGATGCGTACGGCTCTGTCGCACGGGATCATGTTCTATCTTGGACCCGTGTTCAGGATAGTCGGAGGTATCGGGCTCCTGTTCTTCATGCCCGTCGTTTATGGATCTTCCTGGATGCAGAATTTCAGTTTTGCCGGAGACGTGATCCTCGTGGTCTATTTCGTTTTCTTCGGGATGCTTGGAATGGCGCTCGGAGCGGCGGAAAGCGGACACCCCTACTCGGCGATAGGGATCATGAGGGGACTGGCACAGAACACGGCAGCGGAACTTCCATTCGCGCTGGCGCTGATGGCCCTGGCGGCTCAGCACCAAACACTGTCGATCACAGATATAGTCGCGGCGCAGCAGGGCGGGATAGCCCACTGGAATATGATCACGAATCCTGTGGCCACTCTGGCGGGGATGCTCGCATTCTTCGGTATGATGATGCACTCCCCTTTCGATGTCCACCTCGCGCCCCAGGAAATACCGATAGGGCCACCGACAGAATTTCACAGCAGTTATCTGGCACTGATGCAGACGAACAGGTCGATCTTTCACGCGGCCAAGCTGATACTTTTCATGAATCTCTTCTTCGGTGGAGCGACGTCAATATTTGTCATGGTGGTGAAGACATTCGCTCTCCTTATGGTCGTGGTCTTTGCCGGCGTTGTCTTCCCGCGGTACAGGGTGGAGCAGTCGATAAGGTGGTTTATCAGGATTCCGCTGGCTGTGGGGATACTCGCGGTGGTAATAAGCGCATGGAAATAGAGGATAGACAATGAGTGACGAGATAAAAAAAGTGAACGGAATTGACGAGGGCTTCGACGAGATCAGCGAGTATTTCTGTGATGCCAGGCCATCGCCTGTCTCGCCATCCGCGAACAGGATAGTGAGGAATTTCCAGAACTGGGCACAGGCGAACTCGATATTCATCCTGGGCTTCGGCACGGGATGCGGAGCCATCGAACTGAGGCCTCTCTTTACGGCAAGGTACGATGTCTCCAGGTACGGCCTCTTTCCCAGGCCGACTCCCAGGCAGTCCAGTCTCTTCATCATCGGAGGTTACGCGTCTATAAAGACGATGAAGAGGATAATTAGAAGTTACGAACAGATACAGAACCCGAAATTCGTCATGGGCCTCGGCAGTTGCACGGTGAACGGCGGGATGTACTGGGACAGCTACAACACGATCAACCGCCTCGATCACTATATTCCCGTCGACGTCTATGTGGCCGGTTGCATGCCGCGGCCTGAATCGCTGATTGCCGGGTTCGACAGGTTGAAGGAATTGATCATGGAAGGAAAGGCTGAAGGGGCAAACACTTACGCTGAGAATTTCGACTGGTACAAGAATAACCAGAAGAAGATCATCAAGAACTGGAACATGCCGGAGTACAACTGGTAGCCAGGTGCCGCGACCGCCGACCGTTGGAACGGCGCGGTGGTGGCAGGAGGGTCCCTGGGCAAGGGGCAGTGAAAAGGAATATGAAGGATACTATAGACAAGATAAGATCGATGTTCGATGGGGGAGACGCCGACGAGAAACGCGAGGATCTCGTTTTCGTGACCGTACCGGCCACGCAGGTCGTGGACTGTCTGGGCTATCTCAGGGACCGGGCCGGATATCGCCACCTCGTGATGATCTCGGCCGTCGACTATATCGAGAGGGGGGTCTTCCAGCTGACTTACCTTCTTCACAGCTACGAAAAACAGAACGATATCGGTATCAGGGCGGATATCGGTCGCGACGACGCGTCTATGGACAGTATCCATCGGCTATGGGCCGCCGCGCAGGTGTACCAGCGCGAACTCAGGGAGATGTTCGGGATCGATTTTCCCGGCAGCCCTCGTGTCGACGAGCCCATGCTGCTGGAGGGGTGGGAAGGAATCCCCCCGATGAGAAGAGATTTCGATACAAAAAAATATTCCGAAGAGACCTTCTTCCCACGTGAAGGAAGAAAGACGGCCGACCCGGCCACTCATATGGCCGAAAAGAATTATGCCAGCGAGGAGCAGGTGAAACGTTCGGTGAAGGACCTGGTGAGGGGCAGGAGGAAAAGGAAGGGTAACGATGGATAGGCAGCAGGGAGACAAGATCAGAAAACAACCCGACCTGATGCCGGTCAGGGAGACGAGGGACCCATGGTATCCCGTCTGGACTGAAAGGCCATCGTTCGACCTCTCTTCAGGCAAGTACCTGAAGATATGGCAGGGGCCGCAGCATCCAGGCATCACGGGCAATATGGCCCTCGAACTTACACTGGAAGGCGATATCGTAGTCGACGCGAAGACCCATGTAGGGTATCTGCACAGGGGATTCGAGAAGTTGATGGAGAGAAGAAAATATATCCAGTGTTTTCCCATCGTCTGCAGGATCTGTGTTCCCGAACCTGATTATAACGAATATCTTTTTGCCGCAGCTGCCGAGGAACTTGCCGGTATAGAGATACCGGAAAAAGCGAGGTGGCTCCGGGCGTTGACCCTGGAGATGATCAGGATCGCGTCACTTGTAATGGGCCTCGGTGGACAGGGAGGATCGTTCGGACTCGGTACTGTCGGACAGTGGGCGATCGCGCATCGCGATTATATCCTCGATCTGTTCGAAGAGTTGAGTGGCCACAGGATATACCATATGTACATAATCCCCGGCGGGGTACGAGGCGATCTTCCCGACGGATTCGAAGATAGGACCGAGGCTGTCCTCAAAAAGATAGAGAAACTGATATACGATCTGGAAAAGGTCCTCTTCGACAACGCCGTCATAAAAAGCAGGTCGCAGGGACTGGGTGTGATCCCGGCATCGTGGGTAGAGCCTTTCGGAATTACCGGCACGAATGCCAGGGGTACCGGGATCGCTAACGATGTCAGAAAAGACACCCCATACCTGATATATGACCAGCTCGATTTTAATGTCATCACGGGAGGCCGCTCAGACGCCTACGAGCGGTCGCTGCTGAGGAAGGAAGAGATCCTGATGTCTATCGACCTGATCAGACAGATATTCAAAAGGATGCCGAAGGATGGGCCAGTCAGGGTAAAGCTGCCCAACGTCCTTCACTGGAGGATACCCCCGGGCGAGACTTATGTGCGGGCCGAAACGGGTCGCGGCGAGATGGGATATTACATGGTCAGCGATGGTTCCGGGTATCCGAGGAGGGTGCATGTGCGTGGCGCGAGCTATACACACGCGATGTCTCTGCTTGAGCATCTCGCAGTCGGGATCAGCATAGCGGATGTAGGCGGACTGGCTGTATCGCTTCAGACATGTCCACCGGAGATAGAGAGGTAGCATGAAACTCAGAGACATCATATCTCCCTTCTACGCCTGGAAAAGGGCGTTCGAAAAACCGTTCACGATCATGCGGCCGCGTACGGACCGGGAGGGTGCCCCCGCGTACAGGGGATTCCATATAAACGATCTCGGCAAGTGCGTCGGATGCGGTACCTGCGAGGCTATCTGCCAGAACGCGGCCATCGATATGGTCGAGTTGCCCGGCCAGGAGACGAAGCGGGGAGACAGCGGCCTGAGGCCTTCGATAGATTACGGCAGATGCTGCTGGTGTGCCCTGTGCGTCGATGTATGCCCGACCGCCAGCCTCGGGATGTCGAACGAGTATAACTGGATCTCGGATGATGGTGAGGACTGGGTATTCGTTCCCGGAGGAGATCAGAAGCCATGGGATATGTCGGAGAAGGGGTACAGGACCACGGACGAGTCCTGGCTGATAGAGCCGGTCCGTGCTTCGATGAGATTCGTCGAACCCGATGTCCGCAAAAAGAACTTCGATGAGATGATGCTGGGATATACGACCGAGGCGGCGCTTGAAGAAGCGGCCAGATGCATCGAATGCGGCCTCTGTATCGAGGCCTGTCCAACCCACATGGATGTTCCACAATATATAAAGGCTATCAGGGATGGAGAGCTCGAAGAAGGTCTCAGGATCCTCTACGACACGAATCCTTTCTCTGAATCGTGCGGGCGAGTATGCACCGCGCATTGCGAGACAGCCTGCCCTGTCGGAGCGCAGGGAAGGCCGCTGGCTATCCGCTGGCTCAAGAGGTACATAACTGATAATACTCTCGATATCCGGGATTCTATACTGGAAACCGAAGACATCCCCGCGACAGGGAAAAAGGTGGCCATCATAGGCGCTGGTCCTGCCGGACTTACAGCTGGTTTTTATCTCGCTCATTACGGACACGAGGTGAGAGTCTTCGAACAGCAGGACAAGCCGGGTGGCATGTTGCTTAGCGGTATACCCGAGTACAGGCTTCCTGACGAGGTGCTCGCCAGAGAGATCAAAGTGATCGAGGATGCCGGTGTCGAGATAAAGACCGGCGTCAGGGTAGGAAAAGATATATCGGCACGCCAGATCCTGGACGACTACGATGCTGTCTTTGTCTCGGTCGGGGCACAGATCGGGACAGATATGCCTGTAGAGGGCAGTGATCTTCCGGCGGTCCATATCGGACTGGATTTCCTGGATCGTATTTCGAAAGGCGAAAGGCCCGATATCGGGAAGAAGACGATAGTAGTCGGTGGCGGGAATACAGCCATGGACGTTGCCAGGTCGGCTCTCAGGCTCGGGTCCGAAGTGGAGGTCGTCTACCGGAGGAGTAGGAAGGAGATGCCGGCGAATGCGGAGGAAGTGGAAGAGGCGATGGAGGAGGGCGTGGAGTTTAACTTCCTGACTACTCCGGAAAAGATGACGGAGCAGGGCGGCAGGCTTCATCTCACCTGCAGAAGGATGCGTCTGGGTGAGCCCGATTCGAGCGGCAGGCGGAGGCCTGAGGCGATCGAGGGGTCCGAATTCACTATTGAGGCAGACACCTGTGTGATGGCGATAGGGCAGAAGGTCGAGGACGAGGTCGCTCGTGAAGCCGGGATCAAGCTTGATAAATGGGGCAATTTCGAAGCCGATCAGGAAAGAATGACGACGAGTATCGATGGCGTTTTCGCCGGCGGCGACTGTGAGACCGGCCCTGACGACGCGGTAGGCGCGATAGGCACCGGTAAAAAGGCCGCCTGGTCGATCAACGAATATCTGTCCGGACGGTGACGCTCAAGAAGTAATTCAGACAATACTAAATAAAAAAGATAATCGGTCGCGGCATGCTCCTGTGGGGCATGCCGTTTTATCATTATCTGGAATCTTTACAGGACCGCTTGTTTTATAGTCCGGGTCCTGGACATGGCTCTGTGGATTTTCCCCTGCCTCTTCTGACGCCCAGCTGAGATACGAGGATACCGACGAGCATGAGTACGCATCCGAAAAGTCCTCTCATCGGGATTACTTCGCTCAGGATCAACCAGCCTCCGACGGCGGCAAAGACGGTTTCCAGGCTGAGGATGATCGCCGCGTGCGAGGGGGGTGTGTCTCTCTGGGCCAGCAGTTGAAGCGTATATGCTATCGCTACCGAGAGCAGGCCTCCGTAAAGTATGGGAATGGCCGCGTCCCGCACCCCCTGAACCGAATTAGATTCCGTAAGGAGGGAAGTCGCGATACTGAGGATCGAACAGACAGAAAACTGTGTGGCGGCAAGGACAAGCGGGTTTATTCTTTTTATGAACGCTCCTATGAGGAGGACATGTGTGGCCCAGAAGAATGTTCCTCCAAGGACGAGTAGATCTCCTTTTCCGATCGTGAACCGACCGGTGAAGCTGAGAAGATAAAGTCCAATACCGGCCAGAAGCACACCGGCCCAGGTACCCGCGCCGGTCTTCTGCCTGACCGCGATACCAAGTATCGGGACCAGTACGACATACAGTCCGGTGATGAACCCCGCCTTCCCGGCGGTGGTGTAGACCAGTCCGGTCTGCTGTAGTGAAGCGCCGAAGAAAAGGACAAGGCCCGCGATCACCCCGATAAGGAAGACGGAACGGGTGGCTGGCTCACCGCCTTTTTTGACCGAGCGGATAGCGAGGGGGATCAGGACTATGGTTCCCAGGGCGAACCGGATTCCGTTGAATATGAACGGGCCGACATGTTCCATGCCCACTCTCTGCGCCACAAAAGCGAATCCCCAGATTGCTGATGCGGTAAGAAGCAGGATCTCTGATTTTATTGTTTTTGATCGCAAATCACAGTCTCCGGAATCGGTATAGGTATTCTGGCTATCTGTCGGGACGCAGGTGCCCTCGTGCTATCTGGAGAACCCCTTTACCCATTCCTTGGTGACCCGTAAATATCTGTATCCGTTCTCATCCCTGTAATTTTTGTATTCGAATTCCTGGAGCTTCAGGGGTGCGGCCGGTTCGATCTGGGTCCCTGCCTGCCAGTGGTTGAAGGAATCGAGAGAAATATAGGGAGGTTTGAGCTTCAAGGCAGCTTTGACCATCGTCATGTAGAATTCTCCAACGTCTCTATCTATAACAGCGCCGCCGTTCCAGGAGTGGATCCTTGTGTCGTCATATCCAGGACGCAGGGTGGGAATGAAGATCAGTGTGTTGTCCATCGCGAATAGATTCATTTCCTCCCAGTTGGTCACATCAGCTCCCCAGGTCTCCGCGCTCGAGTATGGGGTGTAGAATCCGTCGAATCCCGCGTCGAGGACCCTGTCGCCGTCCCCGCTGTCCTCCCAGCCGCCGATAAGTATGGCGTCAAAAGGGGTGTTTCTGATCGTGCCGGTTCCTTTTTCACTGAGAATCGAAGCCCAGACTTCCGTCTCAAACGACCAGGTCTGTTCGATAAAGAACATCGGGAGCATGCCGGATCTGTCGGTTATGTAAAAGGCCTCGTGTTTTCCCCATGTATCGATTATGTGCCGGATATCCCCGGCGACCGATTCTATCGTCCGGCCTTCATAAGCGGCGATCATGAAGTCTACCCTGATGCTGTATCGTACGGCCGTGTCCAGGATCATCTGAACAGGTCGACTTTCATATGAGTCTTTTCCGTACCACAATACACATACGACCCCAGTCTGGGCTACGGCGAGTTGTCCCATATGGCTTTCAATCACCCGGGGATCATTCGAACTGTAACACCCGTAGGCGGGAAAGAAACTGGAAGCGATATCCATGCCTCCGGGGTAAGAAAGGGATTCACCCATTTTATTCTCGCCCTCGCTGTTCCAGCTCCGGTATTCGCCGTCGATCTCCGGAGTCCCGAATCCAGCATGGTAGAAGATATGTATATCGTGGGAGCGCGCGGACATGGGAGGGGTATCTCTCGGTCCGCTGCGGTTTTTTTCTTTCCCATCGCCGCAAGACATCAGAAGAGTCATTATCAGTAAAAAGATCATATTTTTTGTCATCGTCGTCTTCCTCCTGGATCGTATTTCCGGATGCCGGGCTTTTGATCAACCTGCCCGGTTGAATGCCTGACGATATACGAAACATGGAGATATGTCAATATTGCGACTACAGGCCGCGAGACGTTGACTTTTACGGAGAAAATTGTTTATTGAAATGAAGCTATATGCTTACAATAGTGTTTCGAGTCGTTTCTGTTGATCATGATCCGGGCGCTGGGACGATAGGGAGAAAAGCCAATGTTACCTGTTTATCTCGACTATAACGCGACTACGCCGATCTCTCCAGAGGTCGCGGCGGCCATGAGGCCGTTTCTTGATGAATATTTCGGGAATCCCTCGAGTTCCCACTGGTACGGCCTGCAGGCAAGAAAGACGGTAAGTGATGCCCGGAGGTCGCTTGCCAGGCTACTGGGGTGCAACCCGGACGAGGTGATATTCACCAGCGGCGGCAGCGAATCGAACAATCTGGCAATAAAGGGGGCTGCTATCGCCCTCAGGGATAAAGGCAATCACATTATAACTTCGTCGATAGAACATCCGGCCGTTATGGAGGTATGTCGGTTCCTGGAGGGTGAAGGATTCAGGGTCACATACCTGCCGGTAGACAGCGAGGGGCTTGTCTCGATCGATGATTTCCGGGATGCTATATCTCCCGATACGATTCTGGCGACGGTCATGCATGCCAATAACGAAGTCGGAACTATCCAGCCGGTGAGCGGACTCGCCGCGATCGCCAGGGAAAAGGGGATAATCTTTCATTCCGACGCGGCTCAATCAGTCGGAAAGGTACCTGTGAAGGTCGACGAACTGGGGGTGGACCTTCTCTCTGTGGCGGGACACAAGTTTTATGCTCCAAAAGGGATCGGAGCACTCTATATAAGGCCCGGCGTTAAACTGGCCAAGCTTATCCACGGTGCCGATCACGAGAGGAACATAAGAGCCGGGACGGAGAACATTCTCGAGATCGCCGGCCTGGGCAAGGCCGCGGAAGTAGCTGAAAGAGATCTGGCAATAAACATGGACCATATGGGGGAGATGAGAGACAGGCTCCAGGACCTTCTGCTCGTCGGCTCACCAGGGATCAGGATAAACGGGAGCATCGATCAGAGGCTTCCCAATACTCTCAGTGTGAGTTTTCCTTTCGTAGAGGCGAACACACTGCTCGATGAGATCGCCGGAGAGGTAGCCGCTTCCGCGGGAGCCGCCTGCCATACAGATTCGATCGATGTATCCATTGTCCTGGAGGCCATGAAGATACCGGTGGACATCGCTATGGGGACAATAAGACTTTCGACGGGACGAATGACCACGGTCGATGAGGTGGATAGAGCGGCAGAGATCATTCTGAAAGCGGCCGGCAGACTCGGCCCCGATGCGGACAGACAGGAAGATATAGTCGAGGATGGAGAATCGGTCAGGTTGACCAGGTACACGCATGGCCTCGGATGTGCCTGCAAATTGAGACCGCAGGACCTCGAGAAGGTGCTGGAAGGCCTGCCCTCCTCCGATGATCCCGATGTCCTTGTCGGAAAGGATACGTCCGACGACGCAGCGGTATACAGGATCAGTGACGATATCGCGATCGTGCAGACGGTCGATTTTTTTACGCCGATCGTCGACGACCCTTTCACTTTTGGAGTCATCGCGGCGGCCAATTCGCTGAGTGATCTTTACGCGATGGGCGCGAAACCGCTGTTCGGCCTGAACATAGTGGGATTTCCCGACAAAAGGCTGTCGCTCGATATCCTGCGCAAGATTCTGGAAGGGGCACTTTCGAAAGCTGATGAGGCTGGAATATCGATCATCGGAGGACATACTATCGAAGATACCGAGCCCAAGTACGGGCTGGCAGTGACCGGCATAGTCCACCCGGATTCCATACTGCGGAATTCAAGTGCCAGGCCCGGTGACAGCATCATCCTCACGAAGCCTCTTGGGACGGGAATAATCGCTACAGCGATGAAAAACGGGAGCGCGAATAAAGAGACAAGGGAAAAGGCGATCTCAGTCATGAGTGGTCTTAACCGCACGGCTGCCGAGACAATGGCCGATTTCCCGGTAAACGCCTGTACGGACGTGACAGGGTTCGGGCTTGTAGGGCATCTGAGAGAGATGACGAAAGGAAGCGGAATCGACGCGGTGTTGTGGAAAGAAAGTATCCCGCTCATAGAAGGGACCAGGGAACTGGCGGAGGAGGGTAATATACCGGGAGGAACAGTGAACAATCATCTGTTCACAGCCGATATGACAGACTGGGATAAAACGATATCCGAGACAGACCGCATGGTGATCTGCGATGCCCAGACATCGGGGGGGCTCCTGATAGCACTGCCGCGGGGCGAAGCGGTCAGGCTTCACGACATGCTTCTCAGTCGCGGAGTGGATTCCGCGATCATAGGTTCGTTTACGAAGAAGGGGACGGGGCGAATCAGGATCGAAAAGAAAAAATGAACAAGCTGGAGGAAATACCTTGAAGAAATTCAATTCCCGGACGTTTGTCGAGTATCTCTTCATAACCCTGGGGGCGGCGATAATGTCTCTCGGCGTCGCAGTTTTCCTTATAGACGCCAAGGTCGTTCCAGGTGGAGTGACGGGACTTTCCATGGCCGTACACTACCTTTCCGGAGGAAAGGTGTCGGTGGGAATCCTGATGTGGGTGATGAATCTGCCCCTCTTCATCTGGGGAGTGAAGGAGCTGGGAAAATCATTCGGGCTTCGAACGTTCTGGGGATTTACCGTCAATTCAGTCTGTGTCGATCTGATGCGTGGAGACATTATCAAATCGATTCGTCTGCAGGACACGGCGACCGTGAGGTATCTCGTCGAGAACGATTTCTTTTTCCTTGTCCTGCTGGGGGCCGTTTTTCTCGGTGTGGGGCTGGGGATAATCTTCAAGTTCAAGGGAACGACAGGGGGAAGCGATATCGTGGCCGCCGTGGCGAAGAAACGCTGGCGGGCCAAGCCGGGGATAGTGATCATCATCACCGATTTTTTCGTCATCTGTGCAGCCGGTCTTGTGCTGCAGATGAAAGGCCTCTCGCCGGACAAGCCGGTACTCCTGCTGATGCTGTATTCATTCCTCCTTCTGGTGGTCTCGTCACAGATCATCGATATCATCATCTTCGGGTTTGACTACGCGAAATCAGCTTTCATCATCTCCGACAAGCACGAAGAGATAGCAGAGGAGATAATGGAAGGGATGGGACGGGGCGCCACAGCGTTTCACGGGAAAGGCCTTTACAGGGGAGTCGAGAGGGATATCCTCTTCACCGTGGTCAACCGACGGGAGACTTACAGACTGGTCGATCGAGTCAGGAAGATCGATCCGAACGCATTCGTGATAATAAACAGGGTGCACGAGGTCCTCGGGGAAGGGTTTATGGCTAGGGGTGAAGTAGATATGGATAAACTTGATTTCAAGAAAAGCAGGAATAAATGACGAAATATCACATGGCCAGGCAGGACAAGGCGATTACTTCCGACGCGGAGATCAGGGAGCTTCTCGCTGGCGGCAGGCTTGCGTCTATAGCTCGCGAAAACGATGTCTTTATCTTGAAGGCAGGAGGAGAGGTCTGGTTATGACGGGATACAGAGTGACGGCCCTGACATTGATCGCGGCGATCCTTATCATCGCGGGGTGTGGAGATGGAAAGAGGGAACCCCGATATAAAAAGATCTCGGACGGGACTTTCCCTGTGCCATCGATCGAATTCGAACCGAGGCGTTATCTGTGCAGACGGACGGCAGAGCCGATCATCATCGATGGCCGACTCGACGATGATCCATGGAAGATGAAGTGGGTCGAATGGACCCAGGCCTTTACGGACATAGAGGGTCCGGAGAAGGACGAACCGGGGCTGCGTACCCGTGCCAGGATGCTCTGGGACGAAGATTATCTCTATATCGGGGCAGAGATGAAAGAACCTCACGTATGGGCGACGATCACGGGACGGGACGAAGTTATTTTTCATGATAACGATTTTGAAGTCTTTATCGATCCCGATGGTGATACTCACGAATATTACGAACTTGAGATAAACGCGTTTGGTACGGAGTGGGATCTGCTCTTGGTGAAGCCTTACAGGGATGGGGGGCCGGCTGTCGATTCATGGGACATTCAGGGACTCAAGACGGCGGTCCATGTCGACGGTACTATCAACAATCCCGGTGACTCCGATGAAGGGTGGAGCGTAGAGATCGCTATTCCGTGGAAGACGCTTGGGGAATGTGCCAGCGGCGGTATTCCTCCCGAAGAAGGAGATATCTGGCACATCAACATGTCCCGCGTGGAATGGGAATCGACTGTTGTGGACGGCAGGTATGTGAAGAAAACGGATCCGGAGACCGGCCGACCCAAGCCCGAGAACAACTGGGTGTGGTCGCCGCAGGGAATCGTCAATATGCATTATCCGGAGATGTGGGGACTCGTCATGTTCACCAACGTAATGAAGTCTTTTGGCGGGGACTCGTTCACCCCGGCTCCTGTCGAGGATGCGATGTGGGTGATGAGGAAGATCTACTACGCGGAAAAGACTCATTTCATACAGTACGGGAGATATACGGACCGCTTCGAGAGACTTGGACTCGAAGAACAGGTCATCCATGGTTATGTCTGGCCTCCCGTGATAGAAGCTACGGCAAATCTTTTCGAAGCAGTCTTGAAGAATGCTGATGGAAGTAATGAGCTGGTCATCGATCATGAGGGAAGACTTGTTACGAGAGACCTTGAGTGATAGATGACAATGAAAACGAAAAAGCCGGCGCCTGACAGGCCTCCGGCTTTTTCATGTCCAACAGCATATGATCCACGGCAGGTCGACCTATGAGGTGTAATGAGAGATGATCCCCAGTATCAACTCTACAGCTTTCTTCATCGACTCTATCGGGATATATTCGAATCTACCGTGATAGTTATGTCCGCCCGTGAAAACGTTCGGCGTGGGAAGCCCCATGTAAGAGAGCTTCGCTCCGTCCGTGCCGCCCCTTATCGGTGTCATGAGGGGTTTGATACCGGCGTCTATCATCGCCTGTTTCGCTTTTTCGACGACGTGCATCACCGGCTCGATCTTTTCACGCATATTGTAGTACTGGTCCTCGAGGATCAGCTCTACGGTATTCTCACCATGTTTTTCGTTGAGGAACCCGGCAATCTTCTCCATCAGTGCTTTCTTGGCCTTGAACTTGTCCATGTCATGGTCCCTGACGATATAGACGAATTTTGTGCTCTCGACCTCGCCCGCCATACTGATCAGGTGGAAGAACCCTTCATACCCTTCCGTGTAAAAGGGAGTCTGGTTCGGAGGAAGCATCGAATCGAATTCCTTTGCGATCAGCATCGAGTTGATCATTTTGTTCTTCGCGTAGCCAGGATGGACGTTCCTGCCCTTGACATTTACTATCGCCTTTGCCGCGTTGAAGTTCTCGAATTCGAGTTCACCGATCCTGCCGCCATCGAGAGTATAGGCCAGTTCGGCACCGAATTTCTTGACGTCGAAATGGTCGGCGCCCCTGCCGATCTCCTCGTCAGGCGTAAATCCTATCTTTATCGTGCCGTGTTTGATTTTCGGGTCGTCCTTGAGTCGTTCGAGTGCCGTCATGATCTCCGCGATGCCGGCCTTGTCATCGGCTCCCAGAAGGGTAGTGCCGTCCGTGGTGATCAGGGTCTGTCCCACGTAGTATCCAAGTTCGGGGAAATCAGCTGGTGAGAGGACGATCTTTTCCTTTTTATTGAGAACTATGTCTCCACCGTCGTAATTCTCGACTATCTGGGGATTGACGTCTGTTCCCGACATATCGGGACTCGTGTCCATATGCGCGATAAAACCTATTACGGGAATGTCGGCATCCATGTTGGAGGGAAGCGTCGCCATGATATAACATTTGTCGTCGACCTCAGCGTCTTCGAGGCCGAGGCCCTTGAGTTCCTCGACAAGTTTCCTGGCCAGATCGAACTGGATCTCGGTGCTGGGAACTGAAGTCGATTCCTCATTCGATTTCGTGTCGATCTTGATATAATCCAGAAATCTGCTTACTACGTCTGCCATATCCGCTACCTCCACCGTTACAGTAGAATCAATGATGCCGGTTTCGAAAACAAAGCTTGAACGCCCGTTCTTTAATACATAGTATGAAAACCCTGATACAGGCAATAGATTTTCTTGTTTCCGGGGATGGTTCGCGTATGTCAGACACCAGATACATACCGGACGGCGAATGCGAGAGGGAACTGAATGTCAGGAATTCGAAGTTCATAGGCCTTGCCGTACCGGCAGAAGATCCTGAGCAGGCCAGGAATATCATACGTGAGACGCGTGAGAAATATTCAGGCTGTACCCACGTAGTATATGCTTTTATCACTGGAGGAGAAAAGAGCGAGATATCGGGTATGAGCGATGACGGCGAACCGAAGGGCACGGCCGGCCGGCCTGTGATGGAGGTCCTGAAAGGAAGGGGAGTAGTCAACGTTCTGGTCATGATCGTCCGGTATTTCGGAGGCACCAAGCTCGGTACGGGTGGTCTTGTAAAAGCTTACGGTGACTGCGCGAAGGCGGTACTTTCGGCACTGAAAGTGCGGGAGCTTGTGGTCAGCGTCGATTTCAGGCTGAACGTACCTTACAGACTTCAGCGGGCGGTGACGAATGCCATAGGTGAAGCCGGGGGAGAGGTCGCCGACATAAAATTCGCTGACGAGGTCGAGATCGCAGGTTCGGTCCCGGAAGCGGGAATTGTGGAATTAAGAAAAAAAATAGAGGATATTTCGAGGGGCGGACTCTCCATATGATCATCAATGGGAAGCCTGCCGGTTTCCGGCATGGGACGGTCTCCGGCATGAAACGGTATCAGGCCTCCGGGTGGAGAGAGACGCGAGAGGGAGGTTGCTGTCTGTGGAATCGGCAAATGAAGCATTTACGATAATGCTGATTGTAGCGAATGTGATATTCTCCTGGAAAGGGTTCAGTAACAAGACTTTCTTCGAGAGATACCTGTTCAATACGGGGAGGATACTGGGTGGAAGAGAGTTCATCCGGATGTTCACATCGGGATTTCTTCATGCCAATGTCGGGCATCTGATGTTCAATATGATCGCGCTCTACTCGTTCAGTGTCGGAGTGGGAACGGTATTCGGGTTCGGGGCCTATCTTGTAGTTTACTTCGGAAGCCTTTTCGCCGGAAACCTGATGGCTCTTTACATACACAGGAACGATCCCGGCTACCGCGCGGTAGGCGCCTCGGGGGCGGTCTGCGGCGTGATATACGCCAGCGTGATAATGTTTCCGGGCAGCTCGATCTCGATCCTCTTTCTTCCCTTTGCGATCCCTTCCTGGCTATTCGGGATACTGTTCATATTCGTGTCCGTCTACGGCATCAGGTCGGGGCTCGGCAATATCGGGCATGAGGCGCACCTGGGAGGGGCGATGTCCGGAGTCGTCATCTCCGTCATGATCAAGCCGGGCCTGCTCGTGGCACAACCACTCCTGATCGCGGGGTTATTGAGCCTGACGGGGGCCTTTCTCTATCTCATGGTAAAGCGGCCGGACCTGTTGAGGATCAAGGGACCGGACAGCCGGTGGAAGAACGGCAGGTAAGAGGATGAAGAAAAAAATAGGACTCGCTCTGGGGTCGGGTGGAGCAAGGGGGCTTTGTGAGATCGGTGTGCTTCTCTGGCTGAAGGAACACGGTATCGAAGTCCATTGCGTGGCGGGGACTTCAATCGGCTCGATCATCGGCGGAGCCTATGCAGCCGGATTTTCACCTGAATATATGAGGGAAATAGCGTTGAGCATGGGATGGCTCGAATTCCTCAAGGCTTTCAGACTGTCATTCAAAGGCAGGAGCGTCCTTGAATGGGACAAGATCGAAGCGATGCTCAGGGTCGACCTGGGTGGCAAGAAGATAGAGGATCTTCCGATCCCGTTTGCCTGTGTCGCTGCCGATCTGGATTCGGGCAGGGAATTTGTTTTCAAGGAAGGAGACCTTGTCGCCGCTATGGGTGCCTCGGCCTGTATCCCCGGAGTGTTTCCCCCCGTCGAACTCCTGGGGAGACATCTGGTAGACGGAGAACTGGTCAACCCTGTCCCCCTGGACCTTGCCAAGGAACTGGGTGCTGACAGGGTGATCGGAGTCAACGCGTCGAGATCGGTCTTTACGGACCGGATGTCACACGAAGCAGGTCATATCGGGCTTGTCGAAAAGCTCGATGGCTGGGTCAGGGACAGTATCGAAAAGAATCCCCTGATGTCATCGTTCAATGCTCGGAAATGGCTCGATTCGGTGGCCGGAGACAGGGAACGAAAGAGAAGACGGAATCTTATAGATGCTTTTACCGACAGCATCGCCATAGTCACATCGAGGGTACTCGTGCAAAACGAATTGAACGCTGGACCGCATTTTATGATAAACCCGGAAGTGGGCGGATTTCAGACCTTTGACTTTGACAGGGCGCAGACGATCATTGCCATGGGATACGAAGAGACCGAATCGATCTCAGGCGAACTGCTTGAATTCATAGAAAACTGAAAGGCGGGATAGATGAGACTAAAAAGAGAACTGGGCCTTCTGGATGTCTACTGCCTCGCGAGCGGGGCAATGATCAGTTCGGGGCTCTTTATCCTTCCCGGGCTTGCTTTCGCCAGGACAGGCCCGTCTGTCATGATCTCATATTTTCTGGCTGGGTTGATAGCCATAGCGGGAGTATTCAGCCAGGCCGAGATCGTATCCGCGATGCCGAAGGCAGGTGGGACATATTTTTATGTCAAGAGAGCGCTGGGCCCGGCAGTCGGTACTGTAGAGGGGTTGTTGACATGGTTCTCTCTGTCTCTTAAAAGTGTCTTTGCACTCATCGGTATGGCGGCGTTCATGTCGATATTTGTAGATATCGACGCGAGACTCACGGCGCTGGCACTCTGTGGAGTCTTCACTGTCATCAACCTGATCGGCACCAGGGAGGCGAGCCGGATACAGCGGGTGCTCGTGTTCTTTCTGATATCGGCGCTTCTCTATTATGTCGTTCGTGGAGTCTCATCGATCGATGTGATGCGTTTCGAACCTTTCGCTCCGAATGGATGGGGCGCGACCGTCTCGACCGCCGGTTTTATCTTCGTATCGTTCGGCGGGTTGCTGAAAGTGGCGAGTATGGCCGAGGAGGTCAAGGATCCCGGCAGAGTGATTCCTCTGGGAATGATCCTCTCCCTGGTCACCGTTACGATCCTGTATTTTCTCGTCGTACTCGTAACGACGGGAGTCCTCGATGCGGGAGCCCTGTCGACCTCTCTCACGCCGATCAGTGACGGGGCCTTTGCATTCATGGGTACTCCCGGAAGACTGATCCTGGGTGGAGCGGCCATTCTGGCTTTCATATCGACGGCCAATGCCGGGATTATGGCCGCGTCGAGATATCCCATGGCCTTGAGCCGCGACGGTCTCCTGCCCGTTAAGATATCGGCGCTGGGAAAGAGATTCCGGACTCCGTACGTCTCGATCGGGATAACGGTGGCGATGATGGTCTTTTTCATATTCCTCAAGCTGGAAGTCTTCGTAAAGGCCGCTTCAGCTGTCCTGATACTGACATACCTGATGTCCTGCCTCTCCCTGATAATCCTGCGTGAGAGCAGACTTCAGAACTACAAACCGGTGTTCAAGTCCCCTCTCTACCCATGGATACAGATTGCCGGAATAATCGGTTTCGGCGTTATGCTGGCAGGGATGGGAATGCCGGCACTTGTCTCCAGCATGGCGATCGTGATCGTCGGGATATTCGTCTACTGGTTTTACGGCAGGATCAGGGCGGGCAGGGAGTCTGCTCTTCTTCACCTTATCGAGAGGATCACCCCGCTCGAACTCAGCAGCAGGACCCTAGAGACGGAATTGAAGGAGATCATCCGGGAGAGAGATGACATCGTCAAGGACCGTCTCGACCATGTCATTGAGAGGGCGGCTGTTCTCGATATCGAGGAACATATTGATGCCAGTACTTTTTTCGGCATGGTCGCCGATGAAATGGCTGGTAGAATAGGAATAGACAGGGATATATTCGTCCGTCTGATGCACGAACGGGAAAAAGAGAGCAGCACCGTGTTGACCTCAAATCTTGCTATCCCCCATATAATCGTTCCGGGAGAGAACAAATTCGAGATACTCCTGGCCAGGTGCAGGGGGGGGGTGGAGTTTTCGCAGTCGGCGACAGACATCCATTCGATATTTGTGCTTACAGGCACGCGGGACGAGAGGAATTTTCACTTGAGGGCGCTTGCAGGGATAGCGCAGATCGTGCATGAGTCGGATTTTGACAAAGACTGGATGCGGGCGAAGAATATAGAGGACCTGAGAGATATCGTACTTCTCGGAGAGAGAAAGAGGCCATGAGACCGAAGGGAACGTGATGGACGGAGTAGAAGCATTCGGAAAATTGATGGAGGGAAACAGGCGCTATTCGGAGGGCAGGCCCCTGGCGCCCCGGCGCGGCAGCGACAGGCGGAAGGAAACGGCCGGTGGACAGAAACCGTTCGCCATAGTCCTGACCTGTTCGGATTCGAGGGTCGTGCCTGAGATCCTGTTCGATCAGGGGATCGGTGATATCTTCGTCGTCAGGGTGGCAGGTAACGTGGTCGATGACCTGGTCCTGGGAAGTATCGAATATGCCGCTACCCACCTTTCCATTCCACTGTTGCTCGTTCTCGGGCATGATGATTGCGGTGCTGTCAAAGCCGCAATAGCGGAGGGGGTACCGGAAGGTCACTCAGGCAGTTTCATCGATGTGATAAGGCCGGTAATTGCCGAGGATGCGGCAGGCGACCCTGTAAAAGCTGTTCATGACAATACGCTGAACGTGGTCAGGCAACTGGAAGGTTCGACTCCGATACTCAAAGCTATGGTCGAGGCCGGAAAGCTGAGTGTGAGGGGAGTACATTATGACATTACTTCGGGGCTTGTCACAGAGATCGGATAAGAGGCTTTACCTGACGAGGACCAGCCTTGCGGATGCCGAATAAATACCCGTTTTGTATCGGAGGAAGTAGACGCCGCTTGATACGGATTTCCCATTATCGTTTTTTCCATTCCACTTCGTCCTGTGTATGCCCGGTTCCTCGTGCCTGTTGACCAGCGTACGGACACGTCTTCCTGTGACATCGTATATAGCCAATTCGACTTTTCCCGATGTGACATTCTCGTATTCGATGATGGTAGCCGGATTAAAGGGGTTCGGATAGATACGTCGAATACCATCGGCCCCCGGCATCGGTGGCGGGTCATCGCCGGTCAGCTGATCCGTCGTTATCGATATGTCATCGATGTACCATCCGTCGAATCCGATCTGTTCGTTGGTAGCAAAATGAAAACGCAACAGAGCGGGCCCATGAAAAGCTGAAAGGTCGAATGTATCGCCGACCCATCCGAAACTGCCGGAATAACATTTCTGATAAGGAGCGAGGAATATCGTGTTGGATGAAGCGGCTCTGCAGGGGTAGTTCAAAAGGGGAGTGATAATGGTCCATGTGTCTCCTCCGTCTGTCGAGATCTCGACGACTCCCGCATCCTGGGCCCAGTATGGATAGACCGCACTGGCCTCGGCTTCCATTCTGTGGTTGAAGGACAGAGTGGAGTTTTCATGCAGGCAGAGCGGAGGTGTGACAAGGACCACATCCATCATGTTCGGGTAGATCCCGCCAGAGGAGGATCCGGATTTCCAGCTGAGAGGAGAACTGCTGAATTCTTCATCACTGACGTGCCAGCCGTCGTATCCCACCAGGGCTGAGTGTCTCCAGGCTCCCTGGCCCGAGACATCGTCCTGCATTGAAGTCCCACAGGTAGTAACGGAAAGAGTCTCGACTCTCGAAGGAACGTTGTCGGCCATGAAACTGACGAAGAAGGTCAGGTCGGTGAAGGGGGGAGTCCTTTCCTGGATAAAGACCTGAAGGTATTCACTCGATACCGACTCGCCTATCGGTATGTCGGGGAGTGCTTCAGCCTTTCTGATCACCCTTGCCCACCCGCCTTCCAGCGCGCTCAGGGAAAGTACCGGATTGACGATATTCATGCTGCCGTTGTTGCTCCAATCCGTCTCGATATTGAGGAATTCCCATCCTTCGATACAACCGTTGTTGTTACCGTCCAGGCTATCTGTAATAGATGAAGAAATCATCTGCAGGCCGGGGGCGTTTACACTCAGTGACTGCTGGCTGTTCCAGTACTGTTCCTCCGATATGATGTTGATGTCGAGTTCGATGGAATGTCCGTCAGGGATGTCATCAGCGATTTCGAGAACGAATTCATCTTCAAGGATAATAGCCGCCCGGGCAGGTATTTCGCCTACCCACAGGGTGTCGTTCCAGACCGTTACATACTGGTCGGGACAATTGATGGTCACAATCGTCCCTGTAGTGCCGGTCGTTCCTTCGTTTCTTAAAGCGAGGTTCAGTTCGATCGTCTCCCCACTCTCGATTATTCCATCCGAATCGCCGAGGCTGTGATCCGTCGAATCGTCGTCCACAGAGAAATACAGGAACGAAAGGCAGGCATCGCATGGTATCCCCGTCGTGATCGAGTCATTGAAGATGTAGTGATCAGCGGCCCAGACCGATAATTCAACTTCTGTGATCGAATCTGCCGGTGCGTCCAACCATGCCTGTCCGTATTCGTCGGTGAAGGTCGTAGTATAGAAATCGGGGAATTCCGATCTGATAGACACTCTCGCTCCGCCGACAGGAAGGCCCCCGCTGGTGACCTCGACCTTGTGGATCTGTTCGCCAACGCAAAAGACACTGTCGCACAGGACATCAAGTGTGGATGGGGTCGTGGTCCACACCGGCATGGCAGGGTCTCCCAAAAGGCACATATTATAATAAACGTACCTGAAAGCGGCGTATGTGATGTATGGGATGTTATCGATCCTCGAATCTTCGAAAGCCTCACCAAGGGTGGAAGCCTTTTCTCCGAATAGCGCATCGAAAAATTGTCGGTCGAAATACTGTGATACACTCGAAGTGCTTCCCGGCGCTCCCCAGCCGAGCCGTGTGTTACCTATGAAAGCGACTGCTCCAGCGGATGCCGTGACCAGCTGCTCGCCTATCGCGTCGTCGGCCAGGACTGTTCCCTGATCGTCACGGTTGTCGAAAGAGGCCGGATAGCATCCCTGCGAGTAGCAGATGAAAGGGAGGTATCCGGGGGCGTCACCGTTCAACAACCCGATATCCCAGATCGGGATCTTCATGACTGAATGCCAGTTGGCATGACCGAGATGGTTGACCAGGTTGACCCCGTTGTTCAGTATCTGTACGAGCTCAGCCTGGGGCCACGCGCCAAGATCTCTTTCGTAGAGGGTCTGGCTGGTGAATGAGGCCGGAATCCCCTCCGTTTCAAATCCGTAGTTGTCGGTGCCTCCCAGGATCTCGTCCTTGTAATCACCACCCCAGGTAGTGACCACATCGTCCCAGAGCAGTTCCCCGGTCATTAATGATGTCTCGCAGGAACCGGGTGGGGGCGAGAATGTATATAACTCAAGTTTGGATGAGAAATTGCTGACCTGATCGAGCGTATTGACAGGTAGCCTGCCCAGAAGGAGTTCAGGTATGAGGTCTTCTTCTCCCGGCTCCCCGTAGTACAGGTCGCTATCGGTGTTCCAGTCACCATCGAGCCCGGAATAGTATAGATCCGAAGGGATGTCTGGCTCGATCTCCGACCCGGCCTTCACATAAAGATCTCTGTGGGGGATGATCTCCTCGTCCCCTCCAAGCAGCACGAATTCGGTACCCCAGCTTTCATAGGCCTCGATTATCAGATTTCTGATCTTTTCCTGAATATCCGCGCCGGGCATGTTGGCTTCTATCCATTCAACCGTCACGATCTCTGTTTCGAGACCCATTTTTTTCTTCAGTTCCGCGATTCCCTCGAATCCGGACATCAAGGCCTCCGCGGTGATTATCAGGTATGGGATGTGCCTTGATCCATCTTCCTGGAGGGGTGGAACAGAAAGGGCCCTATCGTCCGACTTTATGTCGTAAGGATTTTCAAACTCCCTGTCGGTCAGCCCGGGCAGCAGTCCTTTTGACGTGATTTTTCCCGGTATCTGTTTTCTTGCGCGGGGGGCTTCGTCAGGGGTAGATGGTGCCGTTTCGATGGAGACCCTGATCTCAGGTGAATAGAGGATAAGGTCTCTGGACGGTACGATCCTGCATGGGAAGATATCTATGAATAATATCGAAAAACCTTTTCCAGCCTGGGTGGAGGAGATGACCGCACTTGTCGGTGGCCAGGCCGTAACGGATGAATAGATCGATTCGTCCAATTCGGGAAACATGGGATGTGGTGTACCCAATGGATGCTGTCCGGGCATCGGGGTTATTCTGCCGGGAGCCTGTATTTCCACGGTAGAGACCGGGGTGGAGATGATCCTGATTACTTTATGTCCGGCCGGGATAAGGAATCTCGCCGGGTATACGGGGACCGCGGGTTCTCCGGGACCAGCCAGAGTGGCGCAACCGCGCAAAACTACCCTGACCCCTTCGTCCGTCATTTGCAGTGAGGGACTGTCAAACCTGACGGTTTTTTCTATGATACCCGACCTTGCACCGGTGGCGAGAAGAAGGAAAGCAAGGTAGAGCGCGATCATACGCCCACGCATGTAGTGACTCTTGCTGCTAAAGTTGCAAAGCTGCACTGGTTGCAGTAAACCTATCGAGGGATTATACCATAATCGAGGGGGGGAATAAACCGTTTTTACTGGTATTGACACTGTTTTCGGCTGTACTCTCTCCGCAGGTGTCTATAGTTGGAGGCAAGTGATGTCAAGGGTACGATTGACGGTGTCCGGAATAGTCCAGGGAGTCGGATTCAGGTTTTTTGCGCGGAGTGCGGCAATACAGCTCAAGCTGAATGGTTACGTCCGCAACCTGCCCGATGGCAGGGTCGAGGCCGAGGCCCAGGGAAGTGAAGATGATCTGGGCGAGTTCGTCAAGCGTTTCGGATCAGGTCCCGGATCTTCGAGGGTCGATGATATCCGGGTCGAACATATACCCGAGCAGGTTAACGATGGGTTCGAGATCAGGTTCTAGCGCGAGGGAAATATGATCTATAGTCGATGAAATTGGAACTTTATAAAGATTCTGCTGTTATAGCAGAAAGGATTGAAATCTTCAGACAGGAGGTGCAAGATGAGAGGCATCATGAGTAGGATTAAATGGTTATCGGCAGCGTTGTTGTTCTCCTGTATCTTTTTTTCCGGCATGCTGGTAGAGGTGCTGTTTTCGGGAGATGGACAGAATACACCTTTTCCAGGCGCTGCCCTGGCTCAGTCACATGAAGCGGGAGAATCACTTCCCGATGTAGTCGAGAGAGTCGTTCCGGCTGTGGTATATATCCAGTCCAAGACAATCATAAAACAGAGGGAGCTGGCCGATTCTCCCATGTCGCGGGACCCCAGGTTTCGCAGGTTTTTCGAAGATTTTTTCAAGCATTACAATATGCCCAGAGAGAGGGAGCAGCAGTATCTCGGGTCGGGCGTCATAGTCGGTGAGGATGGATATATCCTGACAAACAACCATCTCGTGCAGAATGCCGAAGAGATAGAGGTTATTCTCCCGGACAAGAGACAATTCGACGCGAAGGTAGTCGGAACAGACCCAAGAAGTGATGTCGCCGTTCTGAAGATAGATTCGGAGGGATTGCCGGTCGTTCCGCTTGGCAGCTCCGAAGAACTCAGGCTGGGTCAGACGGTCCTGGCCATCGGTTATCCCTACGCGGTCGGGCAGACAGTCACAAGAGGGATCGTCAGCGCACTCGGAAGATCACTGGACCTTGTCGATTACGAGGATTTCATCCAGACCGATGCCGCGATCAATCCGGGCAACTCCGGTGGCGCGCTTATAAACACCAGAGGTGAGCTCGTTGGTATCAATACTGCTATCTATTCGAAGTCGGGTGGAAATCAGGGGATCGGATTCGCAATACCGATCGAACTCGCCAGGCAGATCATGGACAGTATCATCGAGCATGGACGTGTCATAAGGGGATACGTCGGCGTTGTGCCTCAGGATGTCAATCCCGACATGAAGGATTTCTTCGGCCTCGAGGATGCCAATGGCGTGCTGCTGTCGCATGTGGCCGAGGACAGTCCCGCCGACAGGGCCGGTTTGAAAAGGGGCGATGTAGTCGTCAGGTTCAACGGCAGGCAGGTCAAGACGAGTGACGAATTCAGACGGTATGCCGCTGAGGCGGGGCCCGGGATCAAGGTCAAGGTAGAGATCATCCGTGACGGGAAGAATAAGGAGATCGAGATCAGGATGGGAGAACATCCCGCCGATGAACCTGCCATCGACGAAAGGGATATCGAGGACAGGAACCCTGTATTCCTCGGGGTCGGCCTTGAGACCCTGGCTGATGACCACAGGCAGGCACTCAACATCCCCTCAAAGGTGAAGGGCGTGATCATTACCCAGATCGACAGGAGTACGTCAGCGGAAAAGGCTGGCCTGAAGAGGGGGGACGTCCTGGTCGAAGTGAACAGGAAACGTATCACGGATATATCTGATTTCAGGGATGTACTCGATTCGACGAGAAGCGATAAAGTCCTTCTCCTTGTATACAGGGGGGGCAATTACTTCTATGTGGCGATATCCGAATAGAATGGTGGAACCCTTAAGGTAAGGGGAAGGAGAGTCTGTGAGTATTTTTGTTCTTGTCATCGTGATATTTCTGTCCGCATTGATCATCAAGGTCGGAGCAATATCTCTGCGGATGACCGGGCTCGACAGGGAGACAGCAGCTTTTCAGGCTCTTTCCGCTTTTACCGGGACCGGTTTTACTACTTCTGAATCTGAAAATATCGTCAATCACCACCAGAGAAGGAAGATAGTAAAAGCTTTGATGCTTCTCGGTAATATCGGGATCGTCTCGAGTCTTGCTGTCCTGTTTCTTTCGATCAGGAGCGAACCTTTCGCCAACTCGATCGCAAAGCTTGGTATCGTTGGATTTTTTCTCATCCTTCTCATCTCACTGCCGGTGATAAAGGGGCTGGATAATGTCATAGACAGCTTTATTTCGAAAAGGTTGAGGAAGATGAAGGGCTTCTCAATGGGGAATTACTCGGAGATGGTCCGCCTGGCCAGCGGATATGGCATCGGTGAACTCCATATCAGCGAGACGAATCCCCTGGCCGGGAAAAAACTGGAGGAGACAGGGCTTACCGCCCGTAATATCGTCGTGCTGGCCATCAAAAGGGGATTCCACCTGATAGCCACGCCGAAGGCAGAAGAAGTGATCGGAGCGGGTGACAGACTGGTCTGCTTCGGCAATCTGAAGAGTCTTTCAACCGTCGAAGATGATGTCGGCGGCGAAGAGAAATAGAAATGGAGGCGGCAGATCCGCCTCCATTCATCACATCTGTCTATGGTCCGCCCGGACCGTCTTGTCCACCACAAATCAGGCCTAGTCGTAGTATTCCTGCCCGAGGTGCGTGATAAGCTCTTCGCCCTGGATGTAGCGAAGAGTATTCTTCAGCTTCATCGACTGGATAAAGAGATCGTGCTCTGGGTAGAGCTCCGGAGCGTGCTGAGGACTCTTGAAATAGAACGAGAGCCATTCCTGTATGCCCTTGAAGCCTATCCTGAAGGCAAGGTCGAGGAAGAGGGCCAGATCGAGCACTATCGGCGCGGCGAGGATCGAATCCCTGCAGAGGAAATCGATCTTGATCTGCATCGGATAGCCGAGCCAGCCAAAGATGTCGATGTTGTCCCAGCCTTCCTTGTTATCACCACGTGGAGGGTAATAGTTGATTCTTACCTTGTGATAGAAATTGTCGTAGAGGTCGGGGTAGACCTCGGGCTGCAGGATGTGTTCGAGCACGGACAGCTTGCTCTCTTCCTTGGTCTTGAATGATTCAGGATCGTCGAGCACCTCGCCGTCCCTGTTGCCGAGGATGTTCGTGGAGAACCAGCCGTTGAGGCCGATCATGCGTGCTTTCAGGCCGGGAGCAAGGATCGTCTTCATCAGAGTCTGGCCCGTCTTGAAGTCTTTTCCACATATGGGGACTTCGTTTTTGTCAGCAAGTTCCATCAGTGCCGGAATATCGACAGTGAGGTTCGGGGCTCCGTTCGCGAACGGGATTCCCATCGAAAGGGCCGCGTATGCGTATACCATACTGGGGGCTATCTCGGGGTCGTTATCCTTCATCCCTTTTTCGAATGCTTCGAGCGACTGATGGACCCCGGACTGCTTCAGGAAGATCTCGGTACTCGCGCACCAGATGATGACCAGTCTGTCGCACCCGTTCTTTTCCTTGAATTCTTTCATGTCGGCCATCA
>JAGLYV010000001.1 GCA_023131975.1 Candidatus Krumholzibacteriia bacterium | reverse complement strand
AATGAAGGGTCAGATCTGGATCATGGTATGGATCGTTTTGCCAGTCCTTTGCTTTGGTTGTGGCCAGGGTGGAGGAGACAAGCCCGGTGACGGGAAGGTGGAAACGGGCGATTCGCTGTCCATTGTAAAGACCGTAGATTTTGATCGATACGAGATCGATATTCCTGAAGGCTATGTGATAATCAGAGACAAATTTCCCGGTACAGATGCTCTCGATGGAAGAGCAGACGAGATACGCAGGAGTGATGGAGGCCGGGTCATCATATACTATACGGAGAAGAAGGTCGGGCTTTCTCTCCAGGAGATGGTCTCTTTCGCCAGTGGAATAAATGGAGAAGGGTACCAGCTCAACACGATGATAGACAGTTACAAGATCATCAGGCTCGATGGTAGAAGAGCGCTGCTTCTGGTGGGGACATGGCAGTCGGAGGACGATCAGGGTGAACTGAGGGCCGTGGGGCTGGAGTGTGGCGGGAGGTCGTATTTGATCGAGGCATTGTTCAAGGGAGCCTGGGAAGAGGAGATGGCCTCGATCTACAACTCATTCCACTGTCTCGACGATTGACCGAAGATGGTTCCCATTGTCCGGAGTATCAGATGCCTGAACAGAGATATCTTCCGATCGATATAATGCGCGGGATCACTATGGCAGCAATGGTCCTGGTGAACACACCGGGTAGCTGGGGGCATGTATATCCTCTATTGAGACACTCCACGTGGCACGGATGCACAATGGCGGATCTTGTCTTTCCATCTTTTCTGTTTGTCGCCGGTTTCTCCATGGCATTTTCATTTTCCAGAAATGATATGGACAGGAAGGCCAGGCTCGCGAGGATCGGGCGAAGGGTCGCCGTGATATTCGCTGCTGGATTACTGATCAATGTTTATCCATTTCAGACGGGACCAGGTGACCTAAGGATAATGGGGGTGCTCCAGAGGATAGCTCTGGCATGGGGACTCGCGGCGGTAGCGGCTGTTTTTATCGGGAGGAAGGGGCTGGCCATTCTTTCCATCGGAGTACTCGTAGCGTACTGGGCGGCTGTCAGCTGGTTCGGAGGTAGTGACCCATGGTCACTGCAAGGTAATCTCGCCAGGCATGTGGATCTCCTGGTGATGGGAGAGAGGCATATGTGGAATGGATTGGGGATACCGTTCGACCCGGAAGGGATCATAAGCACTCTGCCAGCCGCGGTGAGTGTCCTTGCCGGGTACATCGCGGGTGGTCAGGTGGTCTCGAAAAAGACAGAGGACAGGCAGTCGGGGATCATGGTCATCCCGGGCATTTTTCTTTTGGTTGCTGGATTGACCTGGGGAATAGTCCAGCCTGTCAACAAACCCCTCTGGACCGGATCCTATGTACTGCTGACATCTGGAATATCGATTCTCATGATGTCTGTGGTCGTATGGATCACGGAAGTGAAGAGGTGGAGAAAATGGGGATGGCCGGCATCGGTATTCGGGGCGAATCCTTTTCTGCTCTTCCTGTTTTCAGCTCTCTGGGTAAGGACGATCACGCGAGTAGTCATGTTCGGTACGGGCGGCGCGGGAAGCGGGACAGAGAAGGTCTCCCTCTACAACTTTCTATTCGATTCCGTATTCAGGCCCCTCGCCGGGGCGATGAACGGGTCCCTGCTCTTTGCTGTTTTGCACCTCGTTCTTTACTGGTTGATCCTGTATTTTCTCCATAGAGGGAAGGTCTTCGTAAAGGCCTGACATGCCGCGCCTATTTTGCTTGATTGCACGGTACCATGCGAGTATATTCCCGAAAGTATGGACCGGGCTTGACAATTCATCATAACCCTGTTAATAATAACAGGTTTCTTGTCAGGCGAGCTGTCCTCGGGCTGCAGGTTTTAGAGGATAAGACAAATATTCAGCAGCAGTGGGAAACGGACATTATGAAGAGAAGAAAAGTAAAGAGTATATGCGGAAAGATCAGCAGGTCCTCGGTCGTCGTGATCGGAGACCTGATGCTCGACCGTTATTTCTGGGGACAGGTGGACAGGATCAGCCCCGAAGCTCCTGTTCCGGTAGTCAATGTCGAAAGGACGAATGTGCGTCCCGGCGGCGCCGCAAACGTTGCGTGGAACCTCATCTCACTCGGTTGCGAACCCAGATTGATAGGTCTTCTTGGAAAGGACGGGCAGGCGAGGGAGCTGAGAGGGCTTCTTTCCGCGCAGAACATATCACCGGAATATCTCGTTGCTGATTCGAAGAGAGTCACGACAGAGAAGATACGGATAGTCGCCCATAACCAGCAGGTCGTGAGGGCTGATTTCGAATCGGACGGTGAAGTGGGAGGAAACGTCCTCGGAAGGCTCGGGAAGGTGATTGACCGGGCCATCGAGGGAGCGGGCGCGGTCGTCGTGTCTGATTACGGCAAGGGCGTGGTGACGATGCCGGTGATGGACAGAGTGAGAGAGTTGTGTGATGCCGGGAATATTCCTCTGATCATCGATCCCAAAGAGGGTCATTTCGACCTGTATAAAGGCGCGTGGGCACTCACTCCGAATCTCAAGGAAGCCGGCGGGTTCTATAATATGAAGATCAGGAATCCTGAAATGCTGGATAAGGTCGGCAGGGACCTGCTACGCGACCTCGAAGCTCATTCCGTTCTCATCACCCGTGGTGAGGAGGGGATGACCCTGTTTGAAGAGGGAAAGAGATCGAGACATTTTCCGACGAGAGCCAGTGAGGTCTTCGACGTGACTGGCGCGGGAGATACGGTTATCAGCGTACTCGCGGCGGGAATGGCTGCCGGCGCCTCCATATATGATTCTATAGAACTGGCAAACGCCGCGGCGGGGGTCGTCGTGAAAGAACTGGGTACCGCGACTGTCGACGCGAAAGAACTGGCCGGTTCTTTTCCCGTCTGACAGGAAGGTTGTGGAATCTGTGTCCGGGTCAGAGAAGAGAATACTGAAAAGAGAACAGCTGCTCCGCTTCAGGGAGGAGAACGGAGACCGCAGGATCGTCTTCACTAACGGCTGTTTCGATATAATCCATCGCGGACACGTCGAATTGCTCGAGCAGGCGAGGGCTTTCGGTGACTGTCTTGTCGTGGGAATGAACAGCGATGAATCGGTCAATAGACTAAAGGGCGCGCCGCGCCCGCTGGTGAACGCTGATGATCGGGCGTTTGTCCTGCTGGGGCTCAGCAGCGTTGACTATGTTACAGTCTTCGGCGAAGACACACCGCTGGAGACGATCACCGCCCTTCGTCCAGACGTTCTTGTAAAGGGTAGTGAGTATGGGGAGGGAGAGATCGTCGGTGAGGACTTCGTATTGCAGGCCGGCGGCAGAGTCGAAAGGATCATGATGGTCGCGGGGTACTCGACCACAAGTCTTATAGAGAAGATGAAACAGGAAAGAAAATAGGGGGGACTAGACGAACCAAAACAGTTTAAATAGTCGTACTTTTGTTGAATTTGAGCAGAACGAAAAATGGAGGTCAGGATCGAGATGAGTAGACGAAAAATCCTTATTATGGGCGCGGCGGGAAGAGATTTTCATAACTTCAATACCCTCTACAGGGACAATGACTCGGTAGAGATAGTCGCCTTCACCGCGACGCAGATCCCCGATATCGACGACAGGAAATATCCCGCGGAACTGGCCGGCAGTCTCTATCCTGATGGCATTCCCATCTATCCCGAAGAAAAACTTGTCGAGCTTATCAAGAGCGAAAAGGTCGAAGAAGTAATGTTCGCCTATAGCGACGTTCCGAGCCAGTACGTCATGCAGAAGGCGCAGCTGGTAAACTCCTGTGGAGCTCATTTTACCCTCGCGGGCGCCCAGCCGACGATGATCAAGAGCACAAAGCCTCTCATCTCGATCTGTGCCACAAGGACCGGTTGCGGCAAGAGCCAGACGACAAGGACCGTCGCAAAACTTCTTCTGGACGCTGGAAAGAAAGTGGCCGCGATCAGGCATCCGATGCCTTACGGCGACCTGGTCGCGCAGAAGGTGCAGCGTTTCGGTTCGATCGAGGACCTGAAGAAGCACAAGTGTACTATCGAGGAGATGGAAGAGTACGAACCGCACATCGTCAATGGCGTCATCATATATGCCGGTGTGGATTACGAGGCTATTCTTCGCGAGGCGGAGAAGGAAGCCGACGTCATCCTCTGGGACGGCGGAAACAACGATATGTCCTTCTATCTGCCCGATCTGAATATCGTGGTAGCCGATCCTCACAGACCGGGACATGAACTGGACTACTATCCCGGTTTCGCGAACCTTCTCATGGCGGACGTGATCGTAATCAACAAGATCGACACGGCGGATCTCGAGGGAATAGAGGATGTCAGAGAGAATATCGCCGAGTTCAATCCGAACGCGATAGTCGTCGACGCCGCCTCACCTCTGCGTGTAGAGAATCCCGAGCTGATCAGGGGCAAAAAGGTCCTCTGCGTAGAAGACGGCCCGACGCTGACACATGGCGGGATGCCTTACGGTGCCGGTGTAATGGCCGCGCTGAAGTTCGGTGCCGCCGAACTGGTAGACCCTAGGCCGTGGGCTACAGGCAAGCTGGCCAGGACATTTGAAAGATATCCCAACGTGGGCACACTTCTGCCTGCCATGGGATATGGTGACGAGCAGATAAAGGATCTCGAGACTACGATCAACAAGGTAGAATGCGATGCGGTCATTATCGGCACCCCGATCGATCTTGGCAGGATCATTGATATCAAACAGCCGTCAGTAAGGGTAAGCTACGATCTCGACGAGATCGGCCATCCGACCCTTGCCGATGTGCTGAAGGATTATCTGAAGTAGATAAATAACTTTCAGTGAGTGACGCGAGTCACTGGTAAATAAATAGATAGCGGAGGTCTTAATTGAAGATCCATGAAGTTGACGCAAGAGGGATATTTGCCGGCGCGGGGCTTCCTGTGCCTCCAAGCATCCTGATAACGCAGTCTGCGGAGGCCAGGGGGGCTGCCGAAAAACTCGGTTGCCCGGTCGTGGTCAAGTCGCAGGTCCTGGTCGGTGGAAGAGGTAAGGCCGGTGGAGTAAAGCTGGCCTCGACTCCCGAAGAAGCTGCTGAAAAAGCCGAAGCGATACTGGGGATGGATATCAAGGGGCTGACGGTGGAAAAAGTCCTTATCGCCAAGGCGGTAGATATCTCCGAGGAGTTCTATGTCGGGATGGTCTACGACCGTGTCACGCGCAAGCCTCTGATGATGATCTCTCCCGCAGGAGGGATCGATATCGAGGAAGTAGCGAAGAGTACCCCGGAGAAGATACTCAAGGTAGTGATCGATCCTATCGCGGGGATAATGCCGTTTCAGTTGAGGAAGATGTCGGCATTTCTGACCGCGGACAAGGCTGTCGCAAAACAACTGGCTCCGGTCTTCAATGGACTTTTCAAGGCGTTCATGGATGTCGACTCATCGCTTGCCGAGATCAATCCTCTTGTCGTCAGTCCTGACGGGAAAGTGTGGGCGATCGATGCCAAGATCAATATCGACGACAACAGCCTCTACAGGCACGCCGCTCTGGAAGAGATGAGGGACGATTCGTCGGAAGATCCCGGTGAAGTAGAAGCCCGGGACTCGGACCTTTCGTTCGTCAAGCTCGACGGGAAGATCGGATGTATCGTGAACGGTGCCGGACTGGCGATGGCGACGATGGACATGATCAAGTATTTCGGCTCCGAGCCGGCGAATTTCCTCGATATCGGTGGAAGTTCCAGTCCCGAAAAAGTGCTCGCGGCAATGAAGATAATCGTACGTGATCCCAAGGTGAAGGCGATCCTTATTAATATCTTCGGCGGGATAACCAGGTGCGACGATGTAGCCAATGGTCTTCTTCGGGCGAAGAAGGACCTGGGGGTGGATATTCCCCTGGTCGTCAGGCTCACCGGGACCAATGCCGAGGAGGCGAGAGTCATCCTCGAGGGTACGGAACTGGTTCCGGCCACGACGATGGAAGAGGGCGTAAAGAAGGCGATCGAGATCGCCAGCGCTTCATAAAATGAAAGGAAGCTCGAATTGAGTATTCTTGTCGATAAAAACACAAGATTGATCGTCCAGGGGATCACGGGCAGGGATGGGGGTTTCCATACCAGCCAGATGGTAGCCTATGGGACGAATGTCGTCGGCGGAGTGACTCCCGGCAAGGGTGGTCAGAAGACTGACGATGGGGTGCCGGTATTCAATACGATGGAAGAGGCGGTCCGGGAGACCGGTGCTAACGCCAGCGTCATTTATGTGCCAGCCTCTTTCGCCGCGGATGCGGTATGTGAAGCTTCTGACGCCGGTGTCGGACTGGTCGTCTGTATAGCCGAAGGTATTCCGGTAAAGGATATGGTAAGGGCACTTCCGTATGTGCGTGAACGTGGTACCATAGTTGTCGGCCCGAACTGTCCAGGAGTGATATCGCCGGGAAGATCGAAGGTCGGTATCATGCCCGGGAATATTCACAAAGAAGGTAATGTGGGCGTTGTATCTCGAAGTGGTACCCTTACTTACGAAGTCGTTTATCATCTGACTCAGAACGGTTTTGGCCAGTCCACGTGCCTGGGGATCGGAGGAGACCCGGTAATCGGTACGAACCTTCTCGACGCCATGGCTCTGTTCGCCGAGGACGACGAGACTGAAGTGGTGGTCCTGATCGGTGAGATCGGTGGAAACGACGAAGAGAAGGCGGCTGAGATCATAAAGAACGGCTATCCAAAAAAGGTCGCAGCGTTCATAGCCGGCAGGACAGCTCCTCCGGGCAAGAGAATGGGGCATGCGGGTGCGATAGTGACAGGTGGTACGGGAACGGCTGCTGAAAAAGTCGCGGCGTTCAAGGCTGCCGGAGTGGAAGTGGCGGAAATACCGGCCGAAATCGCTGAAATAGTATCCAATCTACTATAGATAATGGAGGAAGAGTTGGAAAAGACATACCTGATGATCAAGCCGGAAATGGTCAAAGCCGGAAAACAGGGTGAGATAATAGAATTTATCCAGAAAAACGGGTTTGTTATCACGAATATGAGACAGTTCCGGTTCGATGCCGAGAGAGCCGGGGAATTCTATGGCGTACATCGCGAAAAACCTTTCTTTAAAGACCTTGTCCAGTATATTACTTCGGGCGATGTCGTCGGGCTGCGGCTCGAGAAGGATAACGCGATAAAACTGGTCAGGGAACTGGTCGGAACGACCGACCCGGCGCAGGCGAGCCCGGGGACGATACGGTATATGTATGGGGCAAGTCTTCAGACAAATGCCGTGCATGCATCTGATTCACCGGAATCGGTGGAAAAAGAGCTTGCTATCGTATTTCCTGAAGATTAATATAAACCCTTTATGGAGAAGGATTTTCCAAAGATGGAGTTGGATCTCGCTCATGTGGAGGAGCGGGAATCCTTTTTGTTCGATGAGAGGTTCGAACTGCTCTCGGTCGAGGGTAGTACGATGCAGTGTCAGGCCTCGGTCACGGTCGACGTTACGAGGGCCGGAAGCCGCTATCTTCTCAGGGCTGCGATAGATTGCAGTATCAGGGCTGAATGTGGCAAGTGTCTCGAACCTTTCGATCTGAGGATCGAAACGGGTTTCGATCTGGTGTTTCAGGGTGGGGAGAACGTAGAGATACCGGAGGGCCTGGAAGAAGACGATTTTATCGTACTTGGCCAGGAGAACGCGTACTGCTACGATATATTCCCTCGATCGAGGGAGGCAGTCGTGCTGGATCTGCCGATCGGGTATCTCTGCAGCGAGGATTGTTCCGGGATATGCCCCGGATGTGGAGAGAATCTCAATAAGGCAGATTGCACATGTAATAAGACGAAGAGTGACCCGAGATGGTCGCCGCTGAAGAAGCTCTTGAATGAGCAGGACGACAAGTAAGGTCCCGGGAACCGGGAGGAGTTGAAATGGCAGTTCCAAAAAGAAGGACATCGAAGTCCAAGAAAAACATGAGAAGGTCGCACTGGAAGGCTTCCAGCCCCGCGTTGTCTGAGTGTTCGCATTGTCACCAGTCAAAGCAGCCTCATACCGTTTGCCCGAATTGTGGCTACTATGCCGGCAGGGAAGTAATCAAGCCGACCGTCAAGGAAGAATAAGTGGTCTCAGATGACCTGACGGAAAGACTCGAGAAGGGCTCCGCCGAGCAGGTGGAGCCTCGTTCGCGTTTCTCCCGGGAGTCAAGATGAGGATAGCACTTGATGCGATGGGTGGCGACAAGGCCCCCGAAGAAATCATAGACGGCGCGATAGAGGCTGTTGCCGCTGCCGCCGGCAGGTTCGATGTAGTTCTGGTCGGCCAGAAAAAGGTCATCGAGGACTACATGGCCGAGCGTTCGTTTTCCTACAACGGTATCGAGATAGTCGATGCTCCTGAAGTCGTTGGTATGTCTGAAAGCCCCGCTACTGCAATCAGAAGAAAAAAGAACTCCTCCATAGCTGTCGCTACGAGACTCCAAAGGGATGGAGATGTACAAGCCGTCGTAAGCGCCGGCAATACAGGGGCAGTTGTCGCCAGTTCGCTTTTATTTCTGGGCAGGATACCCGGCATAGACAGGCCCGGGATCGCGATATTCTTTCCGACCCGGAATGGCGGTACGATACTTCTCGACGGCGGCGCCAATTCAGATTGTTCCCCGAAAAACCTCCAGCAGTTCGCTATCATGGGATCCCTCTACGCGGAGTTGTTTCTTCACAGGGAGAACCCGCGGATCGGCCTTCTCAGTATAGGGGAGGAGTCTTCGAAAGGGAACGAACTGACGAGAGGGGCTCACGAGCTACTGAAGGACAGCAACCTTAATTTTGTGGGAAATGTCGAGGGCAGGGATATTTTTGCGGAGATGGTGGATGTGGTGATCACCGATGGTTTTACTGGCAATGTCGTTTTAAAGTTTACCGAGAGCATTATTTATTATATAAACAGTCTGATCAGGGAGGGTGTAGAGGAGAGCGCGGTGGCGAAGCTCGGTGCTCTTCTGATGAAGCCTGCGTTCCGCAGGATGAAGGAGACGCTGGACTATGCAGAGTACGGCGGAGTGCCTCTGATCGGTACTGACGGCGTGACGATAATAGGACATGGCGGTTCTTCTGCAAAGGCGATAAAGAACGCGATATTGACAGCTGAGCGTTTTATAGAGAGCGGGATCAACGAGAGGTTGAGGTCCAGAACGGAGGCGGCTGACTAAATGAGTGGGAACAGCGGCATCGGGAGCGCGAAGATCACGGGAATAGGATACTACCTGCCTGAAAAGATCCTGACTAATTTCGATCTTGAGAAGATGGTAGATACGTCTGATGAATGGATCGTCACCAGGAGTGGTATAAGGGAGAGAAGAATAGCCGCGGAACATGAGGCCGCGAGCGACCTGGCCTACGAGGCAGCTAAAATGGCAGTGGAGAAGGCCGGTATCGATATCAAAGACGTCGATCTTATCATAGTCGCTACGGTCACTCCCGACATGACGCTGCCATCTACCGCCTGTATAATCCAGGAGAAGCTCGGGGCCATGAAGGCTGCAGCTTTCGATCTCAGTGCCGCCTGTTCAGGCTTTATCTACGGTGTTGCCACGGCCCAGTCGATGATCGGGATCGGCCACATAAAAAAGGCGATAGTCGTAGGTGTCGAAGTCCTGTCCAGGATCGTCGATTGGGAGGACAGGGCGACCTGCGTCCTCTTCGGTGACGGTGCGGGAGCTGTGGTCCTCGAAGCCTGTGAAAAAGGCGAGGGTATTATCGGAACATACATGCAGAGTGACGGTTCGCTGGGAGAACTCCTCTACAGGCCCGGTGGTGGCACCAGGCTGCCTTTCAACGAAGAGATGATAAGAGAACGGCAGCATTATGTGAAGATGAAGGGAGACGGCCTGTTCAAGATCGCGGTCAGGTCGATGGTCGACGCGGCAGAGAAAACGCTCGATGAAGCGGGAGTGAAGAAAAAGGATATCGATTATCTTATTCCACACCAGGCAAACATCAGGATCATAGAGGGCGTAAGAAAAAGATTAAAACTGGAAAAAGAACAGGTAGTCGTGAATATAGACAGGGTAGGCAACACGTCATCTGCCAGCATTCCGATCGCGCTCGGCGAATTGAACGAGAGTGGCACCCTGAAAAAAGGTGACCTCGTGATCATGGTCGCGTTCGGGGGAGGACTGACCTGGGGATCGATTCTTTTCAGAAATTGAGATGGTGGAAGCCGACTGGCCCCCACGCAGACAACGGAGGATAACGTTAATGAGACCGGCAATGATATTCCCAGGACAGGGATCACAGTTCCCCGGGATGGGAAAGGATCTTGTGGACGAGTTTCAGCTTGCGGCGAGGATGTTCGAGGAAGCTGACGACACGCTTGGGTTCTCGCTCTCGAAACTGTGTTTTGAGGGAGAGAATGAGATTCTGACCGAAACGAGAAACGCCCAGCCGGCGATCCTCCTTCACAGTATCGTTGTCGCCTCGATCCTGCGCGAGGAAGCGGGTATCGAGCCCTCAATCTCGGCCGGGCATAGTCTGGGAGAATATTCAGCACTCGTCGCGGCAGGGGTGATGAAGGGAATGGACGCTCTCCGGATCGTGCGGAAAAGAGGCGAACTGATGTTTGAAGCCGGGTTGAAGCAGCCCGGGACCATGGCGGCGATCATCGGGCTCGACAGAGAAGGCGTGGAGAAGGCATGCGGAGTGGCCAGTACGGACGGTATGGTCGCCGTAGTCGCAAATATCAATTCTCCAGGGCAGATCGTTATATCGGGACACATCGATGCCGTAGTCAAGGCGATGGAATCGGCTCAGGAGGGAGGCGCGAAAAAAACCGTCAGGCTTAATGTGAGCGGTGCGTTTCACTCACCTCTCGTAGCTCCCGCGCAGGTCGAACTGGTAGAATACATCAGGAGCTTCGAACTGGGAGATGCTGAGACCGATGTAGTCTGCAACGCGGACGCTCGTGCCATCAGGAAACGAGAAGATATCATCGATGCCCTTTCCAGACAGTTGACGAGTCCGGTACTCTGGTCCGACTCGATGAACGTGATGTGTGAAGCGTTCGAGGGTCTGATCGTCGAGACTGGTCCGGGGAAAGTCCTGTCAGGGCTTATGAGGAGGATCGACAAAAGTCGCGAGACGTTATGTGCCGGAACAGCCAGTCAGGTCAGTGATCTGATCGGGTCGGCTGGATGATTTTAATAAATTACTTGTCGAAAATAGAGGTTTCTGATATACAGGACAATCGTTATGAAAGAACTTGAAGGAAAAACGGCTATTGTTACGGGAGGGGGCCAGGGTATCGGTAGAGATATTGCCATGGCTCTCGGAAGGAACGGCGTCGATGTTGCCGTCATCGATGTCAATCTTGAAACCGCGGGTGAGACAGTTTCGCTGTTGAAAGAAGCCGGCGTGGACGGGTTGGCAGTTAAATGCAATATCGTCGATTATGAGCAGTCGCTGGAGAAATTCAGGGAGATCCTCGCGTGGAAGGACCAGGTACATTTCCTGGTGAACAATGCCGGGATCACCCGGGACAGCCTGCTTCTGCGGATGAGCGCCGATGAATGGAAAAGTGTCATCGACGTCAATCTGACCGGCACGTTCAACGTCACGAAGGTCGTCACAAAGCACATGTTCAAGAAACGGTTCGGAAGAGTCGTGAACATAGCTTCCGTGATCGGACAGATGGGGAATGCCGGGCAGAGTAATTACGCCGCCAGTAAGGCGGGTATTATCGGGTTCACAAAATCGGTAGCCAGGGAGTTCGCCCCGAGAAACGTCACGGTGAACGCCATAGCGCCGGGATTTATCGAGACGGCGATGACCGCGGGCCTTTCTGAAGATGTACAGGAAGGGATGCGCCGTATGATTCCGTTGGGAAAATTCGGAAAAGGCGACGATGTCGCCAATATCGTTCTTTTCCTGGTATCGGAACTTGGCAGTTACGTCACAGGACAGGTCATCAATTGTGACGGTGGAATGATCATGTCGTAGAGAACCATAAAACAGGAGGAATGTTTAATGACGATTGAAGAAAGAGTAAAGAAAGTAGTCGAGGACCAGCTTTCAGTCAACCAGGATCAGATCAATCCCGATGCTTCGTTCATCGATGACCTTGGCGCCGACTCGCTGGATACCGTAGAGCTGGTTATGGCTCTCGAAGAGGAATTCGGCGTAGAGATCCCTGATGAGGAAGCCGAAAAGATAACGAAGGTCGGAGAAGCGATAGACTATATCAAGGCTCATGTCTCCGAGTAGTAAAACAGGTTGACTGTGGCGGAAAGCAGGAATCTGCCAGGGGGGAAAAGTGCTTAAAAACGGTAGAAGAGTCGTCGTGACCGGAATGGGCGCGGTGACGCCATGTGGAAATACAGTAGAGGACAGCTGGAAGAACATCGTAGCGGGTAACCCCGGTATCACCAACGTTACTGCCTTCGATGCGTCCGCGTATTCCTCACAGGTAGTCGGAGAAGTGAAGGACTTCGATCCTGTCGAATTCATTGACCGCAAGGAAGCAAAGAGGATGGACAGGTATGTCCACCTGGCTATTGTGGCATCGATCGAGGCTATGAAGGAGCTCGACGGGAAGGAATTCGACAGGGAAAACTTTGCTACCGTGATCGGCTCCGGTATCGGTGGGATCCATACATTCGAAAAACAGCACAGAAACCTGGTCGAAAAAGGACCTGGCAGGATAAGTCCATTTTTCATTCCGATGATGATAGCCGATATGGCGGCTGGTCTCGTGTCTATACGTTTCGGGCTTACCGGTCCGAACTTTGCCACTGTCTCGGCATGCGCGTCGGGGGGGAATGGTATCGCTACTTCGTTCAATCTGATCAAGGCCGGATATTCCGAGGCGGCCCTTACCGGGGGTGCCGAAGCCACGATAAGCCCCATGGCCCTCGGGGGATTCAGCTCGATGAAAGCGCTGTCGACAAGAAACGACGACCCGTTGACCTCGAGCAGGCCCTTCGAGAAGGGCAGGGATGGCTTCGTGATGGCGGAAGGCGCGGGGATAGTGCTTCTGGAGGAACTCGAACACGCCAGGGCAAGGGGCGCGACGATCTTCGCGGAACTGGTCGGAGTAGGGATGTCAGGAGACGCTTACCACATGACCTCTCCCGCTCCGGGAGGAAAGGGAGCGATAAGGTCCATGCAGATGGCCCTGGACGATGCCGGTATCTCCGCGGACAAGATAGATTATATTAACGCTCACGGTACGTCGACGCAATATAACGACAAGGCGGAAGCTGAGGCTGTCGCGGAACTTTTCGGTAAAAGAGACTCGCTGCAGATAAGTTCGACAAAATCTTGCACCGGGCATCTTCTCGGAGCCGCGGCTGGAATAGAGTGCATCGTTTGTGTCAAGGCTCTGCAGGAGCAGATAATGCCTCCCACCGCGAACCTTGTCGAGATCGATCCGGACTGTAGCGCCGCAAATCACATTCCGATCGAACCTGTAAAGAAGGATCTCGAATATGTCCTGAGCAACTCCTTCGGGTTCGGTGGACATAATGTAAGCCTTCTGTTGCGGAGATATGATTCATAGAGGAGTCATGGGAATCTCACTGGACTGGTTAAAGAAATTGTTCCGTTCCGGGTATGAAAAGGACTCGGAGCGGTTTGTCTCCCTTGAGAAGAAGATCGGTTACCGCTTCAAACGTACCGAACTCCTCATAGAGGCTCTCACGCACAGGTCCACACTTGGAGAGCTCAGGCCGGGTGAGGAAGGTATCACATATGAGAGACTCGAGTTTCTGGGAGATTCAGTACTTGCCCTGATAACCACAGAATTTCTGATGAGGAATCTTCCCGACGAGAACGAGGGTCAGCTTACACAGAAGAAATCACTTCTCGTCAGCCAAAGCGTACTTACAAAAAAAGCAGAAGAGATCTCGCTTAAGGATCATGTGATCCTCAGCGATAACGCTTTCAAGGGTGGTGTACATGGTCAGGATTCGATTCAGACAGCGGTCCTTGAATCGGTGATCGGCGCCATGTATCTCGACGGTGGTCTTGAGCCCGCCAGGGATTTCGTCGAGGAACTTATCCTGAGCGATTTTGACGAGATAGTCGAACACAGCGATCATATCAACTACAAGAGTCATCTTCAGGAATGGACTCAGAGAAAATACAAGGGGTATCCGAAATACAGGGTCAAGTCCACGACCGGGCCGGAACACGACAAGCTGTTTCTCATAGAGGTACATGTGGGCAGCAGTGTCGTGGGTAAGGGCCGGGGAAAAAGCAAGAAAGACGCGGAGCAGATCGCTGCCAAGGAAGCTCTGAAGAAGCTTCGCAGGACGCACTAGAGAGGACTGTATGGGTGACGTGAAGAAAGCCAGAGATTTTCCATTTACATTCGGGTGTGCTCCTGAAGTCATATGCGAAGAATGCCAGCTTCCCTGTAATCTCGATGAGATGCAGGTCGATTGCCATCGAAGGATGTTTCTACAAGGCATGCTTAACTGCGTCTATTTCGTTAATGGCTACTGTTTCCTCACGGAACACCCGGGCTGCGTAATGGATAATGGTGGAAAACACGATACCTACTGGCTCCAATTACTGAGGGACTTCTTTCACAATGTCGACGGCAAAGATGAAGATGAGAAATTCCTGAAAAGCCGAGAGGAGATCCTGAAGCTGATCGAAGCGGAGATGAACAGGCAGAATGTCTTTCTATGCCGCTACATAGAGCAGTACTACACGATGATCCTCGATAGCGGGGGGGGGTTGTCGGAGGAGATCATGTCAAAACTGGACGACGCATATCTGTCGCTTCTACGAGGAATCCGCCGCAAAACAGACTGAACTACAGCAGAATATCAGAACCTGTATGCTCCCGACAGCATCACTTCGGTGAAATCTCGTTTATCGGTGAGATAATCGGTTTTTCTCTCGAAGCTTCCATACCTCAGCCCCAGGTCGAGGGCCAGCACATCGTCTACAATGCCGCCTATACCAAGGGTAAAGAACTGACGGTCATCCTCTATTTTGACGAAGTCGTATTCAGTCTCTATGCGCCATTCAGAAGGCGTATCTATTACATAAGTCAGTCCGTCCATTCCCTGCAAGGCGAGAGGCATATAGGAGTAGCCCCCCCGGATGCTTATTGTGCTGCCGGGCACCGTAAATTCCCCGCCGACAGAATAACTGAATGAGGATTCGATGACATCGCGTATCGGGTCGTGCTCGCTCGACAGGTTCAGGTTGTTATATTCCACCTGGGAAAAATCGCACCAGGTGACGTCAGCGGCAAGGAGGAGGTCTCCTGCCGAAAAAGAGATGCCACCTGTGAATTTCATCGGGATGGAGAATTCGTCCTCGATATAATAATACTCGTCATCTGTAGTCCATCCATAGCCGTCCGGGAATGTGCCCGTGTAGGAATTATCGACTTCTCCGTCATAGTAAAGCTTGGCCGGTGTCGACATGGTCAAGCCGGCTTTGACATGGTCACTGAGCCAGAGCATGATTCCCAGTTCCAGGCTGATCCCGTCGAGGTCGGCTGAACCATTGTCGGACAGGGTGTAGGACGAATCTGACGCTCCGTGGGTGTAATCAATGGTCTCGTTGAAATCGACAGACGAATTCCAGAGTACGAGGTTAGCTCCGACGGCGATCATCGGGGTCAGTTCGACTCCAATGCCGATCCTGTACTGGTAGATCGTGCCGGACTGTTTGAAGGAATTCATGATCGTGCCCTCGAGATCCACTCTCGAAGCGTTTCTGATATATTCAAGGTCGGAAGACGCGACCCGGAATACGCCTATTCCGAATACAGCATTGGCGTAGTGCGAGTCAAGGGGAGCCACATAGGCAAGATGTCCGAACGAGGTGTATGAATTATCGGTCGCGGCCCTGTAACTGTCATACATGCCGTCAATTTTCACCTGTCTGTGGTGTATTCCGAAAGAGATCTCCCTGTCTTCTATCTGGATCAGTCCCGCGGGGTTATAGAGCAGAGCGAACGCGTCGTCACTGACCGCGGTATAGGCAGATCCCATCGCCATCGGCCTTCCGCCTGTGCCTGTGGCGTCAAGGAGCGAAAGTCTTTCGAGGGACAGGAGCCCCATTATCTGTGCCTCGGCGGGGGCCTGGCAGGCAACGACCATGCTAACTACGATGAAAACTGCTGATATCCTTTTATGGATCTTCATCATCGACTCCTTCCGATCACTGACCCGGCGCAAGTCCTGATTCCCGTTTCCACTCTCAGAATAGAATATATCGTGATCGTTGTCAATGATGGCAAGGGGAGGCAGCAGGACCGGGGTATTACAAATATTTGCCTGAACAGGTCTGTCGGTGTATTATATAGGTGTCGAATGAAGGGGTACAGCATTGAGATTGAAATCGTTGATACTGATATTTGCGCTCATAGTCATTCCGGGAACGAGTATTCTCGGAGGGACCAATGAATCGCT